>CAZWOL010000061.1:0-15211 GCA_964635325.1 uncultured Pseudobdellovibrionaceae bacterium
CAATGTCACAGCAACTTGCAAGGCAAAGTAAGTGCAGACCTTAGCAACTTTTTTGGCAACACCAGCAAGACAGGCAACTTACTTGCCGAAACTTTTAGCTCGGATATTTTCAATGAGTTGGTTCAAGAAGTGAGAGACCAACAAGCCAAACAAAGTGGGTTAGGCCTTGCGGATAATATGGGTTCACAGAAAAATTCGAATTCACAAAATGCAATTATATCTGCAGCTGTACTGGCAGGGGTTGCTGGCCTTGTAGTGACTGGTGGCACCTTAGTATATATACAGAAGCTCAACTCAGGAAAGTCTGAATTCAAAAAGACGAAAAAGCGGATATTAGAATCTGCCAATGACTTTCAACGAAAAGTTAATGATGCTAAAAAAGAAATAAAAGGTATGATCATTAATAGTTTTAATGACTCCACAAAGAAAAATGCACTTAAGCATCTATTCGAAAATGAGCTAGAAACAATCAGATCGCTGTCTAGAGACCTAGGAGACTATCAAAAAAGATTAGATATAGAGCCTAACACACCAGGCTATCAAGACAACGCAAAACAGCAAGAACTAGCTCGTAATAACAAATATAATGACATCACTTCTATAGATGCCCGTTTTCAAGCGTTGAGTGCGTCAAATAACCCAACCGTTCTGCAAGCTTTATTTGAAAACTATCAAAAGATAGATACCATTACATTACGAGCAAATGAGACAAATACTTTCAATCAGAAAAAAATTGCTGAGAGAACAATAGAAGATAGACTCAAAAATATGAATCCAGGAACAGAATTAGGAAACTCTAAAACTAAAGTTACAGAAATCCTTAATAAGCTTGCACTCGAGGCTAAAAAACACGCTGAACTTATCGGAGGTAATGAACTTGATTCATTTGAGGAACGAACAAAGAAACAGATCGAGGATCTAAACAATCAAATGAAACCCGCTAAAACAAAGGCAACCCGTGCGAAGGTTGGAGGCTTTCTGTCCGGCGCAGCTTTACTAGTTATATCACCAATATTGGGAGTTTTGAGCACCCAGACCCATGCATTAGGACTTGCGGAGGCAAGCGACTCTAGTACATCTACTCCACTGATACTCTCTACAGATCCTAATACAGCAGCATCAACATGTATCCAACGCATTACCGATCTTTTCACAAATATCCAAAACCTCCAGCAGCAAAAAAACCCGCTCTAAAAACTCCTTGACTTCGTCGTCTATAAAAAATAAACGTCGCTCATCCATTTTCAATTTATAAATTAATCTGAGGAGAATCGATGCGCGTCGCTAGCCTAATCTTTAGCCTGGTCTTATCTACATTTGCTTTTGCTGAATCAGAAGGCTCCTTCCAAGATGCTCTAGAGTTATACAATCGCAGAGATTTTAGCGAAGCTGCAATTATCTTCCGAGACTTTGCTGAACAAGGGTATGCTCCTGCTCAAAACTATCTGGGATTCATGTACAGAAAAGGATTTGGGCTGGAGAAAAGCTATGAAAACGCTGCAATATGGTTTCATCGTTCAGCATTGCAGTGGGACGCTACTGGTCAGGTTCAACTCGCAAGCCTCTACCAAGATGGTAAGGGTGTTCAGCAAGACTACGACATTGCTTTTACACTCTATAGTTTTGCAGCAGAGCAAGGCAATGCAATAGCGCAAAGCTATTTAGCTTATTTTTATCTCAATGGTGTAGGAACTCGCAAAAACCTTGGAAAAGCTGCGACACTCACTAAAAAAGCTGCAAGGCAGGGCCTAGCATCAGCGCAAAGTGATTTAGGTGTGCTATATAAATTTGGCATAGGAGTTCGTCAAGATGAGAGAAAGGCTTTTAAACTCTTTCAACTAGCTGCTAAGCAGGGAGATGCAAAGGGGCTCACCAATTTAGGAACAGCTTATCACGAAGGTAAAGTCGTCGCAAAAAATAGTGCCATGTCCGAACTGCTCTATGAATATGCAAGTAAGCAAGGTCTACAACTTGCGAAAGACCATCTGATCAAATTACAAACAGAACAGCACAAACCTTAGTCTACTTATACACACTTTTCTATTATGAAATTCTAATGAATTGGACCCTAAAGTCCTCTTTTTTACATGCGTCAAAATCGCATGATAGGAGTTTAGATGCGAACGCTTGCTTTTACTTATTTGTTACTGTTATCGTCATTAGCTCTTGCAGGTTTCGAAGATGAATCCCCGAGTTGGCGTTGCAATACTGAATACCAGCCTCCTACAAAAGCTCAAGCTACAGCAGATCTTCAATACTGGGAAGGCCTAATGTATCTTTCGGGACGACAGGGATATCCACAGAATGATCAAGCTGCCTTTGCAAATATCCTTGCAGCTGCAGATCTGGGTCATGTCGAAGCTCAATTCAGAATTGGCCTCCTCTATCAAGCTCGTCGAGGAACACCTACATCTGATCGAGAGAGCAATGATCAACAGGCACGATTTTGGTTTGAAAGCGCTGCTCTGCAAGGACATTTGGAAGCCCATCAAGCTCTTGGATTTCAGTATGAAATGGGATGGGGAGGAGAGAGTGATTATGATGAAGCCATTTACCACTACATAGCAGCTAAAGAAAAAGGTAGAATGAATCTTACAAACTTACTCAATAAGATGAAGAATAAAATGCAGAACCGAGAAATCCTCAGAGCTCTACGTAGATGCCTACTTCGAGACCTTACTCACAATCAAATCACTGAAGCACTCAGAGAGAGTGGGCATGCATCCATCTTTCAAGAACTTGGAGAGCCCGATCACTCAGAGAGCCATAGGGAACGAATAGGCTCATTGCATACATCTCTTTCCCTACCTGCTCTAAGTTCGGTGGCACGACGGTTGAGTGCTGCTGTTCGTATTGTTCGATCAACACCAAACACGCCAAATCATAAAAATCCGTAAACCACTTGTCCGAGCATCTGAATGGTCGTAATACGTCCTGTACGAACGCCTCTTATATTTTCCTACAATCCCAACTGCTTACGCCCATGAAAAAAGACTGGCACTTTACCATTCGCAATGCTAATTATTGCCTAAATAACAATCATATCTATTTACGAGATACTGAAGCATCGATAGGACTGAATCTCAGTTAGGTTCTGCAAGCTCAGATCTCAAATATCGAAGCAAAAATAGGTCATATTTTATGAAGAACATTTCTTGTTTTCGTAAGCTTATCCTCCTAATAGCTGTTCAATTGACAGCTAGCATGACACACGCAAGCGGTGAAGAACCCACTCAAAATCGCCGTCCTCTTTTGCCCCAACTAGAATTAGCCCAACACGCTGCAGAGCGAATGGCTCTCCCCGGAGAAGGAGTTTTGTCTACAGAATTACGACGAGCTGCAGCGACTAACTCCTTTTTTGGTTTCTTCTTCAGTATCCCCACAATCATTGGGAGGGTTTCCTTTATGCACCTTCGTCGCTGGTGCTGCGGTCGACCACGCGTATCAAACGACTCAGACGTTATAAATCAAGTTGAAATGGCCAGCTCAGTAGGGCAGTTGTTAGCCCCTCTGACCCCGAATAGACGAACAAGTGCGATTGAACAGTATCAAACGGACTTGATAGCCGCAAATACCGAAGGTTCACTAATGTATAGGCTTGCAGGGGTTGCATCGGATGAATCTATGCATGGCTTTGATGCCGATGTTGCAGGACGTCTGCGCGAAACTGCTTTGATGTATGTAAGTCCAAGTCGATTTCGTATGGTTAATGGGAGAGAACCACTTTCCGTCGTTAGTCTTTACTATTTAGGTAGAACAGCTCATATTCCAGTCTTGGATAGCACAGCTCAAATTTCAGAAAATGCCAGAAGACTATTCATCTACAATGAATCCGTAGAGGTTTCCTTTACGCGTTTGCGTGATGTCATGGAAATTTTGATTGAGCATCAGGAGAATCTGATCAGTGCCATTAGAGCACAACTCGAAGAACTGGAACCGAGACGTGGTCGTGTTGCAGATAGCCAGTTCATAATATTGGATAGATTCCTACTAGAGGCGAATCGCAATTTAGAAGCCTTCCAATATATAGACCATGTGCTTAGATCCTCACTCCCAAACCTGATCAATAGCTATCAGGTATATGAAACATTGCGTGGTCATTTGTTGGATTTTAGCTTGCTTGAAAAGGTCGAGAGAATTTTTCAAGTAAACGTGGATTTTCTGGGTGAACTTCATAGACTTTCAAACATGATTTTGTTTCGCATGGTTGACTCCCTAACAGAACAAGCTCGAGCTGTGCGCCGCCAAAGGGGTCTTGAACTAGTTCGAATGAGCTATACGATCCCTTCGCTGACGAGAGAAGAAAGAGAGACAGATAGGCTAGTCAAATCGATTTTGCAACCACGCATGCGTGTGGCAAATGAAGAAAATCCGATTCTGAGGAATGATATTCTACCATGTGAGAATGAATTTGATCACGCAAGCACGTGCAACTATGCAGATAACAAAAACTTTGTTGCATCCAGCTCGTCATCATCCAGCTCGTCATCATCCAGCTCGTCATCATCCAGCTCGTCATCATCAAATCATCTGAGCCACCGAAACAGCCATACTCGGATCGAGCATGCTTCGTTAGCAATTGATCGAACAGTCTTTCCTTTGGATGAGTCTCAGCGTTCACATCTTTTCGATAGACTATACACACATCGAAGTTTACAGAATCAGTTGCAAACATTTTATAGCGGAAGAAACAGAAATCTTACTCGAAACCAAGTCATAGGGCTTGCTAATCAAATGCAACCGATTTTGAATGAAATGGGAATGAACCATGAAGCTATAGATGCCTTTATAAGTGATGTTAGCAGGGTTCTAAGAGGTCATCATCCGTATGATCCGAGTTCCCAGAATGGAGAGTTAAGCAATCACTTACTCAATGAGATGCGTCGACCTTTCATTCGCTATGGGATTTTTCCCCCACGACGATTAGTTTGGTCAAGGACCTTAGCAGATACACAAGCTGTTCATGAGGAATATATTCCGGGAAAAATGCGGAAGCTTGGCTTACAAAAAAGAGACTAACCATACTCTATGTAGTCATCGCAAAAACCTCACTATGCAAGCCTTTGATTCAAATACAAAAAACAATATTATTATCAAAACTTGCAAACAGCAGCGCCTTGTTGTAATAGGGAGCTAGAAAAATTCATACATAGCAAGACGTCCGAGCAAGTTAACATGCTCTACGTTTTCATTCAAAAGGCATTTCCCATGATAAGGCAAAGCTCCTTCTTTTTTCTAAGTATTCTTCTCAGCATTGTGCCAACAGCTCTAGTGCATGCAGCACAAATAGGCGTCAAAAAAAATAACGTCATCAAAAATGCCCAGATGGTGGAAGCAGGCGATATTGAACCAGGAATTGATCTCGAGGATGCCTACCAATTCTTGAGCACACAATACGATCGCTTTGCTCGTATACAATTCGCTTTGGCAAGCGCTTACATGTTAGGCAATGAGCACATTAACCGAGATGAAGACCGAGCTTTTCGTTTGTTTTTCTTGGCCGCACAACAAGGAAATAGGAATGCTCAACACAATGTTGCTTATGCCTATCAAATGGGGATTGGCACTGCAATTAACATTCCACAAGCGATTTATTGGTTTCGACAAGCTACTGAGGGAGGGCTTCTGAGTTCAGCATTACAATTGGGTATTTTGCTAAACCAAGAGAATGATATAGAAGCTCTGCAATGGCTTAGAATGTGTGCTGAAAACCATATACCAGAGGCACAGGTTATTCTTGGGAATGTGTATGCAGATGGACGCTTAGGAGTCCCTCAAAACTTCCAAGAAGCTGCCACTTTGTACTTGCAAGCAGCAAATCAGGGGCTAGCAAATGCGCAATATAATTACGGATTCTTTGCAGAAAGAGGTTTGGGTATGCCTCAAAATTTGCAAATCGCAGTCGACATGTATAGACGTGCTGCGCCAACTTTTCCAAATGCTCAATTCCGAATTGGATACATTTTACAACAACATCCGAATACTGTTTCTATCGAGCTAAACAATCCAATCTATTGGTATTGCACTGCAGCAGTGCACGGACATCGAGAGGCTCAACTCCTCCTTGGATTCCATTATTTAAATGGCGGCGAGAGCTTAGCTGCATGTCCAAATAATCATGCAATTCACTGGTTCAGTCTTGCAGCTGCGAATGGCTCAACACGTGCAATGTTTCAACTCGCTAATTTATATCTTGAAGGTAGCAGAGATGTTAGTCGTAATATCGATCTTGGACTAGACTATCTCATTCAATATTATGCAACCACAGATCCCGAACAAACTCATAAATTGTTTGAGATCTTGAGATCTTTATTAGATCAGAGACACGTTGAGTTGCACCAAATTGAAAGTGCATTTGATAGTCTGAATCTACCCGATGTATGGAGGGAGTTTCATCAAGATTTAATTCGACGTATCAGTGAACGTTGTCTAGCTAATTATCCCCATTTTTCGGCTGCCTCAAGACAGTAAGCTGCACCTTCCGATCAGACTGTCGACTATTGATTCCTAGCTAATCTCATTTTACAAATTGACTAAGCAGGCGACCCCTCGGTGGAGCCTGCCCTGAGCGTAGTCGTGGGGCTCTCGGGGCTCGGGGTCACGAACATGAAGTTATTAATGCAGGGATAATATAAAGCTAAAGACGACGAACATGATGCTTCCAATAGAAGTGATGCATCCAGTAGAAGTCTACAAAGCTAGCAACACCTTGCAAGCTCCCTTTGTTGAAGAACTTGTAGAGTTTCACATAATCTTTATACAGCTTCTCTATCTTCTCAAAATGCTCACGGCTGTTGCCAAAACTTGAGAGTGACATGAGGCCCTCCACGCTACTTTAGCCATCTCTCTTTACGGTAAAAACTTGGAAAATCTTAAACAAATCAATTTTTATTCAATATATCAAAGCCTTCGAGATCTCATCAACATGACATTGAAGGTTTTTAGCTACGGTTTGCAGTCACTTTGAAATCTGCATCTTTCAACTGCTTTTGAATTTCTGGACCAGCATCACTAAGCAAGGTTTTTACCTTGTTAACGTAATAACGGTTCAACAAGTCACCTGGGATACAACGACGGAGTCGCTCACCTTTCACGTTACTTACCCACCCTTTTTGACTACAAACTTTCAAGGATCCAGAATTGAACGCAGCTGTTGCTTTGAACAAGTGACCATTGTAACGATCGATTTGACCGCGAAGATACAGAGCTGCTGCACGAGCATTTAGTCGCGGGCCAAAGAGCTTACAGTTTTTTGCTGTACGTTCGATCTCGCGAAAGTCACGATTACATTTTGCATCTTTACCCACAAATTTTTCTGCGGTTTCACGCAAAACTTGGCAGATACCAAACGCATGGTTATCATCTCCACCATCATTGTAAACAAAAGCATCTGCACGCAAATTGCTCTCTGTAATACAGATTGCTCGTAACAAATCTTCGGGAATACCTGCATGTTTAGCTGCATCCGCAATTGCTGACTCAATATAAGCCTTCGATACTTGATTTGGCTTAGATTGTTTTCTGTTAGCTGCAAAGGTGTTTGTACCGAAGGTACCAAAAGTCAACAACAACACGAAAAGCTTTGTAATGTTTTTGTATGTTTTCATCTTATTGGCCTCCTCTGGCTTCTGATACCTTCAATGCATAAGCAGTGCCAAAGCGGCTTATTTGATACTTTTTCAAATAATATTAGCCAGTTAATCAGAACACCAAGCAGAGACTTGCACCAGCAAGTGACTAAACTTCAGACAGCTGCCAACAAAGATTGTCAAAAAAAGATAAAACTGCTTGGAATATTTGCGGTAGAATATGGATCGTCTTATTCAGAATAAAAGAGGAAAGGGAGCAAATCTTATGCAAATATTTGCAGCACTTTGTGCATTCGGTCTTTCGCTAGGAGCTCTTGCAGCAGAGCGAGTCCATGTCGATATCAATTCCCAATGGAAACAGGAAACACTCAACATACAATTTAAGATACAAACATCTAAGGATCTCAAATTAAATCTAGAAGCTCCTTGGAAACTAAAACTTGCAGATCCTGCAGCAAAAGCATTTGCTAAAGCAACATTCTCCAAAGCCGACTTCGATACGAAGCTTCCAGGTTATACGGTTGTCAGTCGAGTGAAGAAGAATGAGCTTCCCGCAAGTTTATCCTACGAACTAACTGCGTATGTTTGCTCACATGATGGGACTCAGTGCTATCATGACGTGGTTAAGGATGAAATCAAAGTTCCCGTTTCAAAATAAATAACAAAGAACGAAAACGGTAACAAATATGTACCGAAAGCCAAGTGTGGATATGCAAAATATCCGTTAAATTGCGTATTTTTGTGTTGGCACGTCGCTTGCTTAATACAGAGCATAATCATCAACAGTACAGCAGTTACAGACACGGCCCCCCCAGGGGGGGAGCGGAGTGGGATCAGCTCGGCAATCAGCCAATCTGCATTCTTATGGCAATCTATTTGAAAAGTTTGTCCAGAAAGTGACCAAGCTGACTAAACTTAGTGTGCAAATACTTTTCGTTATGTGGGTTGGTTGGACTCAAAGAAGGTACAATTTCATCGACAACGACACCTTGTGACGTGAGAGCTGCAACTTTTGCGGGATTGTTTGTATTCAGTCGGACTGAATCAATCTGTAGGGATTTCAAAATCGCAACAGCTGCCGAAAAATCTCGCAGATCATCTGGAAAACCCAATGCGTGATTTGCTTCTATAGTATCTAAACCCTCGTCTTGTAATTGATAGGCGCGAATCTTATTACCTAAGCCAATACCTCGACCCTCATGATTGCGCAGATAGATGATCATCCCATGCTCATCCTGCGCAATTTTTGCAAGGGCAGCATCAAGTTGTGCTTTGCAGTCACAACGCAGCGAACCCAAAACCTCTCCAGTTAGACATTCTGAGTGCATGCGCAAAAATGGTGCTTTTTCTGTCAGATCTCCCTGAGAAATCACGAGATGCTCAATTTGCTGATCTAAGGTTCTGTACACTTGTATTTTAAAAGTTCCAGCAGCTAACGGAACTCGCGCTTCCGCGTAGAGCTCAACGCCCGGCTTAGAGGTATTGCTATTCAAAGCAGAAGGAATAGAAGTCATTGCGTACAAAAGTCCTTTTTAGATAATCCTTTATTTGAATAGTACGGAAGCGCCCCTCTGTAAACCTTAAATACTGCAAAAAATCTAAAGTTAGAGCCGCATTTTCCTTCCTTTTAATTTCCGTCCAATGCGGTTGGGGAGAGCTCATTAAATTTGCATGATGAGCACTCCCCATTTAAACTTTAAAAATATTTGGTTATGGTAAGATGTTGACTTTTGGCTATATGACCGTTAGATTCCGGCCATCTCATCCATCAAAATAAGGACTCAGTCTATGCAACTTCGTAAATGCCTATTCACTTTTTGTATCATCATTGGCAGCCTTTGTTCCCCATCCCAGGCGGCCCAGACAAAAGACGAGACATCTCAAGCACAATGGGCCATCCCACTTATCTCTCGTCTTGGTTCTGTGGTATTTGCAAATATTGCAGGGGGTATAGTGAGCTGGCTACAAAACGCGCGCTTCCAGCAAATTGCCACCCATAACACGCAAAATTCTAAGCCTGCAAAAGCCACAAAAAGCTCACAAGGCCAAAATGCTGTGCCAAGCTCTTTATTAGAATCTCTAGCTCAATATCACAACGATTGGTCTACTACAGCGATCGCTGCTAATTCAGGTGCAACAGTAGTCGCTTTTGGAACATCGCTCCTTGCCCTTTTTGATCATCCCCAAGCAGCCATTCTTGGACTATCCGCTTGTATTTTTCTTTCAACGACCGCATTTGTACTTAGCGGAACCTCTGAAGCCATGCTGCTACTTAGCTCCCCTCATCTAAGCTTTAGTTTGTTCCAAGTATTTGCACTGTCTGGAGCACCAATACTCAATTTTGCCTCCTTACTGGTGACAACTCACCTTTTTGCAATACTGCAAAACGCATACGCAAACCGTTAGGTCTCGAACTTTACAAAATAGGAGTGATTGCATATTCTATTGCAGCTGATGCCCAATCTTGAATCAAATCAGAGAGAATATGCAAAAGAAAAGCATCTGGTCCGAAAGCTACAAAATTGCCTCGTACATGTTGAATCTCCAGGGACGCGCTGGTCTCTTTGCAATCGTAAATCTCATTCAAGATGTCGGATGGTTGCATGCTCTTCATTTGGAGATCAAGCAACCCAAAAACCTAGGTTGGGTCTTCACTCGTCAGAAATTATCGATGCAAAAATATCCAGGATGGAATGAAGAAATAACCATCCATACCTGGTTGCGCCCTCCTGGGAAAGACCCCTTTCTCTACAGAGACTATGAGCTATTTATGGGTGCGCAAAAAATTGGTGAGTGCACGAGCACATTCGCAGTGATGAACCTTGAGACTCGCAAGCTTGCTCCCCAAGATTGGAGCCAATACCCTGATGTCTGGCGCAGCAACGGATGCCTAAGCTCCGAACCGAGCAAAGTTCCATATGATGCAAACGCCAAAGAACTTGCTATACTTGAAGTGCGCAACAGTGATATCGACGTTAATGCTCACGTCAATAACACACGTTACGTGCAATGGATTATCGATGCTGTACCCATGCAGCATTTGCGCTCACGCTTTTCTGTCAGTGAATACGACATCAATTTTCTCGCTGAAGCCAAACTCGGCAACACCGTTCGTATAGAACAATCGATGGAAAATTCAGAATCAACATCCGGAATCGTATATTTTCAAGGGATCTTGCAGGAGAACCAAAAGGTAGCTTTCACCTGCCGCATGCGTTACGTGGAACGTTAGACATTCCAGGACAAGGCCATAAAATCAAAAATTTTTCCCTTTCCTTTCTAGCTTTTACCAAATAAATATTTTTTTCTCTCAAATCTATCTTTTGCACTACCGAAGACCTCCTTGCAATTACTCAAAGGAGAATGTCTTATGGGTGACAAAAATCCAAAGAATCAAAAAAAACAGTTAGAACAGAAAAAACGTAAAGAAGAGGAAGAACAAAAAAGAAAAAAAGAAGAGATGAAAAAAAGGAATGCTGAAAATTCCAACAACTACCACAACGACAACAACAAAGATTCATCCTACAAAAAATCAGCCTAGACCCCCGCTTCAACAAATCCCCAGAAGCTATCACATGGCTCTAGACAGAGCCATCTCGTGGTGTTGATGGATATGGAGTGAGTGTACGTCGGTGGTGCCCTTGTTGCATTGATTTTGTACTCAACCCAAAATCACTCCACCGGCTCCTGAAGACACGAAAGTTACGGAAGAAAACTACAAGAGAACAGACTGTAGCTCCTCCAAAAACAACCAAAGAACCTATAGCCAGATTACGATCACGTTTTGCTTCTTCAAGATCGAGTTGCATAGCTGTAACTGCATCTCTAAGGCGTTGTAAATCCTCCTCAACCGAATTCTGCGCTGAAGCTGGAACCGCAGAGAATATTAGAAACATCAAAAGACAAATCGCACGCATTCTCACTAGGCACCCCCGGTGTTTTCAGGACGATGGACATGCAACTCTTTAGAGATAGAGTTCAAGACCTTTAATGATTTGAATTTTACGTAAGTGCCCAGCAAGCAGATAGTCAACGCTGGTAGAGCCAAAACAGCAGCAATCACCTGGTTAGCAATATACAGACGAGAAGTCGTGGTTCGTAGAACTCTAGTCTCACTTGCGATTTTTTCACAGGTCTGAAGCAAATCTTTGAACTCTTTAGCCTCAAGCGAACTTGTGAAATTGCTGCGTATGCTTTCATCCAATCGAAGCTCATAATTGTTGAAGAAATCACACGGTGATGAACTTGCCGAAGAGGCTAAGCTAAAGAAAATACCAACTACCAAAATTCGCATAGGCCTGAGACCAAACATCTTCATCCCTCGTAACAGACAAATGAAAGTTCGGTACTTTATATTTTTTTCCGACAAGCACCAAGGTCAAATTGACATAGCTTAAAATTGATAGGTCGCGATGACAGCTTCATGATCACTGAGATCATTGATTTCCCACGACTGTGAACAAAAGTGGGAATGAGCCGTAATACCTTTGCAAGAAGGTGGACCAGAGACGCAAATATTGATCGGATCTTTGATTTTCATGGGAAGAGTGTACAATCCAGGCTGAAAAATTGCCTGTCTGTGGTCTCTAGCAAGGAATATATAGTCGAGCATTTCAGGCTGGCAGCAGGAACAATGATGCGTTGCTTTATAGTCTTCTAGACAAGCTTGAGCAGAGCCATCTCGACCTACCAAGGCATTGTCATGTGCATTTATAGAAAATGCGGAAGGAGCAATATTTGGCACTTCCGCATTCAGCACGGTCAGCATCTTTTGCACTTGATCCTGATGTCGATGCCAATCCATATTGAAATCCCCAAGATAGAAGATTGCTTCATCCTTAGACAGATGAAGTGAACGTTCGAATTCCTTGAGTTGCTCTACTTGCCGTTTACGAACTTCAACAGCTTCCGGATAGTCCCAGGCCTGAAGATGTGTTGCAAAAATATGATAAGAACGACTCTGGCCTCCCACATTTTTTACAACTTCAGCATGAATAACCCCCTTTGCAGACAGGCAGTCCGATCCACTGCAAAGACGTTTTGATAAAAGTGATTTACTTTTAAAAACATGGTAGTCAACCTTTCTCAGAGGCCACCGTGAAAAAATTGTAATCCCTCCACTAAATGGAGAAAATGATGCCAGCTCCTGAAGCGTTGAATACCTGAAGTTCCAACGACTATATAGCTCTCTAAGTTGCGATTTGATCTCTGGCAAAAACAACTCAGAGTGCATAACAACATCAACCTCACCTCCATTCAAGTTTGCAACGGCTTGAGGAATATAGTTCATACGTTCAAATTGACCGTCATGGGAAAGACTCGGAGGACGCATAAAGATGTTAAACGCAACGGGTGTAAAGCGATCCACACTATCTGCAAAAGTGGGAAGAGATATAGCTCGTTCCTGGCAAAGAACCTTTGTTCCAGAAACGCAGACATTGCCATCACCCTTCACATCACTACGTACGTAGTCCATATTGAGATTATGGCAATCTAAAGGACGCACATCACAAACAGGAGCACTGCCAAGCCATCTTGTTTTGAATTGATATTGGGCCAGAGACGGTGATGATACTGCAAACAACGACATAGAAAAGCAGAGCCAAAATGGGTGCAGGCGCATATGATCTCCAATGGGATTTTTATTAGACCCATTCTAGCCAATCAATGGAACGCCTAGCAAAGCAAATTCATTTTTAAGATCAAGTCGCCTTGACAGCAGGCATATCACCAGCAACCCGCAAATAAGCAAAGATGAGAGCAAGAGCAGGTGCAAGAGGGAGTGGACGAAAAAGATGACGAGCCACCTCTCTAAAATAATTCCAGTATAGGTTACGATGTGCATGGACATCCGCTAAGATGTCTCGACGCTCTTGAGCTGAAGTCCTCTCACTCATTTGTATACCAGTATCTCCGACCCACATTGCAGGATGAGATGCTATGTCTGATAAACTTAAACGATGTCGAAACGGATGACTACCAAGTAAAAAAGATAGGAGATGCGCCTGCAAAGCATGGCCTTCTCTCTCCCCACGAGGACGATGGCGTTGCAGATTAGATTTTAGTATCGTCTCCAAAACTTTCTGATTAGCTGTCAGCTCAAGCCATCCAAGCTCCTGACTGGAATCACGATCATCATAAGGTTGCCCATCAAGCATAACAAGCAAGAGCATCCCAAAACTGTAGATATCCGCTTGAGCATAAGAAAACTGTTCACCATGACGCATTTCAGGCACCATGTATATGCTGGTTCCTCTATAGGTTTTACCTGTTTGACCATTACAAAATTCAGCAAGACCAAAATCTGTCAATCGCGCATCGCCATTCCCATCTATGAGGACATTTTCCGGCTTGATATCAAAGTGCACAGCTCCTATGGAATGGCAATACAACAATGCTGACAAGACCTGCTTAGCAATACGGATGACATCCTGTTCTTTCACACATTTATGACACGTCAATTGGTTCAAAATCCAATTTAAGAGATCACCCTGTGGACAATAGGGTAAGTAAATTATTTTACGGCTTTCATCAAAGCTGAATGGAAAAAGTATATTGGGATGAGGTTTCGTTGCTGCAGAAAAGAATCGACATTCCTGTTCAAAAGCCTCTTGGGCCATGAGCACTCGATCAAGCCTTAGATTGCTTCTAATTCTCTTTTCGACCCATCGCCTACCATGCGGATCTGTGCATAAATAAATAGTTCCGCATGCTCCTGATCCCAAGATTTGACAATGCACCTCGTCACTTTGCTCAGCTCTCTTTAGCGGAGCTTGACTTGTATCTGCATCATCCATTTTCCCATTACACAGCCCTGCTAAGCTATACTGTGAAGGAAATATAACTGTGCAAAGTAGGACTGAACACACGAGACCAAGAACGAGATGAACATCCCTAAATAGCATACGTCTCTCCTTGTAGGTTCGATCTACTATTGAAGCCTAGTTCAACAATTGTGACGATGGCCTATTTGGAATGAGGAGATACTAAATCAGGAAACTAAACTTCGCGAGCAGTCACATCAATGACGTTTTTATAGCGTCGTTGCGCCTGTCGCTGAATTACATATTTTTCGGAGGTCTCACCACCCAAAGCTACAAACCATGCAACTGTGACCAAGATAGGATTGGAATGCCAATAATTGAGGGTTGCCAGACTTGCAACCAAATAGCGGGGACAAAAAATAAACCCTAACCACCAAAACAATCCCCCAAAAGGGATTGAAGAGAACAAGAGTGTCAGACGGGGGAAAAATGTGAGAAAAACTAAAAGAAACGGACCATGAATGTCCCAATAATTGAATCGACCAAACTCAACTCCAAAGAAGGATATCGAGAGCGTCGTTAAAGCACACAGGATTAGAAATGTAAAAATAAATCGCAACATTCCGGAAGAATATGTCAAAATGAAAGAGCTCGCAATACAAATGTTCAAAGTAGCACTTTAGACTTTTAGTGGCGTCCTGCAAAAAGCAAACTGATATATGAAAACACCACTCGGTTGTCGACATAAGCAGAACAATCATCCTGTGCCGAGCCCACTGTTACCAAAAGATCCCAAAGTATTTGCATTTTAAAGACGTCAGTATAAATCGCTGCGAGAACCTCTTCGCTTTCATGCAG
>CAZWOL010000062.1:0-15196 GCA_964635325.1 uncultured Pseudobdellovibrionaceae bacterium
ACCGGAAAACACAGAGTCGACGGAAGGTGGGAGCCAACCAAGAAAGGCCGAACGCACTAACTCGCAGCTAAAGCATGCGAGGTTGCAGCGTTAAATTGCTCAAAGAGAGAATTGCCATCTCTTTATGACATAGGTCAAACAGACATGAAAATGTTTGGTCTGTGCTTGGCATGTTTGTCTTGTCAAATTCACATCCCTGCTTTGCTAAAAGGAAACTTTCGTAATTTTTTTGGGGAGAATGCTCTGTGAGATTTCACCAACGTTGGCTAACACTGCTACTGCTCTTTAGCTTAACTCAACCTCTGTGGGCTTGGGTTTCACCGGATCTTATTGTTCAACGCTTACAAGACTCCCTTCGCCAGCATGTTATGCTGCATCGAGATTCAGCAAAATCAAATGCAGAGCTACTGAAGAAAATTAACAAAACCGAAACATATTTCCTGACCAGCGACTCTCGTCGCAATGGCCTCACACCTCTCCAAGAGATCGCAAGCACCTTTGCCTTGCTGCCAAACAACAGCACAGCAAGCAAAGATTTTTCGGATCTTCTTGAGGCTGTCATGACTTTGCTTTTCGAGCAAGAATTTGATGATCTTGAACACTTTGTTTCACATGGAATTCGACACTCGTTAAATGTCGTAGCGCATACGCGTTCAGTTTACCAAATGCATCCCAAGTTTTTGGCAAAGTTTATAAAACAGTATCAACTACCAGAAGCTGAAGCCCGATTCAGCCTCGAACTTGTCGCTCTGTTGCATGACGTAGGCTACCCCCTCATCAAAGGTCTATCGAAGGTAAACCACAGCATCTTTGGTGCCGTGCAAGCGGATCCACTCTTTAGCAAAGCAGCAAACCTATTATCCTTCAATAGTGCTCCAAAACTCAGTTTATGGAAAAAAGATATGTTCAAGGCAATCTACTATCACTCTTGTGACAGTGTAGATGCCGAATTCCCCATCAAACTCACCACCAACCAAGGAGCAATGCTGACACAGGCTAAGAATCTTCCCGAACTCTTGCGCAGTCTTTTTAGCGAGCAAAGCATTCTCAAACTTCACACGATCCACAGCACGGACACTGTCGATAATAGCACTCTGCAAGGGATACTTGGTGAATATCTGCCAAACTTCGAACATCTTGAGAATCCCGTCAATTTCATTAAAGCTGAAAAACCCTTTAAGGGACGCTATGCCGACTTAAACCACAAAGATGATCATCTGTTTGCTCTTGAATTTCAACCGATCAACATCTTTAAACACCCCCTAGCTTTGCTTAGACTCGCAGACAATATGGACATGACCAAATCTCGTTTGAGCACACTGCAAAGCCACCCAGCCTTTCGAGCTATCTACTTTGCACTCGGAGACAATTCATTACGCGGCAAAAACACTAAAAATCTCGAAAGCCTCAGTAGGAGTCTTAGCATTGCAGACTTTCGTTTGCGTGTAGAAAGCGCATGGAAGGAGATCGGGTTTGCGCCTGGTCTAGATGCTCGTACGCAACTGCGTCGCGCACAGAATACCACTCAGGCCTTACGTGTATGGAATCTCTGCTTAGTAAGCGAGATATTGGGACGCAAAGAATTCGTGAATGTCCCTGAGAATTTTAGAAGCGAAATGAAAGAAGTTGCCAGCCGCCTTTCCAGCTACGATCTCCGTCACTACGGAGGCACCGAAGCCGTCGAGTCTGTTATCTTAAAGCACGCAGAGAATGCTTTGGAACTCGAAGTATCTGTGAAGCAACAACTCTTTGAGGAGCTGAATACAATTACCGTGAAGGAAGGACGACAGCACGTCGGGATCGGAGAGTATCAGATTTGGCGATCGAAGAAGGCGTTTGAAAGCGTCATGATGCTTGGACAGAGCGTGCAAGTCAAAACCGTCAACGAAGACGGGGCGCGTGTCTATGGACCAAGTGAACTTATTAAAAAAGAACTATAAAACGACATCAAACATGTCTCTCCATTTTTTTGTTGCAAAAAATCTCCATCTGACAAATAGATAACTCAGAATCCACTTTAGATCTAAGCTTCTCGGAGATTTTGTGAAAACTCGACTCTTCATAGCCTTGAATTTTATCTGCCTTGCATCCGCTGCCCTCAGTGCGGATGAACCGCCTCCTTACAAAGAAGATACAAATTGCTTACTCTATACCGATGAAAATGGGACTCCAGTTTACCCAGTGCTCCCATGTTATGTAGATTCTTTGCCCGCTCCAACTTATGCTCTTCTTCCTAATCCACAACTTGCCGAAGTACAATTCGCTCATATTATTGCTGCAATAGTCCAAGCAACTCCGATACAGACACCTCCACGTCTGGAACCTCAAAGACAAGCTCCTCCAGCAAGAGAAACCGGGATCATAGAATGCGCTGCTTGTTGCAGCCTCATGTAGCCTTGGCCTTTTAGAAAAGAGCCTAGTCGATAGCGACCATTGCTTGCGGGCCACCTTCGACTTTAAATGTGCGCTGTACCGATCGTGATTTTCGATCAATGCGAAGCAAACAGTTGGAGTTAAACTCGGTAGCATACAACCAGTCATCGGCTACAAGTAGAGAAGAAATGAAACTCAAGCCTCCTTGCTGCTGTGATGGACTCAAACGCCCCTCGCATGGAATCTGACGCACATCAATCTCCCCTAAGATCTGCAAACTCTGCGCATCGAAGCTTAGCAAAATGCCTTCTTTTGCATTATTGACATATGCTGTTGCATCAGATGCAAAAACGATACTCGCAGGTGCACCACCAATCGCAATCGAAAAGATAAAGGTCTGCGCATCAACATCATAAACTGAGATTGATCCATCACCTTGAAAGCCTTGATTCAGCACATAACTACCTGCATTTGTGACATAGAGACGACGTTGCGTTGCTTCTGTAGGACCCACATGCAGACTCTGGGTATTGCGTCCCGGAACTTTGACGAGTTTGCGAATTTGAAAATCAACAGTACTAATACCCACCAAATAACCAGGACCAGCGCTTAGGCCCTGTGCATTTAGATTGCTAACTGCAACGTAAAGCATTTGATCCAGCAAAGCCATACCTGCAGGCCGCGGCAGCGCAAGTTGACCCGCATCGACTTCGTACTGTTGATTCGCAAGGGAAATGCGTCCGACAATTTCACTCGTTGCAGGATTGAAAGCGATGACTTCATTACTTAGATAAAGACTTGTGAATGCAAGATTCTCTCGAACAACCAAGGTGTGCCAAGGATTTGAGCCCTTGGGGAGTGGAATGATACGAACGGTCTGCAAGGTCTTGCGATCTATAATGTGAATGTCTTGGCTTCCTGAACAGGTAACATAGATTTGATTGGCAAAACGAATGATGTGATTCGCTATTTGACATGCAGTCTGATCACGATCACTACCACCCGTCATTGCAAAATGCTGAACTTTGGGTTCAGCTTCTAGCAGAGAGTTGACGAGTGTAAAATTTTCGGAATTTCCGTTTATGATGAGGAGTCCCGGCCCAGAAACATCTTGAGGCGTATCTGCATTTTGGACAGACACATCATTACAAGCACTGAGACAAAGGCAAATGAAAAACACTAAGCGATACATTTGAAAACTCCCGGTTCGATGGACTTCTGTTCGCCCCCAACAGCTGAGGGGTCGCCTGCCTAGCCAATTTGTAAGACGAGATTAGCTACACAGGAATCCATAAGTCAGAACACTTTCTCTACTGTAACGTAATAACCTCGTCCCGCAAGGGGAAAGCCTCGCATATCGATGTTTTGACGGTCCCAAAGATTACGCACATCCAAACGCATACGATAGGAGTCTGCAGTCTGAAGCGCAAGCCCCAAGTTGTGACAGAAATTGTCGGGGAGTTTTTTTGTATTTGAACGATTGATAAAGCGTGTTCTTGCAAAGCTTAGTTCGTAGTTTAGAACGACCCAAGCCTTCCAAGTATAATCCGCAAAAGCACGCCCATAGAGACGAGGCTTCATCGGTACAAATTTACCAAAGTCATCAGAGTTGCGATCCATATCGATCACATCTTGCCTTGTCAGCACCCCACCAAGACGGGTTGCAAAAAAAGGTCCGATCACAAATTCACTTTCCACCCCCCGCGTACGGGTGGAGCGAAAGTTGATCGGCTTGTACTGAAATCCAGAGACCAGCAAAGAATCTATAAGATCACGAGTCCTATACTCAAAATAGGTGAGACGAAGTTGCGTACGTTCACGTTGCCACTGAATTCCAAAATCACTGCCCAAACTATGTTCGGGAGACAAGTTTGGATTGCCGACTTGAAAACCTTGTTGCGTATAAAGTTCTTCAAATGTTGGATAGCGAAAACTCGTCCCGGTCTGCGAACTCAGACTCCACTCCGAGTTGAATGCATACCACAGGTTGAGAGCATAGTTTCTTTGCTGTGGTAGGTGACTTGCCGACGCCAGAGAAAGCGATGGGCTCACAATAAAATTGTCATTTTCTCCCCAATAAATATCGCTACTCAAACTTAGCAAGGTCGAATCTCGCAAAGCATTGTAACTGTGATCCACAAAATTCTCGCGATCCACGAGCAAGCGCAGTGTCGGAATCATTTTATCGAGCGCGAGCAACTTTACAGCAAACTCAGCACCTGTCGCTTGCATGCGACTGCTGTAGTCACTGGCAAAGCCATTTTGCTCACCCAGTGGATCTTGGTAGTGCACAGTATGCATACGTTGAAAGACTTTTGCATCACAGTGCACAAAGCTACCGCACTTTACTGTCTCTACTGCTAGCATCACATCTGCATTGCGAGTACGTTGCTGAACAGAAAAAGTCGGATGCGTATCCAGTCCTGGCAGCCCCCGCATCCTCTCGCTGTAATTTAGCGAGCTACTGAACGGAGCATGACTATACTGCAGACGAGCACCATAGTGCTTCTGTGCATTGTTCTCGACAGTGTAGTTTTGCGGCTGTGTACCGGGTGCATAGAGCGGACTGGGTTCGATTTGCGTACGATAGCGACCATTTGTACTTTCCCAAAACGTCATCAGAGAGAGTTGGTCCTGCGAAAACTTCTGCAAAGTCTGCGCACGCATTTTCCATGTCGCAAAAGATCCGTAGGACAGACTAGCCTCGTGACTATGCAGGTCCTTCTTGCTAAGAATATTAACAACTCCTCCCATGGCTCCACTACCGTACAAACTACTACTGGGCCCACGAGCGACAATAATCCGGTCGACCCAAGCCAACGGAATTTCGGAGAGCAGGGTTGAAGTAGTCGCATCTTGCAGCGGAACACCGTCGAGCAAGATTTTCACCTGAGATCCCGTAAAGCCTCGGAGTGAGAGTGACTGGTCTTTGAGGCCATAAGCTTGGTGAACATAAACTCCGGCACTCTCTTGCAACACATCTGCCACCGAAACTTGCAAATGATCTGCATCCGCAACTGGAATCACACTGAGGGCTGTACCGGGTGCAAAGGCTTCGACTTCTTTGGGCGCAGTGACTAAAATTTCATCTGCAAAAAGAGGCATAGTAGCAAGATTCAGAGCAAGCAGAATACGTCGAAGCATCATAAAATTCACCCGCAAGGAGAAACGATCGAGCTTAAGAGAGAATATCCTTGCCTAAACGATGGCGATCGCGACAATAGGAGGAACCACCAATAAAGTTTGGATCTTATGAAACAATTCAGCCTTCTTGTCTCGCTTTTTTTCCTGGTATGCGCATGTGTGACCCCCTCCGCTTCGACGGGAAACTATGGTATCCAGACTGCGTACCAAAGCTACATCCCCGCAAAAACAGCGGTACTGGCCTGTCGTCCTTGGCCCGGGACTTCGAATTTTCCCAAGCATCCGCAGAGCAACGCCTCTCCTGAAGAGCAGCAAAGCTTCTGCACTGCAGTTGATGAAGCTGTACTCGATGCATTTAAAGGTCAAAGCTTTATGCGAGGCTACACTCCTAAGGCTGTCGACAAGTCCCTTCGCGAGTCTCACAAAACCAAACTACTTGATGAATTCGCAACACACTGGCGCATCGAAGGCAACGATGCAAATGAATGTACGAACATTGTCAGCTTCTATAATGAAGTCATCCGAAATCGTCCCAACTGGCGTCGCTGGCTTCTTGATCTCAGCGTCGGAACCAAGCAAAGCGATGCCGTTTTGATTCCGTTCCTAGCTTTGGCACGTAGCGAGCAAGTCAATGACAGAGGTCTTCTACTTGCAAAACGCCAAATCGAAGTGGTGCTTTTACTGATCGACATACCGAGTGGAGCGTTGATTTGGGCTGGGCATCGACACAGTTCCATGTCTGATCATCGTCTCTTGGAAAATTCTGACAATGTGTATCCGAATTTTCCAACTTGGGAGAGCTTAGTTCGAGAGCTTTTTATCAGCAGTTTGTGGCGAGAGTACCCAGGAAAAATCTTCTTATAAACGAAAAGGACAGCTATGCAATTGGAGAGAGCTCCTTACCAGCACTTACTTTTAAATCGTGAAAAAGCTGCAAAAGGTGGTGGTGATGATCGTCAAAAAGAGCAGCATGACAAGGGCAAACTGACCGCACGTGAGCGACTAAATTTGCTGTTTGACGAGGGTAGCTTTATCGAAACCGATGCGTTTGCAGTGCATGAGTGCAGCGACTTCGGCATGGACAAAAAGCATGTTTTTGGTGACGGGATCATCACCGGTTGGGGACAGGTTGATGGTCGTCTTGTCTATGCCTATGCGCAAGACTTTACAACCTTTGGTGGAAGCTTGTCGCAAACCGTAGCAAAAAAAATCTGCAAGATCGTCCAACTTGCCATTCAGAACGGTGCTCCCGTAATCGGTCTTAACGACTCCGGAGGAGCCCGCATTCACGAGGGTGTTGCGAGTCTTGCTGGTTATGCAGATTTCTTTTATTTAAATGTACAAGCGAGTGGAGTCATTCCGCAGATCTCTCTCATCATGGGCCCCTGTGCAGGTGGTGCCGTCTATTCACCTGCAATGACTGATGTGATTTTCATGGTCGACGATACCAGTCATATGTTTATCACTGGGCCTAGTGTAGTCAAAGCAGTTACGGGCGAAGAGGTTTCGTTCGAAGATCTCGGTGGAGCCAAAACGCACGCAACAAAGAGCGGAGTGATCGATCGACGCTTTAGTTCAGAAGAAGAAGCCATACTCGGTGTGAAAAAATTTCTGACCTATGTGCCGTCGAGCAATCGAGAGGCTGCTCCTCTTGGTGTAGATCCAAACACGGCAAATGATCCAACCTTGAAGCAAGAGGTTGAGGACAACTCGCAGAAGTTGGATCGCATGATTCCTGAGAATCCCAACGAAGCCTACGACATGCGAGATATTATTCAGAACATTGTCGATCCAGGATCTTTTTGGGAACTCAAACCCGAATATGCAAAGAACATGATCACGGGTTTTGCATTTATCGGAGGTCAAAGCGTCGGCATAGTTGGCAACAACCCATATCATATGGCTGGTGCGATCGATATCAACGCATCTGTCAAAGCTGCACGCTTTGTAAGATTTTGTGATTGTTTCAACATTCCGATCGTCACCTTTGTCGATGTTCCAGGCTTTTACCCAGGACGCGACCAAGAAGAAGGTGGGATCATTCGACATGGAGCCAAAATTCTTTATGCATTCTGCGAAGCGACGGTCCCATGCATGACGGTGATCACCCGCAAAGCGTATGGGGGAGCCTATATCGTCATGGGTTCAAAACACATCGGTGGAGATTTGAATCTAGCATGGCCTTCTGCAGAAATCGCGGTGATGGGAGCAGCTGGTGCCTGTCAGATTATCTTTCGTAAGGAGATCGATGCTGCTGCAGACTCAGCTGCCGAAGAAAAGCGCCAGACAGATCACTATGCTGAGAAATTTGCTACACCCTATGTTGCTGCAGCTAAGGGCTATATCGATGCTGTGATCTTTCCATCTGAAACACGTAAGTATCTCTTGCAAGGTTTGCGATCGTGTCAGAAGAAGCAAGTGAACCTACCTAAACGCAAGCATGGGAACATCCCACTTTAGTATCGGAAACGTCTTAGAGTATGTTGCAAGCACCACATTCTGCTTGGTTGGTGCTTTCGCTCGCATGTTGCAATTCAGCCTTTTGCGCTGCTTCGAGTAAGCTACGACGTTCTTCTAATTTACGGCACCATTCTTCTCTGTGACAGGCTTCTTCTTGTTCTGAAAAATACTCTTGGAATGCCTTCCAAATATCATTCGCCTCTACAGCAAGCAATGCATCTCTGATCTGCTCTCGACTAATTCTTGTCGTAAGCACTGTAGTGCTATAATACCTCAAAGAACTGGAAATATCTTCACTAGGATCTATCAAAAATTTCAGATCTTTCACTAGTGAATCTATGGCATTTTGAGTGCGCATATCATCCAGAAACCTTTTCAAATAATCATGTCCGCAGCTTCCAGAAAAGATCAGAAAGTGGATTGCAAATCTTAAGTTCACAAACCTATCGTGACCCACCCAAAGGTAATAACCAAGGATTGCTGATTTTTGAGCATCCAACTTAGACTTATATTTTTGCATCATTCTTCTAGCGTGGGGGTTGAGGTTGCGAGCTGCATTATCTATCCTGTTAGCTATACTGAGATATGAACCAGAAGAAAATGGCTGAAGGGCCAATCGTTCCATACTTTCTAAAACAGCTTCAATAGCATTCTCATCACCCTCAAGCGCACGGCTTACATCTTCATAAGTCACTGCCAATGCGGCTTGCCCAAAGATAAAAAATGCCAACAAAAGCAAGAATGAAGATTTCATTAAAAGAGTCTCCTATTGGGTCACAACTCCAATGTCGATAACACTTCTAGTGAGATGATCATTAGTGAAATCTAAGAAATTGTCAGGGCAGGATCAATCAATCTTGACTAGAGCATTGGAAGACTGTTCGCCTGATGCAGAACAGTCTTCCTCTCCGTTTAGTTGCAGCTATAGATGGCAGGCGTGATGTTTAGACTGAAAGAGTTGAGCGTTCCTTCGTCCATTGTATTATGATCGGTGACGATCAACTGCCACTCGCCTGAGATTTTTTTGGTTTTAAATTGTTCGGTCACATCCGCTTCAAAATTCAAACCGCCATTGCCACGACGAGTCCCTTTGTAGATTTGCATGGTTGTACCATCCGGAGCCCTGAGACTTACGGTGAGATCATACAAGTAGGTGTGGTTGATATTAAATGCAACTTTGACAGTATTGGCTTGGGTCTCAGCACCCCAGTTTTTTGCACTGGTATCGACTGATGCTGTTGTAGTGCTATTGTCATATATTCGTTGTGGCAAATTAACTGATGCAAAACTCTCAGGTTGTCCTTCGCTGCGACCAAGCACAAATTCTTTGGAGAGAGTAAGCTCTCGTGTGTCAGCACGCAGGTGAATGTTTGCTGTGAAGGTCTGTCCACATTTTGCAGTTGATGGAATCTGCAAACGTGCCGCATCTCGACTCAGCACTGTAGCATTGTTGGCAATAGTATCCCAACTTAGATCTGCTTGCTCAACAACAGCACCATCGAGGCCACGTACACCGAACACACCTTTGAGTCCGACTAAGTCATTCGCACCAGCATTGTGCGCATTGAATCGAATTTCTGAGCTTGTTCCTGGTCTAAAGATATTGCTAGAATTGCCATCGATTTCCCATGATGGGATAGAAGCAATTTTACAAGCGACATCGCTTTCGATAAGTCCGTGAGCACTGAAGACTTCATTCAATGTGCAGTAGTTTGGACTGTGTTGCGATGGATCTGTTCCATTGCTATCGATAACGAGTAAAGCATTGTAGACGTCAAGATAAGTACGAGAGGTGAAAATCATCTTGAAAGCATAATTGGCTAGCATAGTACCTGCGACTTCTTCACCATATTTTTCTTTCAAAGCGACAAAAAGGTCCCAGAAGGTCGAACCAATGATACGTCCTTCGGAATGAACCTCACCTCGATCCTGAGGATAACTAAATTTGACGGTCAAATCACGTACGGGTTCGCGACTTGGAATGCGGAAACCCACACCTAGCAAGTGAGAGTGTGTCATCACGAGTGAGAGGATGTCTCCAAAGCCTTCGGATAAAGCTCCATCCTGGATTCCACCAGAATTTTGATGCAAGCCATGTCCCCATTCATGATACATCACATCTGCGATAAGGCCAGTGTTTGCACAACCCGATCCTCCCGAATAGAGGTTGATCGTCTGCCCATCCCAGTGTGCGTTGCAGGTCGAATATAAATTCGCATTGGCAACAAGAGGCTCATTCAACCATGGATTGCTGATAAATGTTTTTGCGTAGCGAATGATCGCATTGGTTTTCGCGTAGATCATATTCTGCGCAATACGTTTGTCCATCCAACGATCTTCACTACCCTCATGTTTAACATGAACCATCCAGGTATTGCCTTGGAGACTGCCAGTTGCCTGAACGTTTTGACCACCCATATCGTGGACACGAACATACTGTCCATTGAGTCCATCACCTGTTCGAGGAGCTGCATTTTCATCTGCTGAAAATGTTCCCTGTTCATCGGTGCGCAAAGAACCACCGCTACTTTGCAAGTCTAAAAAGGAAAGAGCTTTGGCCTCGAGGTTTTCATCAAACCAACGGGTATAAGCATCCGCCTGTGCTTGACCAGAGTAGAAATACGTATGAGGATTCAATTCACGAACTTTGCCGGTTTGCGCATCTATCTCCAAAGTATAGGTACGATTGTGTTCGTCACGCACTTCAAAGGTCTGAACTTTTTCAAGAGCGTAGCTGTGGTTTTTTTCAACCACACGATAGACAGCATCACGTGAGCTAAGTTCCCCATTCACCTGCTGTTCAGCAAGTTGAAAGGTATTGCTAAGCTCAGCACCGGAACGCACTTTAGCTTCTGCAAAGCTTTGGTTAGAGATTTGTAAAAGCTTACCGAATTTGAAACGAAAGTCGACTGCAGCATCTTTTATACGCAAACCATCACGGTAAACGTGGAATTTTACAAATTGCTCGTCTTGCCCCATTAGCAAAGCTGAGGGCAGCACACGTAGATCTTTGGAATTAAGGTCGAAGATTTCGGAATGACGATCAACATAGTCTTTGGCAGCTTGCACAAAAGCATCGGAATTGCGTGTCTTTATAACAGGCATATCACTGAAGGTACCATGCATAAGACGTATTGCACCTGATACTTTGTCACGCAAAAGAAAGGTAGGCTGGAAGCCATCGATTTCGTTAAAGGTCTTGTCGCTCTCTGTAAGTACCCGCAGAACCTTTGCATCGACATTCACTGAGCTCAAATTTTTCAAAAGACCTGCTGCACTTTCCCTATGGCTTTCTGCAACAAATCCATGCAAAGCACCGGTACTGAACATGGTTAGACCCAAGCACAGCCATCCCTGCAAATGATTCATACGTTTCCCCTTTCAAAGACTGTTGAGTACGCATTCGCATTTTAGAAACATCGACTCAGGCACACTCTAAAGGGAGCTTCGGGAACAACGATCCGCAGAGTTGCGATCTTATCTATAACTATTTTACGTCGCTTCGCAGTTTTGTAGCTAACACTTCTGGTCAAAATCGGATTAGAGAATTTGGAGCAAAACGACATTACTGGCCATATGGCCAAAAAATATTGCGTTTTTATCAAGTAAAATCAGATTCTTACAAAGACATAAAAATACCGGTCAGTGAGCACACTCAGAAGCTAAGGCGGCAGTTTTTTCCTCATAGATGCGGTTCGAACACTATCGAGACGTTTTATAATAAGAGGAGTAACAGTCCAAGGAGGGTTCAAAAAATGAGAATCGCAGTACTCGGAACGGGGATGGTGGGTCAAACCATTGCAAGCAAACTTGCAAGTTTGCGTCATGAAGTAATGGTGGGTTCTCGAGATGCAAAGAATCCAAAAGCTCGAGACTGGGTCGATAGCACTGAAGGACTGCAGCTTGGGACCTTTGCTGATGCAGCACAGTTTGGTGAAATCGTCTTCAACTGTACCCTTGGCAGTGGAACTCTACCAGCTCTCAAACTAGCAGGTGAGAAAAACCTGGGTTCAAAGATTCTGATCGATGTTTCCAATCCTTTGGAATATTCCAAAAACCACTACCCTACATTGTTTGTTTGCAACACGGACTCGCTTGCAGAACAGATTCAACGCACCTACCCAAAAGTTCGGGTGGTCAAGTGTTTGAATACCCTAACCTGCCAAGTGATGATTCAGCCCGAAAATCTTAGCAGCGAGACAAACCTCTTTATTGCTGGAAACGATGAGGATGCAAAAACTGAGGTTCAAAATTTTTTAGCAAGAAACTTTGGATGGTCCTTAGATTCTTTCATCGACCTTGGTGATATCAGTGGTGCACGTTCTGCAGAGATGACCGTCTTACTCTGGATTCGCATATGGAGTGCTCTGCAAAGCCCCGTCTTTAACTACAAGATCGTTACAGCAAAATAGTTTTTGTGTTGGATTCTATGCAAAGAGAACTTATCAAAATCTAGGAATCTTTGAGCGTGCCGCTGACCTGATTAGGACTTATAATCGGGTCAAAAGATGACCGGATTAGCCTCATGAATTCGGTCAACATCATATAAGGCGCTGAAAATGCAATACATTTGGCAGAGACCAAACTGGCCTCAATTCACCTGGAATAGTGAAGACTTACTCTTCCTGATCGGCAAAGCACGCAAAGCTCAAGGTCAAATACTGGCACAGGCAAGCGAACTTCAGCTTCAATCTCACGCAGACTGGATTGTCGAAGAGGCCTTCGCTACATCTGCAATCGAAGGTGAGCAACTCGACCGTGCTGTGATTCGATCGTCTGTGGCACGACGTCTTGGGCTACCCAATGCAGGCCTTGTCCCGGAGCAACGACCTGTAGATGGGTTGGTTGCCATGTTACTTGATGCCACTTTACATTATGATCAAGAGCTTACTGAAGAACGTCTGCATGGTTGGCATGCTGCCTTGTTTCCGACTCACTACTCAGGCATTCATAGAATCGATGTCGGATCATGGCGTCAGGGATCCTCTCCTATGCGAGTCATCTCCGGAGGCTTTGGAAAAGAGATCATTCATTTTGAAGCACCACCTTCTCAGGCTATCGCTAAAGAAATGCAACGCTTCCTAAGTTGGTGGCAAAAACCTCCAGCTTATCTGGACGGGATTTTACGAGCAGGGATAGCACATTTTTGGTTTGTAAGCATCCATCCCTATGATGACGGTAACGGGAGGATTTCTAGAGCTTTGAGCGATATGGCTCTCTCTCAGGACGAACAATCAACACGTCGTCTCTACAATCTTTCGTCTCAGATTATCAATGATCGTGAGTCGTATTATGAAGTTCTTGAAAAATGTCAAAAAGGCAATTGCGATATTACGATATGGTTAAAATGGTTTTTAGAATGCTACATCAAAGCAATCACTGCCTCCGAAAGTCGTATTGGAAAGTCCCTCTTTATTTCTAGATTTTGGAAAAAATATGACAAGAATGGACTCAATGCACGTCAGATTAAAGTGATCCAAAAGCTCTTAGAAGCAGAACCACAAGGCTTTGAAGGTGGTATCAACAATCGCAAATACGTAAGCCTCACGGGCATAAGTGCAGAAACAGCAAAGCGCGACTTAGCTGACTTGGAAGACAAAGGGCTACTCATACAGAGTGCCGCAAAAGGAAGATCCACAAGTTACTCGATCAACAAAGAAGACCTATGAGTCAGGGACCTTCCTTAGCAAGCGGACTTTAGAGGCTATCTCTAAGCATCTCTAAATTAAGCACTTGCTCTTTGCTAATACATTTATCAAACCTTATGCATTGCTTATCATCAAGTTTTGAATTTGAATATAGAATGATTTTTCCAGAAAACCCAAACTCATTGCGCACGACCTCTGGGAAATTGTCCAAGACAGCATCAAAACCTGGGCCTAGGCGATCAACGATAATATAATCGAATTTCCTATATTCTAAAAGTCGATTATAAAAATAATCAACATGAGAGAATGTTTCAATTTCAACGTATTCATTTTTAAAAAAACTAGAAACTCGTTCCAACTGCTGAACTTCATCATCAATTACAGCTATGCTAACTTTTACAGAAGAAAGTTTTACTGGATCTAGAGATGCTGTTTCGATTATCCTCTGAGAACCAGGCAACCAAAATGAAAACTTCGTAAAACTTTCATTGGAACAAACCTTCATATACCCTCCATGAAGGGCAATGAAAGAGCGACAAATAAACAGACCAAGGCCAACACCACTAGTCGTCACAAAAGGATCAAATATTCTACATTTTATATGACTTGGTATTTCTTGACCATCATTTACAATTTCAAAAAGGATGCCATTCTCCATATTTTTAGTAGAAATGCTTATATATCCTGAAGAATATTTATACGCATTTTGGAGAAGATTTATGATCACCCGAGAGAGTTTAAGCTCATCACCAGAAACACGAAGGGTATGATGAAATTTTTCACGAATTTCAAATTTAGAAGTATCCGATAAACAAAGATCTCGGCTTTGACGATACACCTCCTTAAGATCCAGCAGTTTTTGCTCATCAAGACTAGGCTTGGATAGAGACAACATTTCCGAACGAAGACCAAATGCATAGCGCAGAGATTTTTGAACATACTGAGCCAAATTTCGCAGCTCCTTCCGATCCCCATCGCAAACCATTTCCGCAAGGTTTTTAGACCAATTTAATGTGCTTCCGATGTCATGTGCATAGGCTTCAATTGCGTTTATAACTATTGAAATCCTACCCTTATTTTCGACTCTAGTTTGCCAAAAGCTTAGAATAATAAAAGCTAGAAATATAAAAATCAACGCTATTGACATTGCTAGCCATATAGCAGTAGCCAGCTGAGATTTAAAATAAAAGATAACCATATATTTTTGATCAAAGGATCCAGCAATAAACGTCGTTGCGTAAGAAAACAAACCAGTACGACTAATATAGACTTCATTGGTTTTCGGAAAGATTTGAAAAGAATGATTAGAAACCTCTCCAAAAGAACTCAAAAGTTTTAGAGATGAGTCAAAGATAGCAACTCCCCGAACGAACTCTGATGAAATAATCAACCTCTGATAGCGTACCAAATTAGACGCCATATGAGTGGATTCATACGAATTCGCCTCAAGATTTTGCCAGTTTTTTGTAAGATCAATGGCCCGTAAGTAGTAAATTTCGTTTAAAAAATACAACAGAAGGCAAGGAACAAGTAGAATCCAAAATAAAGAAAATAACTTTTTCAATTTAGAT
>CAZWOL010000063.1:0-14287 GCA_964635325.1 uncultured Pseudobdellovibrionaceae bacterium
ACTAAAACCAGGACCTTTACATTGCAAGAGGCAGTATACTAGAAAACAAGATTAAAGAGAGTATTTAGAATGCCATACGTCGATGTTCATACCCATCTTACCCATTCAGACTTTGCTATAGACTTTGAGAGCGTCGTAACGCATGCGACACAGTCTGGACTCGGAGCTATAGTCGTCAACGGTCTTGGACCACAGTCGAATCGACAGATACTTGCTCTCTCAGCGCAGTATCCGATCATTCAAGCAGCTCTCGGAATTTATCCGGTCGAAGCTGCAAATGAAATTTTGCCACAGAATTTTCATCTAGAGTGCGAGCGTTTCTCTGTTCAAAATGAAATCCAATTTATCGAAGCACTTGCAATGTCTAAAAAGATCCGAGCGATCGGTGAGTGCGGACTCGATGCACATCACCTTGGTCCTGAGACTTTTGCACAACAAGAGAAAGTTTTGGAAGCACTTATCGATATTGCAAAACGAGCAGATCTTCCTATTATCTTACACAGTCGTAAACGCGAAGAACGCGTGCTCGAGATGCTTGCAGCACACGGTTGCACCAGGGTTAACATGCATTGCTACTCTGGCAAACTCAAATCAGCACTACAAGCTGCGGAAAAATGGTCTTGGTGTTTTTCTATACCAGCAAACGTCAATCGTAGTCAGAGTTTTCAGCAGTTGTGTTCCAAGTTGCCACCCGAATGCATTTTGACGGAAACCGATGCACCCTACCTATCTCCCACACCTGGAACACGTAACGAACCTGCCAATGTAGTACAGACTGTACAAACACTCGCACGTCTGCGAACCTGGGATGAAGACCAAGCTCGAGACCAAGTATGGAGCAATTATCTGCGCCTTTTTGGCAGTGCATAGGAGCAAATGTATGTCCGAACATCCTTTTCGTGGCCTACATATTTTAGAAGAGATGTATGGGATTCAAAAAGATCTGCTGATGAATCGTAGCTTTTTGGTAGAGCAGCTAACACAGGGTATAGCAAGAAGCGGTGCAACTCTTTGTAGCTTGCAAGTGAAAGAATTCGACTCAGGGGGCCTAAGTATACTTGCGTTGCTATCCGAATCGCATAGTTCAATCCATACCTATCCTGAGTTTGGTGCACTCTTCTTCGATGCTTTTACTTGTGGTGACCGTTGTGCTCCGCAACGCATTGCAGACCAACTGGCAAGCGCACTCGAGGCTCGGCAGCGACGTACAAAGCGTATCGAACGCGGCGAAGGAGAAGGCATACTGACTCAGTCCGTCGTTTTGGGATAGCCTCGCGGACTAGAATCCTTGCATTTTTGCCTCATATGTTTATAATATCCGTATATTTCAAGCATGAATGTATAAAAAGCACGGATACTACATGAAACGTCTTATGGACTACCATCTTGCCGAATGGAAAAACAGCCCTATTCGGCGACCACTCTTCCTTAGAGGAGCGCGACAGGTAGGCAAAACCTATTCTGTTCGCACCCTTGCTAGTACTTTTTCATCCTTTGTGGAAATCAACTTTGAGGCGAATAAAAAAGCACGAACGCTTTTTAATGATAATCTGAATCCTCATCGAATCTTACAGGTTATCTCCGCAATTACTGAGAAAAATATAGTTCCTGGTGAAACTCTGCTTTTCTTCGATGAGATTCAGACCGTACCAGAAGCGATACTAGCTCTTCGTTACTTTTATGAAGAAATTCCTGAATTGCATGTCATAGCTGCAGGATCTTTACTTGATTTTACGATCGAGAAAGTTGGAATTCCAGTCGGAAGAGTGCAATTTCTATATATGTTGCCTCTTTCATTTATGGAATTTTTGAGTGCTTTAGGAAAAAACAAGCTCATTGAACATCTTCTTGAAGATCCACTTGAAGAAAAAACACCTACACTGATTCATGAAACCCTGTTGAAACTTCTAAGCGAATATCTAGCAGTTGGGGGTATGCCACAGGTTGTCGAATGCTGGAGGACCACACAGAATCTGAATGATTGTATGCAGATTTTGCAATTCCTAGCAGAAGCTTACAAATATGACTTTGTAAAGTATGCAAAAAGCCATCAATTAAAATATCTTGAGCTCTTGTTTTCACAGATTCCTCATCAACTTGGAAAGAAATTTAAATACAGTCTTATCGGTGAATACAAAAAAAGAGAACTTGAACCCTGTGTACAACTTCTCCAAACAGCTGGCATTATCAATGATGTTACTTGTTCTGATGGACAAGGAATTCCACTTGGATCTGAAGCCGACCCGAACACGTTCAAGCTGCTCTTCATCGATGTAGCTTTGACCCAATTGATGCTGGAGATCAAGCCTGGTGATTGGTTACTCAATCCTCTGACTGAATTTGCAAACAAAGGCCTCATTGCTGAAAGTCTTGTTGGTCAGGAAATACTTAGCTACGAAAAGCCTACCAAAAAAGCCAAGCTTTACTATTGGAAGCGTGACGCCAGAGGTAGCGAAGCTGAAGTGGATTACCTCATTCAACTTGAAAGAGCTATCATCCCTGTCGAAGTCAAAAGTGGTAAAGGGACTGCCATGAAAAGTATGCACTTGTTTTTGGACAATCATACAAAGAGTCCATATGGCATAAGATTTTCTACACATCCTTATTCTGTGCATGAAAAAATTCACTCTTACCCACTGTATGCGATCGCAAGAGTTTTATCAGAGCACGATATAGAGCTTAGAAAAGCGTTAGCATCTTTGATTTCATCATCATTTTCATCACCCCAAGCGATAGCCAAAGGATCGCCTGCTTAGCCAATTTGTAGCAAGGATCAATAATCGGTCTGGTACGTGTAATTGATTAAGTTATGCATATTTCACTCGGGATAATGGATTTGTGGAGCGAGAAAGACTTCATATCCCAAGCTGCAGTTGGACAGCGTTCGGCACAAAGCCCACAGTGCAGACAGAAGTTTTCGTCTTTCACCATAAGACGCTTTGTTTGCGGGACGGTCTCCAAGAAAAGTGCCTGCTGCGGATTTTTGGGGTAGACTTTGAGCGAACGCTTGAGAGCTTCTGTATCTTCGACATCTGGAGCAAGCGTCAAACAGCCTACCGGACAAATATCGACACATGCATCACATTCTATACACAAACTTGGTGTAAAAACCGTTTGAACGTCACAATTTAAGCAACGTCGGCCCTCTTCCCATGCATGATTTGGATCAAAACCAAGTTCAACTTCGAGGTTGAGTTGGCTCTTGCACGCAGGAACAGGATGGTGCGGAACCTTTTTGCGAGAATCTTCGGAATACCCATTATCGTAGCTCCATTGATTCAATCCGATGCGCCGACTGTGGAGATTCATCCCTGCTTGTGGACGTTCACTATGCAAATTTTTTCCGTGACAAAAGAGATCTATAGAGATTGCAGCTTCATGTCCATGCGCAACAGCCCAAATAATGTTTTTGGGACCAAACGCAATGTCCCCTCCGAAGAAAATTTGTGGGTTCTGCGACTGCAGAGTTTTTTCATCGACAACGACTTGCGGAAGATCCCGTCCTTGAGCATCTTTGCGATGTTCAATTCCCAAATTTTTATCCAAAAATGGAAACGCAAGATTTTGCCCGATAGCGAGGATTACAATATCGCATTCGAGCACGTGATCTTCTACACCACTTGGAATTGGGGACCAGCGCTTATTCGAATCATAAGCTTGCTTGAGACGCTGAAAGCGCACACCACTAAGCTTGCCACCTTTGCATATAAACTCTTGCGGAAGCAAAAGATTGTCAAAGTGCACACCTTCTAACTCTGCATCGTCTTTCTCCCACGGAGAAGCAAGCATCTCTTCAAAGGTCTCTGGAGCTACGACATTTACGGATTGTGCACCAAGTCTGAATGCAGTCCGCGCACAATCCATTGCGGTATTACCACCTCCGATAACGATCACACGTGGTGCAAGTGTATTGCGATGACCAAAAGAGACCGATGCCAGAAAGTCAACACCCACAAGCACACGATCACCTGCTTCGTCCCGACCAGCAATGCGCAAATCGCGTCCAACAGGCGCACCCGTTGCAACAAAGATCGCATCAAATTTTTCATCTAACAAGCTTTGCAAACTTTTTACTTCGTGATTGAAGTGACACTCCACACCACGATCAAGAATGCGATTCACCTCTTCATCAAGCACTCGTGTGGGTAGACGAAAGCGAGGCACCTGTGTAAACATAGCGCCACCTGCACGACTTTCTCGTTCAAACAAGGTGATGTGATAGCCTAGAGGCAGCAGGTCACTTGCTACAGTTAGCGAAGCTGGCCCCGCACCAACGAGGGCAATGCGCTTGCCATTTTTTTTCTCTGCTAAAGGAGGAAGCAAAGCCGCTATCGCATTCTCATCTTTATAATCTGCAGTAACACGTTTGAGTCTACAGATTGCAACAGGTTCTTCATCGACACGACCGCGACGACACGCTGGTTCACAAGGACGGTCACACACGCGACCAAGTATGCCAGGGAAAAGGTTGGAATACCAGTTGACCATGTAGGCTTCGGTGTAGCGCCCCTGAGAGATTAGGCGAATATACTCAGGAACAGGTGTGTGTGCAGGACAGGCCCATTGGCAATCGACTACTTTATGAAAATAAGAAGCATTCGTGTCGGTATGACGCATGATTGTCTCACCCCTTTTTTAGCATCGAGCCTACTATAGCAAATCTAGGAAGATCTGTAGCATGCACTCTATATTGCTGCATCAGGCGTGTTATCAATTTGGCGTTTGCAAATAAATTGGCGTCGCTCTTTAGGAAATAACTTTAAGTGTTTTGTATTTCTTGATATGTAAATCTTGTGTCGCTTGAATCAAATGGGAAACCCTCCGATTTAGATACATTGACAGCTTAGCTAGATCTAGCTAAGCTGTCAATGTCAAAGCCCGCGAGGTACTATCAAAAGACTACTCTAGCAGTGCTGCATAGACCTTACGATAGTCCATCATCCAAAGAGCTAGCTCATCTGATAGATCATCCAAAGAAAGCTTCGCAACGTTTGTCTTAAATGCTGTATCTGCAGTTTCCTTCAAATGCTTGCGAAACGCAGAACGAGACCGATAACTCCACAACCTTGAGAGTTTGCCTTCACCCACTCCGCTAAGCAAACCTGCTGCCTCAACACGCAAATCCGTAGGAAACAGAAATTGTGGAACTTCAATTGCAACAGTAGGTTTATTTGGCAAGCTAAGGTCTGCTTTTAAGTCGCCCATCGATGCAAACATGAGAAAAGATGCACGTTTTGAGAAAATCTCAAAGAGGTCCATCGTCAACTTACTATCTGAAAAATCCTCTACCATGTTATACATTTTCAATTCGCTATGAAAAAATGCTGCAGGCAACTCAGCATAAAAGTCTTGCGCAAGTTGCTTCATCAAAACTTTTTCATCATCTGTAAATTCAAATTTTCCACCCAGTCCTTCACTACGTGAATACACATCGCTATCGACAAGGTCATTGAATTTTTCAAGTGACATGTGTAATGACTTCATATCAAGTGGGCTAAGAAAGGATTCAAGACCACCTCCATTTGCTATCTCTGATTCAACATACTCTATCGTCGAATCAGGAGCTTTGAGAAACTTGGCATCGTTGGTCAAAGCCTGGAGTATATGCAAACGTGGTGCAAGTATTCCAGTCATCACTTTAGCTGGCTTCGATAGAGCTTTTGCAAATGGTTTGCTTTTAGCACTTGCTGGAGCTGATTTTGATGCGATGAATGCTTCCATCAAAACATATGGCAAAGCCTCGAGAGATTTTTGTTCAGTCTGTTTTATGAAAGCCAACTCCGAACTACCATAGTCAAAGGGAACGCAGTCTATGTATTTACCAACATGAGAGTCCGTACAAAAGACTGGCATGTCTTTTGGTTCAACATCAAAGTAGAGCTTTTGAATAGCCTTACGATCATACTCAAGAGCATCTGGAGCTGACTGCATCCGATCACCAAGAAAAAGCCCATCGGTGAACACATGATAGTCCATAACAGAACTTGAAGGGACCATACCTTCAGCTAGTTTTCCTTGAGCAACATATTCATTGAAAACTTCATCCCGCTTATCATTCGGAATATTTGATGCCAATGACCCTGCAAACTGGTGACGCATACCTAAGGTATGTCCGATCTCATGAGCGACAGTTTCACGAACTGTATCTTGAGCAAGCTTAAGCAGTACGGATTCTTTGAGAGTACCTTCTTCGATTTTACTGAGGACATCACTCAAAGTTTGAGCAAGACCCTCAGTAGTAGGATGATCACAGAGATGTTGCTGTTGAAAGCCTGCGAGTGAGAAATGAGAATTTCCTTTTGCTTTTTTTGCATCAAATTGGAGTCTACGCAAAAGCTGACGAGCTTTATTCTTAGCACTAAAACCAAAAACACTCGTCAAAAAGACAGACGCATGGAGAATCTCTCCAGTGCGAGGATCCATTTGCGCATCTGCATAAGCGTATCCAGCATTATCAGAGTTATCGACCCACTGAATCACATTGTAATAGAAATCAGGAGCAACGACTCCAGGTGGGGCATCTATGATGCGCACAATCTCTTTACCAAAGGCCTTATTCCAATAGAGTGCACCATCTTTGATGGCCTGTCTAAATTCTTTGGGTGTATTTGAAGAGATTGCATAGGTGATTCCTTTACGCTCATCCCAACGTGATGCAAAGATCTTTTGGTCCCCACCTGTCAGTAAGCGTGGAGAAACCTCAAAGAATCCCATTTTATCGAATCCAGGAGATTCGCGTGGAACAAACCCTTTGCTTTCTCTATAAGGTGTAAGATAGTACTTGAGCTCAACAGGAATATGCACTGTACTTGTCTCGCTTGTTTTGGCAGACTCCATCTGAGCTACCTGACGAATGACTAAGTTGTTATTATCATCCGCTTTTGCTTCTTCAATATAACTTGTCACGAGAGGAGTCGATATCCATTGCACTAGAGATTGATACTTAGCTTCTTCCTTAGATCCATCTGAGGACTGCCAGTCCATCATCGTAAATATTTTCGACATGCCTTCAGCAAAATCGAAGTAAAGAACATTCTCACTCACACGAACAATTTTGAATTTTGCAAGAACAATGTTTTGCGGCAAAGTTGATGTTGATGAATGACCATCTGTTGTTTCCAACATTTCCACATGCCCATTGGTCTCTTTGAAACTCACAATCCGTGACTTCAACCCATGAAACTGGGCCATACCAGGCTGCATGATCACTTGACCTTGCAAAAGAAATTCTTTCTCGAGGGATTTGCGTTGAATGCCTATCAGTTGTTCTTTGCGAATGGAGTTGTCATCGATTTTACTGATAACAAAAGAATCCCCGATGAGCTTAGGAGCCATCGCATCGTTTTGGTTAGCATGGGGATTTGAGCATGCGTTTAAGAGGCAGAACACCGAGAATGCGCCGAGGGAGGATCTGAATGAGATCATAATTTTCCCCGAGTTCAATTTTGATATGTGTGTTTATACTCCTTCCTTGATAATCCTTTTTTGGACGAGCAGTCAATAATTTTCAATTGAACACCTAAGAGATCAGCAAAAAGTCAACTTGGCTCTGCGTCAAGCAGGCGCAAAAGATTTGTACGTTTGCTCCAAAACATACGAATGACACGCATCTTAAGCAGAGGATGTAATTTTGCAACGACTTGCGGAAAGGTGAGTTTACGTAACGCATCCAACACATGTTGGTCTGCTCTAAATTTTTCAAGATCATCACTTGGAAAAATAAAATGCATACGCAGCTGATCTCCAGGAAGATGAAATGCTAGACACATCTTATCCATAGTCCGCAAAAACGCACCGATGAAACATCCAGGACGCAAAGAGAGGCTATGATCAATTGCGATTTCGCGATCACCCAAGACAACAACATTTGCTGACTTTCGATCCTGATTGCGGATGACATAATCAAATGCATACATGCGAGAACTTTTCACGTAATTCGCAACTTTTTTTGCTTGGGGTGCATTACTAACAAAATATTGCAAGGACCCAACAGCACCATCGTGATAGCGCAGAACCGTCATTGGGACGAGTCCAAATTGCCCTAATTGGTCAATAAGATACGCACCGATTTCCGACTTAAAATTGGAAGCAGGATTGGGAGTGTGTTTCTTGAAAACACCACGCACTCCGTTCGTCAAATACAACACCTGAGTCTTGGTAATTCCTCCCCCCAAAGGAGCAACACCATCCGGTTGAACAGGAGCATGTTCGAGTATATTCCGCAATATTTTCTTGAGCTCACGACTAGCATCCGTCTCTCCACGCGCTTCATCCTCCAAGATCCAAATGGCCTCTTGGTAGCGACCGTGAGCTAGGTGGTCTTGAACTTCTAAACTAAGCGGAATTTGTAGGCGTTCTTCCCAATCATCAGTATCATGATAGACATATTTTCGATCGAGTTCATCACGAATACTAGCAGGAGAATATGACGCAAAGCCAATAAGACAGAGAGACAAGATCGACGCAAAAAAATGCATGCAAAACTCCGCTAAGACAGTCAGAGAATGAGATCGACCTTGAATATAGCGACTAGTTTTTTGAACTGCAATTCAGTATTCGTTCGACAGTTTGTACGATCGTTTGTGTCATACTGTCGATTTCGACATTGAATAGACTGGATATCTTTTTGTCTAAGAAATGAGTCTGTCGCAAAGTCTCAGGAATAAGGTGAACTGAGAAACGTCCTTCTTTGCGAGGATCATTCACCGTAAGACTCGCTCCATCAAGTGCAATAAAACCTTTCTCCAAGATAAAACGCATCCAAGATGGATCGCAGGCAATCTCGTAGATAAGATTTTTGTCATTTGGTTGAATGATATTGACAAGCTGTGCTGTTCCAAAAACATGACCAGAAAGCACATGTCCACCAATTTCCGTCCCAAAGCGCAACGAACGTTCAATATGAACCTTTTGACCTAAGCAAAGCGCACCCAAAGTCGTCTTTGCAAGGGTTTCTGCAATTGCATCGAATGAAACCAATGTACCATCGATTGCAACAACAGTCTGACAGCAACCATCCACCGCAATACTAGCACCAATTGCAAGATCATTGATTTGATCAGGAGCAAACTCCAACGTGTAAGAGAGCAAACCAGACTTATGACTAAGACTATGCACACGAGCACAGCTTTGGACTATTCCTGTAAACATAATGAGGACTTTCTTTACATCATCCCAAGCGAAGCATCCCGAGCGAAACGTAGTGAGAATCAAAAATTATAGGCTACACCCAGAGCGTTATACCAGTCTAATTTCTCATAAGCTAGACGGTATTGAGCACTGAGTAAGTAGCTTATTTCCCATTGCCTATTGATCGCATAATCCAAGCCTAATCCACCCATAAAAGCATAAGACCAGGTTTTGTGCGAGCTGACATGACCAAGAACATTGTAGTCCGATTGCCCCAAGAGAAGACCAGGCCCAGCAAGTACGGAGAAGCGAAAAAGGTACACATAGTCAAAGCGTAGCAATGCATTCAAAGAGTAGAAATGTTCGAGGATATTAACATCCGCTGATTTTTTCTCCACATCTGGACTCATGTTAAGTAGGAGTACAATCGATGTATTTCTCTCCATACCACCCATGTCGAAAGGCAAAGCTGAAGTGCCCATCACACTGAGACCATAGCGTTGGTCACGCGTTCGTGCGGGACTTTCAAAGTGAGCAGAATGTCCGTAGAGTCGAAGACTGTATACAGACTCATCGGACATCTCTTCTGCATGCCCTAGCGATGACAAAAAGAAAAGACAGATCAAAAAATAATATCTTAGAGTGTGCATGATTTAAGCCCTGTCTGATTGATAGAATCATCAAACCATTTATTGAAGATGGTGCATGCCAATGTTTTTTCGCTAGCTGCGAGTTCAGCTGCAATACGATTCAGGAGGTAATAGTAATCGAACTCCGTATCACTTCGATGCTGTTCCCAATCTTTTGCAAACTTAGGCAATGCAGCAAGCATCGCAGTACCTACTTTAGACACTGTCATAGTCTTGTCCGTAGCGAGTTCAATGAGAGCTGAATTTAGCACAGATCCCTTACAGTAAAATCCACCTAAACAAACCTCCTGATTCTTGGTCAAAGCCTTACTCGTCCATGCAACAGGGACGATACGCTCTTCAAACACCTTGGCATCGAGAGTTTTTTGCAAAAATTCAAGCTTTGGTAAAAATAGCCATGCCATAAAGTCGGCAAGCCCCTCATTGATCCCACTGAGCGCCTCAGCGGCCTCTTTCGAAGAATTAGAACTATGGGAAAATTCAAAGTTGCTTTTAGCAAAGCGCATATCGAAAATCTTATGCCCAAATTCGTGTGCCAACACTATAGGATTCATCTTAAGAGGTATCTTTTCAATACGAGAGGTTTTCCAGACAAAAAAGTCTCCTAGACCGGGCATGTAGCTCGCATTCAGACGCTGGGTTGCAGTTGCTTTTATATTGTCTTTTTCCACCTGCAATTGTGGATCATACAAAACATTGAATTTAGAAAATTCTTCCAATCTAAAATCGTAGTTTGTCACCCAAAAATCAACAATCTGCTCAAAACTGTAGTAGAGAGACAGCATCGCTAGTGAATCAAAATTCTTGGCAACGACAACCCCATCCTTATCTACAAAATAATCAACGTAGACCTGATTTCCCTTCTTTGAATAGATTCTATTGGGATCACCTGAAATTAGATCTTCCACTGACCCCTCAGCATTCAAAGCAGCACCACCACGTATAGCTGCTATTATTCCATCAGCATGTTGCACATCTTGTAGGTACTTAAATGTCACAACTTCATAGGCAAAACCTGAGCTATTTGCATTCACAACCTTCGCACGTATGGGCCCCAAACCTTCTTTTGAACGTCCACACGACCCCAAGCTAAGCAGCAAAAATAAACTTTGAATCAACTTCATCTAAAACCTCCAATAAGCGGAAAAATAGGGATAGACTTGCTTAGCTAAAATAAAGCCTATATCCAAATTGAAGGATTCCCATGAGCGCGTTGCATAGGTACTAGCTAGGAAGTAACCATCATTATATAGCTTGCTACTCGGCAGAAGAGTAAACCCTCCATCCGTAGAATCACCGATAAAAATCGCATCAAAGTAGAGAGGAAGCAAAACAAAAGCACTAAAGCTCCACTCCTCAGATCTACGAAAGTCTAGACCCAACAAGGCTGCATAAGCTTCGATCTCTATCTGGTTTTTACGAGTGATGCCATTCGAAACTTCTGACTCATGTTTAGAATTAGAATAAAAGCGCATAGGACCGAAATTGAAAGTCAAACGCTCATTAACTTCATAGCCTGTGACAACACCATGTATGGATAAGACCCCCTCTACAGTTTGCTCAGTATGCGCAAGCTTCGTTTTCGGTTGCAACAGAGAAAAAGAAGTAAAACTGGTTTGAGTCGTGTTCGTTTTGAACATGCGATGCTTCAAAAAAATATTCGGCAACCGAAACAACCAAATAAGACCTTGTGTACCAAGCTGTAAGTTTTCGGAAACTCCAGCTTCTAGTGTTCCTAATATACTAATTTGAGCCTCTCCATCATTAAGAAGATGGCTGTTAAAAAAACTCTGACTCGGTTGATCTTCTGTGATCATCGCTTGCAGATTTGGCGCAAGAAATGCCGCCAGCAAATAGAGAAACGTACTACGAAGACGTTGCACCATTCCATCACATCCATTTGGGTAGTAGGTTAGAGAAAATCTGCCTCGTAGGCAGGCACTCAGGCAACGAGGGCATTGTGTATGAAAAAACCACAAAAGGTCAAGATTATTCCTTTGTTTACAGCTTCTTAGAAGACTCCCAGAGTTTGTCATAGTAAGCAGAATATCTAGTCACCAACTCAGCATGCGAACTAAAGGTAAAATTCTCCTGATTGATCGTAAAAGATTTCGCTGAATAGTTGCTACTACCCAGCTGCACCATCTTGCGGTCGATAATGATGAACTTATTGTGCATATGCCCATCTTGCACACCATAGCGAACCTTGATACCCATCGCAGCAAGGTCATTTACCAAAGACTTTTTCTCCTCCGCTTTCCCTGAGTCCACAACTACATGAATTTTTATGCGACGCTCATTGCTAATTTTTTGCCTTTCTACAATTTCTTGAATAGCGTCAAAGATATCTTGGCTATCAAATGAATAGATTGCTATTTCGACGCTCTCTTTGGCAGATCCAATAAACTCGACCAACTTTGATTTGCAATCACCATAGGGTCTAAAGCAAAACTCAAAACTTTCGGGCTTCATCGGAAACTTAGCAAACGCACTCTGTGACATAGCTCCAACAAACAATAAAGCACCCAAACTTCTCTTCAACATGCTAGCTCCTATTTTGTGTTTGTTTCGTTATATCGCACCAAATAAGAGTGTAGAAGCGTCTTTACGCCACCCTGTCAAAATAAATACGCTAAATCATTTTTATAAAAAGCCGATTAGGGTGTGATTTTTTATGCAGCTATCAACAGCAAGATGAGAGCAATATAGTGAAGTATATTTTTCCAATTCTTCTCATAAGTATTTTTCAGAGCACTCATGCTTGTAAAAAAAATCATTCACAAAAGGTAGAGAACAAACCACAGGGCGCTGCTATATCTGCTCTGGAAGCCCCAGCTGCGCAAGCTGAAAACTTCAAAGACCTAGCTACGCAGATCAAAGACAACGCAAAGAATTACCTAGAGGCTGGTGGAAGCAACCCAGCAGCAATCACAGCTGCTGAAGGCCTCGTCAACACCCCCACTAACTCGCTCGTTGAAATCATTCAAAACAACGATACCGTCGATGGACTCACTATCCTTGCCTTGAATGAAAAAAATGATGCAACACAAAGCAATACTATGACCTCTACAGAAATCGGAAGCAATACTCAAACAAACACAGAGACTGCAGCTGAAAGTTCCTCTGCAACAAGCACGATAACAGCAGAGACAATCAGCACAACCATTTTATCACCAACAACACCAAGCACACCGATTGTGATTAGCATCAACGCAGCAGAACAGACATCAAATTCAGTTGTTGAAGATACTAATATCAAAGCCATTTCAAACATAGCTCCACCTATACAAAAATCTAACGATGATTCACAAACACTCGCTATCACTGGAGGTTCTATTGTCGCAATTTTTGGTATCGCTGCGATTGTAAGCTATGTTGCATACCATCAATTATCTAGAGAAGACGAACTCATCAAAGACCTTCTAAAGAAAGATAGAGAAATTGTAGGAGATCTTATAAAATTCAGAAATAATATCGAAACTTGGACAACAGAAAAAAAAACCATATCGGTCGATAGAGTTGCAGATCTTAATTCACGAGCTGAATATCAAACCTTTAAGACAAAGTATGCTCTTGCTCTATCTAAAATCTACGAAATAAGCGAAGTAGAAGCTATCCTAAAAGCTCGTCATTATGCAATCTCTGAAAATCTGTCTGGAAGACTTGCACCCAAAGGGAAAAATCTTCCACAAGAATTCCATCTGGATATTACGCATGAAGAAATTTATGACCAAGAGCTTAAAAATCTAAAGTTAAACCGAAAGAAACCCATACCCATTCGAAATCGAAGTGATCTCATATCTCATTTTCAACACGAAAAAATTGATGAAGTATCCTTCAAGTATTCTAGAAACTCCAAAATCGCAGGTGGCACAAGTGCTGCAGGTTTAAGCATAGGAGCCATATTGATTGGAGTCAGCACAATTTCCTCCACAAACCTTGCAGAAGGCACCAGTGAGACAAGTCCAGAAGCACTTTGGATGAAGAAAAATGCAGCTCTCGAAGTTAACCTCCAGATTTTACTTGCACGCAAGCAAGCCCCCAAAAGCCCCTAACACCCCAAACTCAAGAATTCCTAAAGAGTACCGATGACAAAGATGTATCTGATTCTCAATTCAGAGGATCATCTATGGGACTTAGGTAGGAGTCAGTCGTATGCGACTCAATATTCAATTAGCAGCAGCTCTCTCAACATTTATAGTACTGGGATTTGCTTGCCAAACCCGCACAAAAGACCACCGCAAAAACCGATACCTTCCACCGAGACCCCAGGCTGCAGCTGTCGAAGCACTAAAAACTGAAACAGGCGATGCAAAAACATTTGAAGACCTCGCTGGGCAAATTCAGTCAAACGCTCAAGACTATCTCGATGCCGGAGGAACAAATACTGCTGCCACCGAAGCAGCTAAAGGCATCGTAAACACACCAACAGATTCGCTTGTCGAAATTATCAAAGACAAAGACAAAGTCGATGCCATCACTATCGGGGCCATCGATGCACAAAACAG
>CAZWOL010000064.1:0-13902 GCA_964635325.1 uncultured Pseudobdellovibrionaceae bacterium
CAATGACAGTTACAAATTGCAAAAGTTTTTCTTTGTCTTGGTTAGCATCTTGTATCAAGACCTTCAATTGTGCGCTTTTTCCCGATATAATCGCGAGTGGATTATTGATTTCATGAGCAATAGCTCCGGACATTTCACCTAACGAAGCAAGCTTGTTATTGTGATACATCTGCTCACGTGCTGTATTGCGTTCCTGTTCGGCACGAATTCTTTCGCTTTGATCAAAAATAATGCCGATTGTTGTCAGCTCTTTGTCTCCTGAAAGCTGCACATCTCTCTTACGCACCAACAAGTCTACCCAATGGCCCTGTTTGTGTTGAAAGCGAAATTCATTCACTATAGCACCATCGCTTGCAACATTATCTCGAGAAAGAGCTTGTTTCTTATCTTCAGGGTGAACACCTAACATCAATTTGTCATCAATATCCAAAAACTCTTGAACCGAGAATCCCGTCAAACTCACAATACTTCCACTCATCATAGTAAGCTTTTCACCCTGAGTCGGCTTTGCGAAAACCGCGACACCGGAAAGTGTTGCTAGCATTTCCGAAATAAAATCATTGGCTCGTTTTACCTCATTATAGGAACGATTGCGTTCTTCTTCTGCTTTGCGCAAGCTGGATTTGAGATCAAAGTCATGCAATTCACGAGCAACAACAGAAGGCAAGCGCCCCAGTGTTGTTTTACTTACAAAGTCGTTTGCACCTTCTTTTAAAATTGCAACAGCTTCAACATCTGTGATGGTACCTGACACTACGATAAGTGGAATCTTAACTTTTGACTCATTAAATATCTTGACTGCATCTAGCCCATTGAGAGTAGGAAGGTGGTAGTCTGATAAAATAATATCCCACTTCGGGTCTCTGAGAGCTTTAGCAAAATCATCTGCCGTATCTACACGAAGATGACTCACAACTTCCATTCCTGAACGCCCCAGCTGGTTAAGCATTAGCACCGCATCATCATCAGAATCTTCTAACATCAGGAGATTTATCTTGCGATTCATTGTCTGTACACCTTCTCTAGTTATACGACTAATTAACTTTACCCTTAGTTAAACCTAATGGAATAAAAGCAATAGGCTTGCGCTCAGATATATACTCCAAATATTGACGCCTGGACTCATCACTCAGGTAGAGAATCTCTAATCCCAAACCTGCTGGAATTCCTGCGCTTCCCTCTCGACGAACCCATCGTGTCTGTGCATAGCCCTCAATCTTAAATAATGGTTGATGCTGAACCATGATATCTAGGGCAACAATGCTCTGATTATCTGGAAACACGGATTCAACCTGACAAAATATACCTCCGTAACCAACATCAACAAACGGAGCAGATGCAGAGATTTTCTCAGAAAATTCAATTTTCATCGGTGAAAGACACTCTATATTGGCAGGCAATTGACTCCAACGTTCCGCTCTTGGTAGCAACGCACGTTCAACTTCCTCAAAGAGATTTTCTTGCACGATAGGTTTTACAAGAAACGCCTCTGCCCCTTGATCCAGGGCCTCGTCAGAAGAAATATCTGCAAAGGCCGTCATAAAGATAAATCGAGGTTCGAGTGCATTGTAGTTCTTTATATTCTTCAGCAAATCAACACCAGTGCCTGATGGCATACGAACATCCGAAATCACCAAATCAAATTGTTGATTTTTGACCATAACAAATGCCTCATCACCAGAACACGCCAGAGCCGTCTGATAACCTTTGCGTTCTAAATCAAAGGCAACAATCTCACCGATGTATTTTTCGTCATCGACAATGAGGATTTTTTTGTCTTTGGGGTTATTCATACTTTGTTCTCTCTGCCTTTACTTGGTCTAAGTTCATTTGTTAGTTCCCCTTATTCATTATATCCACTTTACAGAGACTATCGATAACCTCTGGAAGATCGAGTCCAGTACTACAGAGACCATAGAGACAGATCTCCCCTCCTTGAATACGAGAGGCAGACTGCATTGCTTGATCCAGCATTAATTTGCTCTTAGCCACTTGCTCCAGGCTTGCCTCATCTTTTAACATCAAAGCCTGGGTGGACAGAGGAGATGCACTCTGTGTATCCGAGACATCTACAGGCTCACTCATAGGCTCTGCCTCCATTCTTTGCTTGTCTTTTGTACGACGCCCCCGCTCTTCAAATATGTCAAAACGAAGACGCTGCAATAACTCTCGAAACTCCCTAGGTACTGCTGATGGAAGCAGCATTCGCACTTCACGGTAGAGTATCAAAGCCCGATTATTCTGACCCATTAGCCTCCATTCGCTTGCTCGACGGGTCAATGCTTCCAAAACATAGAGAGAATCAGCAAGTTGCAATTCAGACAAAGTTTTTTTAACTTTTTTGCTGTTTCCTGCAAAAATCTCATATTGGCATTCCACTTCCCAAATCAACATATTGCCTTTATCAATTTCTTTTGCCCTAGCCAGTGCGACTTCAGCTTTGCTTAGATTCTCTGTTTCAAAATAGGCGAGTGCTAAATTGCAAAGATGTTCAACATTGAAAGACGAAAGAAGGGAAATTCTCTCAAAAATTCGAACTGATGAGCTATAGTCTTGGAGCTTAATTAAGGTTTTTCCCAAGAGAGCTAGCATTACAAGAGAGTTGTTTTGAAGCTTGAGGGCTTCAATAATGTTATCTTTTGCCTCTTGGTACAGAGCTCCATTATAGGCAATCAGTGCTTCAATAAATTTTTTTGTAGAGACAGAAGTCCGCCTATCTTCGAAAAGTTTAACACGATAATACATGGCTTCCGAAAATTCGAAACAAGCCAAATGCCGCTGAATTTTTCTCTCAAGCATCTGGAGATCTGTAGGAAGCCTGTTTTGCTGAAGTATCCAAATTAGATTCTTTATAAAACTATTTTGACTAAAGGGTTTAGCTACAACTCCATCAAAGCTAATTTCTCGGAGTAAAAATGCATCCGTATCTCTAATTGCTGCTGTAACACCGACAATAATAGTTTTGTAAAATCCACGTTGACGTATTCTCTGAAGCAATGCTGGGCCACCTGGTTGTGACAACTTCCATTCTTGTAAGATGAGATCAGGATTGGGATTTGCTAGCAACCATTGCCAGGCATCCTCGCTTTGCTCAAACTTCTCGATGCGTGGAACACCGAGTTGTCTCAGCAATTCTCCAAGTGCGCCTTGGACAGCTGTATCTGAATCAATTATAACGCAACTATCAATTCCCAAAGCATTGTAAGAACTTGGAATATCCCCTAAGTTGAGACCATGATCCTTCGCAATTTTTCTTAGATTTGCATGTACGCTATCTTTTAATTTTTCATCGATTAGGACCGCTTGACTGATTGTTGCAATGCCTTTTGCAATATTACCCATACTAAGATGCAGCTCCCCGAGCTGTACCAACAACTTTGCAGATCCCGGAAAAAGATCAAAGACCCTCTTCTCAATTCCAATGAGTTCTTGTAAAGCTCCCTTTTGCAATAGGCGTAGGCGCAATTGGTCCAGACTTAGGAGAACCAATCGTGTACGATCCTGATGCTGCTGAGTGACAAAAATTCTCAGTATATTTAACAATTCATCCCTAGAGCTTCCAACAGGATGACAAGACATAAGTCCTAAAGAAAATGCAGCATCAACAAATTTGTCTTCGCTTGCCTGATAAAACAGACTCATTCGTGTATTTCGCAACTCTGGCTGCTGCGTAATAACTTTGAGCAACTGCAAGGCGTCGATGCTTTGACCCAAAAGAAGGGGATTGATAACCCAGGTATACGCAGTATTCAAAAGAGAACGGAGAGCAGACGGTCCATCTGAAACTATATCGATGTGTTGAAAACCTAGTTCGTGAACGATCTCATAGAGTTGATGTTGCTTTGCATTCGCATCATCAACTATCAAAACTCTATCAAGCTTACTTGAAAGATCATTCATGAAAGGCCCCTTTGGGACCACATCGGTGAACGTTTGAGAAAATTGAGGAAAATTGCTAATTCTTATGAATAGGCCTGCTGTTTTAGCCGATTATAAATAATTGCTCTTTGTGCCGAGTTTGCTATACTGCCGTTTTCCCTTAGAAGGTCCCATCGATTAAGAGGATAAATCACTCGTTTCCTAAATGAGAGCTCCAGGTTCGATTCCTGGTGGGACCGCCATGCTCAGAGTGATCCGTGTATATTTACATACTTGCCTTCGGCTCTAATTTGGGCGATCGGGAGCGTAATTACCAACGTGGACGTGACTACTTAGTCCAGTTTGGAGAGATCCTGCGCTCGTCACCCAGCATTTATACTGAGCCTCTCGAGTCTCCACTTATACCCACAGTTGAAAACCAAAATCATTTTCTCAATGCGATCATCGAATACCGATGCCCCCTGGGACCGCAAGCCCTCTACGATAAAATCGTCGACATTGAGAATGAACTTGGGCACGATCGCTTACACAAGTGGGCACCACGTCACTTGGATATAGACATTCTGCAATTTGCTGAAGATATTCCAGGACAGCATTTTCACCGCTCTCGACAACTACATTGGAAGCAGGGGACCTTATGCATCCCCCACCCTGAGTTGCAAAATCGTCCATTTTTGCTTCAGCTTCTTGAAAATTTTCATCACGTTTGCTGATCCTAGCTTAGGCTTTCGCACGTCAAATCAACAAGCCTCACTCATCTGCGCCTGCTATACTGGAGCAAAAATAGAGTAGAGTTTATCGAACTTCCTATGGAGAAAGATCTGTGAAGATTTTTGCATTCATGACTATGCTCATGATCAGTCTCACTAGTTGTCGCACGCGACAAAATGCCACTGAACCCAATCCACCTAAACCACAATCCATTAGCTCCGAAATTTCCCAACCCGAGGGCCTACAAGAAATTGCCTTACGCCTAGCTGTGGAAGATCAGTACACGGTGCAATACAAATTTTGCCAACCTTCAGAAAACTGCACCGTATTTGAGGGACATGCCAAAACTACAGAATCATTGGTTTTGCAGGCGCCCTCAATTTATAGCGCAAGGCTCTGTGAGAAAAGCACTCAAAGATGCAAAGAATGGCAAGTTCTACTCTTGCATCCTATCAATGATCTCAAACTCTCCACCAACACCCCACAAGTATCTTCTACACTCGCATTTGCACAAGGCTCCTTGAATGGCATAGCATTCTCATCTCTAGGTGCGAGCAATTTTATTATTGCCGAATATATGTATATGGAAAACTTACATACTCAAGACTCCTCAAATGGTCTGCAGCTGTTCGCAACAGGCTTGCCAAATTTAGGCAACACCTGTTTTTTGAATTCGACATTGCAGATGATTCGAAGATCTCCAGAAATGGTCAAAGCAGCACAACAGCTAAGCAGATCCCAAGATGACTTTCTTAAAGATTTCGGAGCAAAACTCACTACCGTATTGAAGGGCATGGCTACCAATAAGATTGATAATAATATGATTCTCGAACTTATGTCTAGCTACGATCGCTATCAAAATTTTCATAGAACCGGAAATGAAAAATTTGGCAAGTTTGAAGAAAATAATTGGAGATTCATCGGCCAACAAAGAAGCGCAAATGATTTTTTGAACGTGTTTAGAACAATGTTGAATACTAATATTGATGTGCGCACGATTGGCTATGATCCTGTTACTAAGACCGGGAGAAAAATTCAACACGTAGATGTCAGCTCACTACCCGCAATCAGCTTAGACACATCTGATCAATACACATCCCTACAAAAATTGGTCGATTCAAGATTTGTGAATGCTGATACTTCGAGAGCCACAAGAGCTACAGAAGGTAAGACCTATGTCACAGATCGCATAGTCGCAAGCCCGACAGAGGGTATCGCAGAAATTAGTTTTTCAGTACGAAGACTAAATGCTTCCTGGAATAAGGAAAAAAGTATACTCGAAAAAATCAAAAACACATCAACGCTCTCCATTGAAAATGACTTATCCCTAAAAGTTCCTTTTGCAAATTTGCGCTTAGATAAAAACCCCGACGAACAAATGAAAACTCTCTATGAACAGCCCATGCAGCTTCGCTCCGCCATTGTGCATCGCGGCACTGCGGATGGAGGGCATTATATCAGCTATGTTTTCAAAGGTGATGAGATCTACTACTGCAGCGATGCAACTATTACTAAAGTCCCAGAAAACGAAAGACTCCAAGTGCTGACGGAAATAAGCACGAATGCCACCAATTTGCACTATGTCCGCGTTCCACACTCGCAAGCTACACGTCGTGAAAATATCGAGATCAAAACAGAGAGCTTTGAGTCCGAATTTAAACCTGTAGTGCTAACGGATGGTCGTTCAAGATCTACCAAAAAGCCGATTCTAGAACCAAGCAAAAAACCTTTCCTTGATACACCAATCGAACAAAAATTCACTCGCAACTATGCAGCTGGCTATGCATTGGGATTTCTAGGATTTCAAATCAGCGCACTTGTTCTGACGCCAATTATTGTTCAGGAGGCTATGCATATTTCAGAAATGGAATCTAAATAACACCACGCTTTTTGAATTTTTCAAGCAAAACACTCAGTCGCTGCATCTCTTTCTTGAATTCGACTTTTTGCCGAGCATCCAAAGCGGTTCGACGTGGAAAGCGTTTGCCAAGGGGGTCTACATAGCGACCATCCTCATAAAATTCAAAATGCAGATGCGGCCCTGTTGCTAGACCTGTTTGTCCGACATACCCAATAATCTGTCCTTGCTCGATCTCAGTCCCAACGCGAACTCCAGGACCAACCTTTGAAAGATGCTTGTAAGCAGTCATGTAGCGTCCATCATGACGGATTTTTACCATCGTCCCAGAGCCTCCATGACGTCCTGCTTGCAGAACCTGCCCATCACCCACGCTACGCACAGGTGTTCCTGTTGGTGCTGAGAAATCGACTCCCTGATGTGGACGATGGAATTTTAAGATGGGGTGGAAACGTCGTCGTTGAAAGTGAGACGTAATACGATTGTAACGCAGGGGACTTTTCAGAAACTTACCACGCAGGCTGTTGCCATCCATATCAAAGTAACCAGCACGTCCCTGTGCAACAAAGCGAAAAGCAGGAAGTGTTTCACCATGCTTTTGAATTTCTGCAGCAAGTATTTCTCCAAAGCCAACCTGCTGCTTGCCTACCATCTGTCGCTCGATCAAAAGACTCCACTCATCACCTACGTTTAGTTCCCGAGTAAAATCAATTTGTGAGGAAAATACTTCAGCAAGTGATGAAATCAACTCAAATGGCATTCCAGCAGAAACAGCAGAGTCCCAAAGTGTCGACTTGACTTCACCAAAAAAGGCGGTCAGCTCAACGGTGACCTCATGTTCAATCAGGGAAGCCTCCCAAGCACCTGCATCATCAGCATTGGCTTGTAGTTCTTTTTTTCCAGAAATTAAAACACGGAGCGCAGCGAGTTTTTCCTGACTCCAGGCAAGCACCACTTTAGTACCGGGTGATAGCGCATCGAGACTAAATTGCTTTTTAGAGGCCTCAACGATACGTAAAATAACCTCGGGAGAAACCTTCTCTGCAAGCAGAGTATTATAAAATGAAGAGTTATCTTTGATGTCGACTTCTTGATACTTAATCGCATCTTTGGGAGCAATTTCCAGACTTGCGGACGTATTTGCAGCATCGAGAGCGGGTTCTTTTTTTGAGTCTATAATAGCTGTCTTCTGAGAATCTCTGTACAGACGTTGTGCTAAAACATAGACACCAACAAAGCAAATAAGGATTGCGAATATAGATGCATAACTTTTTTTCTTCATGGACGTGCCTGTGCTAGTCGTTTCATGTGAGCTCCTGACTGAACATCGTTCAAACCTTGGTGAATTTTCAGCTGCTTTCCTTTGGCTATACCATCATGATAAATATTTGCATAACGACTCCTCTGAGTAGAGCGAGTCGTGTGCAAGCGCGGGTGTCGGAACGACAAGTATCGATCCAATCGTTCTTCTCCTAACACGATCAGTGTACGTTCCTCAGGTGGCAGATCACGATCTTGCAACCGAGACTTACGACTCTTTGCGAGTTGTTCACTAAAGCCATTGAGTATCCCCAAATAGTAGCTGTTACGTGCTGCAATACCTTTTACAGGATGAGTACTTTGGTAGACTTGCCACAGGAGTCGAAGCTGGTGAAAAAGAAACCAATAAACGTAGTCTGCAAGTTTGACATTTTGTGCACTGCCTAAAATTTCGAGCACCTTGTAGGTACAGTCTTTCTGTGGATCATAGAGAGAACTAAAGATGACATGCACAGGAAAAGAATTCATGAGTATAGAAGCAAGATTTGCATGAAAAGAAGGCAAACGAGCGAGTTTATGGTCTATAACCAAGGTCATAAAATCTTCTTGCTCAGCTACTTTGAGTCGCGCAATTTGATATTTTTCATGCAACTCTGCAACTTTGTTCATAGCTGCCAAAGCCTCGTGCTCATTGGCAGACTGCGACAATGCTAGAAGGCGCTCGACCCGACGCAGCAAAGCCTCATCATTAGGATCGATCGAACCTTGCCCACTCGTATCCAATTGCGGGCAAGTATGAATCTCTGAGCGTTGTGCCCATTTTTCAACACCAAGTTGCTCACATGCCCTTAGAAAATAAGGCCCATGCTGCTCGCTATGGCCCCAGAACTCTTCGACATACTGATGAGCAATTTCGTGCTTAAAAACTTCGAGTACAGTCATCCAAGAGTGTTCGGTGATCAAACGAGTCGCAAGTGCAATAGTGCGCGTGAGTGGGTCCCAATGTCCCCACCGTGAACTGAGATCTAAAATGCGCAAAAGAGGTTTTTCGAGGCGAAGCTTGTAGCGAAAACAAATAGCGTCGTATTCAACGTACAATTGTTGAGTCCACAGTTTCTTTAGTTCTTCCAGATTTTGGATACTGGCCCCCAACAACGCTCCCTACAAATGCAGCTTATTTTTTGAACTGAGAAGAACTGAGATCATAACAGAGGTCTGCAGACTTGACCACTAGAGAGCTGAAGGATGAAGAAATCTCTAACTAGGCACGTAAGATGAGTAGAACGACAACTGCTACAATTGCCATCAGTGTGCGTTTTTCACTGCGCAGGGCCGGGGAAAAACTTGCAGGCCAGACTATATCGTCTAAGTCGGGAAGCTGACGGGGAATCCACGCAGGTACATTCATTTTGTAAACACGAAACTCCTCACCAAAACGCTCTTCCAAGAGAGTTTCTTCATAGGCCACAATAAAATAATACTGCACCATAAAGAATGCTGCTCCAGTAAACATCAGCCATGGAACACTACTAAAAACACAGACACCCATGATGATGAAAAAATTTCCGACATAAAGAGGATTGCGGACCCATTGGAAAGCACCATCGACGACTAATTTGCCGCCCAAAGTTCCTTTGCGGGTACGTGAGATTCCGCCAATAAATGATACGCTGTAAATACGAATTAGCTCGCCGACAATCATGAGAAAGCAGCCCAGTGCAACAAAGCCAACTTTTGGCCTCTCAAATAAAAGAGTCAGAATCAAAAACGGAACGGGTGTGTAGTCTCGAGCTCTGAAGAGTTTCCTACCGATATCACTGCTGTTTTTTACCATTTCTTTAAGCGCTTCCAATGTGTTTCCCTTTGTTCATGTGGCCCCATATTAGCAGAGTCGTCGGCATTCTCAAGGTTCCGGTTTGAGGCCATGCCTAGATGACGGTAGAGTGAAATGGCATGCTAGCGGAGGAGGTAAATTCGAGCTGTTAAGCTTCCGCCAATTCTGCCGCAAAGAGTAAGGTCTATAGGAAGAGGTTCCTGATGAAATTTTGCGCAACTGACTACGAAACCTATACCCAGATAAAGTGGGAGCTTCACCGTCCCATTCAAGAAGAAGGGCTAGACGTAGAGACCTTGAAACGATTATATGAGAGTAAACTCGTGTATTTGGAACGGCTTCGGTTGAAGTGTTTCATGGCTATCAATCAGGCACCACAAACTCTCTTTACTGTACAAGACTATGAATACATTCTCATTGCATTGCAAAGCACCAAAGCCCAAGTACGTCAGCTTGTGCGCTCTGCTCTCGAGAAATCTCTCTGCAACTCCTACTACGATCGCCTCAACCGCAAACCACTTCGCCAAGACATCTAGCGCGTACCATCAATTCGCTCGCAAATTAAGGAAACATCATGCCAGAAATTCATGACCTCCAACTGGAGCCGATGATTCGTCGTGCCCTCGAAGAAGACTGGGGCAATGGAGATTGGACCACCGATCTCTGCGTTCGTAAAGGCACTCAAGCAACTGCAACAATACTTGCTAAAAAGCCAACAATGGTTGCAGGCATAGAAGTCGCAAGCGCTGTCTTTCGTCGTGTAGATCCCAAGCTACAAATTACGATTCACAAAAATAATGGCAGCTTGGTCGAAGCCAAAACTGTCTTGATGGAGATTCAAGGAGATGCTCGTGCAATTCTCAAAGCGGAAAGAGTTGCACTCAATTTTCTTGGTCGACTCTGCGGCATAGCCTGGACCACTCATCAGTATGTGCAAAAACTTGAAGGCACAAAAACACAGCTCCTGGATACACGAAAGACCACACCGGGGCTGCGTTTGTTGGAGAAATCTGCAACAGCAACAGGTGGTGCACGTAACCACCGACTCTGTCTTACAGATGGAGTGATGGTTAAGGACAATCACATTCGTGCAGCTGGAGGCATCACACAAGCGATTAACCGTTTGTCAGAAAGTTTGGCACCCACTTTAAAAATAGAAGTCGAGTGCACCAACCTCGAGGAGGTACAAGAAGCGATTGATGCCGGTGCTGATGTGATCATGCTCGACAATATGTCGATCCCCGAAATGGCCCTCGCTGTACGAACCGTCCGTGGACGCGTCCGCTTGGAAGCTTCGGGTAATGTGACGCTCGAAAACATTGCAGAGATCGCAGCAACCGGTGTCGATTTTATCTCGTCGGGAGCTATCGTCCACTCTGCACCGTGGGCCGATCTCAGTTTATTATTTCAGCTCAGCTAATGCGAATCTTTAGTCACGATACCCTCGACTCAACCTCGACCGAAGCGCTACGTCTGCTGAGTGACTCGACTGCAACTCCTTTTGCCGTATGGGCACAAGCACAAAGTGCAGGTCGTGGTTCACGTTCGCGTTCGTGGGAAAGCCCTCGAGGCAATCTCTACCTCTCGATCGCATACTCAGCACCTCGTGAATTACTGAGTTTTATGCCTCTCATCACTGCGAATGTTCTGGTTGATTTCCTTGTTCCTCGTCTCACACAGACACCGCAATTAAAATGGCCCAACGATCTCCTTCTCAACGGAAAAAAATTCGCAGGCATACTCTGCGAAGCTCAGTGGCAAAAACATGATGCCACACATTGCAATGTTGTCATTGGGATCGGAATGAATATCAGCGTTCGTACCGAAGCTGCTGATGGAGAATACGAACGCGAATGCTTGCTTCCGTTTTTACGAGAGGAAACTAGACTCGAAGAATTTGTTGCTTCTCTATTGCAACACTGGGACAGTCGTCCACTCCATGCCTGGCATAGTTTGGAGAACTACGAGCGCTTTCATCTGCCTCAAGGACAAATTTGGATGGAGAGCTCAAAGCAAATCCCAACTTTCTACATCAATGAAGGCCTCTCACAGTCTGGACACCTCATCATCCGTAACTTGCACACGAATGAGCTTTCCGAACTCGTAAGCGCTCAGCACAACTTGCAGTGGGGCTACCAAGCTCGCAAGAATGTTCGCAAGGCTCCGCAAACCTTGTATCAAGAGAAACAAGATGGAACTTGGACGCTTGCACACTACGCTAGCGCAAGTGACAATAGACCTGAGCATTTTTACGAAGGTCGCAGTCAAGAGGATCTCTCTTCGGCTTTAGAAACGCTCCATAAAATCATAGAGAATCACTTTTCAACTAAATGTTGGCCACTCTACATTTTGGGAAAAACGCTTCTACCATCCAGCAATTTCTATTTGCACTTTCCAAACCGTTGAATCAAAACTCTGAGAGGCTTGCTGGCTATTCAATTTTAGGGTATGTACATATAGAGATACTCATTCTTTCATTGCAAGGAGCCCCTATGAAGGTCCATTTTCTTAGAAAAATTATATTCATTCTATGTACAAGTTCTTTACTCGTCAGCTGTGGTTTGCAAAGCATACCTAAGGCACAGAATGAAGTTGAAGCAACATGGGCCGAGGTCATGAATCAGTACAAGCGACGTACGGATCTTATTCCCAACCTCGTTAATGTTGTAAAAGGCTATGCGACCCATGAGAAAGAAACTCTGGAAGGCGTCGTAGAAGCTCGAGCAAAAGCAACACAGGTGACTATTGATCCTAAAAATTTGAATGAAGAAGGCCTGCAAAAAATGCAAGCTGCTCAAGGTCAACTTTCTCAGGCCTTGGGAAGGCTCATGGTGGTCAGCGAAAAATATCCAGAATTGAAAGCAAATGCTAACTTTCATGACCTTCAAGTCCAACTCGAGGGAACAGAAAATCGCATTACAATTGCACGACGTCGCTATATCGACACCGTCAAAGAGTTTAACAATCTCATCACTGTGATTCCTACATCTTGGACGAATTCATTATTCTTTCATTATGAAAAGAAGCCTCAATTCACTGTGGAGAATGAAAAAGAAATTCAAAATGCACCCGAGGTTAAATTTTGAAAATTTTCATCGCATTTATTTTCATCTTGTCAAGCTCACTATGTTGGGCCTTTAATGTTCCGACGCTAAGTTCTCCTGTAATGGATATGGCAAGAGTTCTCAGCTCCAGTGAGAAAGAGGCACTGAGCGAGCGCATTCGAGAAATCCATCAAGATGGAAAGGGGCAACTTCAAATTCTCACGCTAGCAAGCCTTGAGAATGAAAGCATTGAACAAGTATCCATACAATTTGCTGAGACATGGAAGCTTGGCCTAAAGAAAAAGGGAGATGGCATACTCATTCTTCTCGCTATTCGTGATCGTGCCTTACGCATTGAAGTTGGAGAAGGTCTTGAAGGTGAGATCCCAGATGTGCTTGCTAGTCGTATTATTGAGCAGATGAAACCATTTTTACGCGAACAAAGATACGGAGCAGCATTAAACCACGCTGTCAACCGACTTTCTGCTCTGCTTTACAAAGAGGACTCCTCACAAGGTTTGTCTACACAAGCAAAAGAGCAAAGCTCCAGTACAGTTCCAATGCTATTATTGGCATTCGTTATCCTCATAGTATTTTCGGCTTTGTCACTAATTCCTCGTGTCCTTTTTGGAGGCTTTGCTCTCTCTGCAGGAGCCTCTTATTTAGGCCTGTCTCTTTTGCTCTTTCTTGGTTTTGTTGGTTTGGGCTGCCTCATACTTGCAACCTTTGGAGAGCTTTTGCATCGAGCAGGATTTCTCGGTGCCTTGCTACGCGCCTTGTTCCGAGGAGGCAACGGGAGAGGTGGTTTCGGAGGTGGAGGTTCATCAGGAGGAGGTGGAGGCTCCTGGGGTGGAGGCGGAGGAGGCTTTAGTGGTGGTGGCTCTTCGGGAAAATGGTAAAGAACTCGTTTTGAACAGCGCATGCAGTCCTAAAGCATTTTCCACCTATCTTGATTTACTTCCATGCTAATCTTTCAAGGCAAGCTCCACTTGAAAAGGAAAAGCAATGCTAAAACAATTGATATTGGCATCTATCGTTTGCATAGGTTGATCAACGTCATTTGCATACGATGATAAGGATCCGGTACATACAACACCGGAACTAGACACCAAGATGTATCTTGGCAAATGGTATCAAATCGCTGCGATTCCTGCTTGGTTTCAAAAGAAATGCGCTAAACATTCGATGGCGGATTATTGTGAACTACCGACCTATTCACGCTAAAGCGTTCATAGACTACCGCTAAAGCGGTAGGGCTTCGGGGGAACTTACAAAGCTCCCCTTCTTTTTTGACGCTTCATCGATCCTGCTTCTTC
>CAZWOL010000065.1:0-13596 GCA_964635325.1 uncultured Pseudobdellovibrionaceae bacterium
AAGGGTCCCAGGAATCCCCCACTAGCAAATTGAGAATTGCGTAGCTTTTCGATTTGCTAGTGGCGGGAGGATGTCAAAGGAGAGTTTTGCTGAAGAAGTCGCGGAAATACAACCAGGCTGAGTAAAATGACAAAAATACGGACACCCACAGGCAGATCATTCCAACTTCGTAGAAGGGCCAACCAAAGAGGGGCTTGCGCACCATCAGACAAAAAATTGCAGTGTCGAGGAAAAATGTTTTCCATTTACCAAACCAATTGACGGCAATGTCGATACCTTGCTCACGCGCAACCAAGCGAAGACCCGACATAGCAATGTCTCGGCAAAGAAGAAAGCCTGCAAGCCAAGCCCAGATAGTGTGGTTGGCAATGAGTAGTACCATCCCTGCTGTTGTCAGCAACTTGTCAGCAATAGGATCGATGAGTTTGCCGAGTCGACTCTCCATCTGGAAGCGCCGAGCGATGAAACCATCGAAAAAATCCGTCCAAGCGGCGACGGCAAAAAGAAAGGCGCAGAAGGTATTGAGCGCATCAAAGTCGAGAGGAAAAAGAAAAAGCAGAACCGGTATGGCCAGCATACGGAAAAGTGTGAGCTTGTTAGGCAAGCCCTTGAAGATTTCGGACGATTTTTCTTGAGACACGCTGCTATCCTACATAATCTTCATTCGCGACAGCGATTAATTGAACGGGATAGCAGCAAATATATGCAAAAAGCGATAGAAATTCAAACCGAGAATTTAGTGATCGGTTCTGGACTCGCAGGACTCTTCCTTGCTTTAAAACTCGCCGAGGCGGGTGAAAACGTTTTGGTGATCAACAAGAGTGCTAGCGAAGAAAGCAGTTCCTTTCTCGCCCAGGGAGGCATCGCCTCCGTCTCGGACAACAAGGACAGCTTCGACGAGCATATCTCAGACACTCTACTTGCGGGTGCTGGACTGTGCCATGAAGATATTGTTCGTCTTGTCGTTGAGTCCGGGCCACAGGTCATCAAAGATCTTGTGCATCTAGGTGTTCATTTTACTAAGGACAGCAACTCCAGCGAGGACATATTTCACCTTACAAAAGAGGGTGGGCACAGCAAGCGTCGAGTGATCCATTCCAAAGATGTGACCGGTCGCGCAATCATGGAAACTCTGACTCAAAAGGTTCATGAAAATTCTCGCATTCAAATTCTCGCGCAACATACTGCGATCGATTTACTGACCACCGATAAGTTTGCTCCAGACTTTTCTGCGAACGCCTGCCTAGGCGCCTATGTTTTGAATATTCAGAGTCGTGAAATTTTTACAATCAAAAGCCGCAAAACATTCCTCTGCACGGGAGGACACGGACGTCTGTACCTCTACACAACCAACCCACGGGTTGCGACTGGAGATGGACTGGCAATCGGCTGGCGAGCAGGCGTCAAGGTTGCAAACCTAGAATTTATGCAATTTCATCCCACATGTTTATTTCATCCAAATGCAAAGGGCTTTTTGATTTCCGAAGCATTGCGAGGTGAAGGAGCTGTATTGAAAAATGCACAAGGTGTGGAGTTTGTTAATGACTATCACAGTATGGGTTCACTCGCACCACGTGATATCGTTGCCCGCGCAATAGATTTAGAGCTTAAGAGAACCGGTGAAAGCAATGTCTTCCTCGATGCACGAGCATTGGGAGAAGGTGCAAAAACACATTTTCCAACCATCTACGAGACCTGCCTACGTTTTGGTATCGACATAACCAAAGATTGGATCCCCGTAGTCCCTGCTGCACATTACTCATGCGGAGGGTTGGTTACAGATGCATGGGGACGCACAGCAATTCAAGACTTATACGCAATCGGTGAGCTTGCCTGTACCGGGTTACATGGAGCCAATCGTCTAGCTTCTAATAGTTTACTCGAAGCCTGTGTGATGGCCTCACGCGCTGCTAGCAAGGCTCTAGAAACAAAACCCTCGCAGCGCAGCGTGAAAATCCCCCCCTGGAACAAAGGCTATGCCATCCCAACAGATGAAGGTGTGATTCTAACGCATTTTTGGGATGAGATTCGTCGACTCATGTGGCACTACGTCGGAATTGTGCGTAGCGAAAAACGACTCAAACGAGCTTTGAGTCGTGTCACAGCAATTTTGCAAGAGTTGGATGAATACTACTGGCACTACGAAGTCGATGCCAACTTACTAGAAGTGCGTAACCTTGCTCAAGTTGCATGGCTTACCATTCGCTGCGCTTTGGCACGTAAGGAGTCCCGAGGAATTCACTTTAATCTCGATTATCCAGATAAGTCGGATCCTGCTCGAGACACCATCATCTGGTGATTCAGAGTAGATCCTAACTCTGGTGCAAAACTCGTTTGCAGGCGATCGACATTATCTTTTGTCACAAGACGAGTTGAGGCAAAAATAAGCATGCAAAGGTCGGTTGAATTCTGCAATCCATCTTCTTCAAGCAAGATTCGACTGGCTGCAGTTGTTGCATAGCGAAATCCAACACTGTAGGCCTTACCCTCTTTGGTTACTTTTAGGGGAAACTTCGTACTCAAAATATCAAAGCCCTGCTTACGCAATTCAGCAAAAATCAACTCACGTTCAAAGGGTGTGCATTTTAGAGCAGCACGCACACGTTTACGTTCACAACTTGGACAGCGTTTTCCTGACCAACGAGCTTCGTTCTCATCCACATAAACTTTGGAGCCATCTCTCAACTTGGTCCCATTCCAAATCCATACTTGATATTGCTGACAATAGTCGCAAAGCCTTTGCTGATCAGACATAGGACCACCTTTCTTCGATCACGAGGAGAAGATTTCCAAAATATTCGAAGGGCCTCTATCTATCATAAGACCTAAGTACAAAACGGTCAAAGAGCCGACGAAAAGATCCTAAAAGTCTGATGAAAGAAGATTTCTACCTTGTTTTCGTGAGAGAAATAAGCTATGCCTTGACCTTGATTTTCGAGATCACTCCAAGGAAAATATATGAAATATTCTTTTGTAATGCGGCTTACTGACCGATAAGACTCTTGCGTTTATTTTCGGAGTAGGTCCGTGAGTTTTGATATTTGGAAACTTGTCGATAGTCGCTCGCTTGAAGATTTTTCGCAAGCAAGTGATCAATTGATTTGTGATATTGACAAAACTTATCTTGAGACTGCATTTGAATCACTGAGCAAACTCGCAAAAATTCCCTTCGAAAAGTTTCGTGAAAAGATAACGGTATCTGGTGCCAAAGAAGTATTGCAAGCCTTCCGCCAAGGCGATGGTACACAAAAGCGTCCGGTGCACTTCGTATCCTCTTCACCTCCACAACTGCGTCAGGTTTTGTCGGATAAATTACGTTGGGACAACCTCTCTTGGTCCACAGATACTTTGAAAAACCAATCCTACTACCTGTCACAAGGACGCTTCCGTCAGGTACGCAATCAGGTGGCCTACAAAAGCGCTGCAATACTGCGTCTTGCATCCCAGGTGGTAGGTACGAGTCGTTTTCATATGATTGGAGATACAGCAGAAGCAGATGCTGCAATCTATCTCGGGATTAAATTGTTTGCAGAAAAACGACTCACTCGCATGGGTTATTTAGAGTATCTCAATCTACTTGGTGTCCCCCGTTTAGAGGCCCTGCTCATCTTACGCAAGATGAAAGCACCCAACATACAAGTAGGCTCCATACTTGTACGCAGCCTACCTGGGTATACACTGAAATTATTAAGTCCACTGACCGATCCTATTCTGCAATTTAGCAACTACTTCGAAGCATCCCTATATTTTCTCCAAAACGGTCTTATCGATGCCTCCCATCTACCACAACTTACACGAGCCTTTCATCGCTACCACGGAATGAGCGGATTGGAGATTTCACGCTACTTGGAACTGCTCATCAATGTTTGCGAATCCGACATCCTAAAAACCAAAGCACTGAGCGTTCAAGAAAGCCTGATCCAACCTGATATGTTCATCCAAGAGAAGGCAGCACAACTACTTACACCCCCATCTCTCGATGCTTTTGATGCACTGACAGAAAAAGAAATACTAGGTCTTGCCGCAAAGTGGCGCTCGAAGTGAATGATGAAAATGTTAGGCGTCTCGCTCTTTCATAAGAGCAATAGCTTGATTGTATTGGTCCTGAATGAGGGAAATGTAGTGCTTTTGCAAATCTTCGCTTTCTGATGCCAACTGCAATTTTTTAGTAACCTGATCTGCAATTGCAGGAACCATCTGGGCTGCCTTCTCTCCGACCGCCTTTGAAACCTGGTCAACAACCACAGGAATTGCAGCAAGAACAGCTGCTCCAAGTGTAAGGTACAATCTTTCTTTCCAGCTGGTATTTTTGACTTCTTGTTCTACTTTGCTTCCTAGATCCTGTGCTTTATTGCGAATTTTTTTAAGCCCCTTCCCAATAACTACTTTGGGCTTTGAGGCTTTTGGTTTAGGCCCTGCACCTGATAACACTGAACCAAGCTCCGGGGCTTTGGACTTTGTTTTCTGGATATTTGCAAATAGCACAGCTCCACCACCAGTGATGGCAATCATCGACAAAGAAGAGAGAACAATTATGCCAATCATCATATTTTTAGTCTCGTTATCTACAACGGGTAGGGCAACTTCATGAGTGGCTTCTTTTTTTGCATCGTTATTCTCTTTCTCTGATGCTTTGCGAAGTTCCTCAACCTGTGCTTGCAGATCATTCTGTATTGCAAAAATGTCATCCACATGGAATTCTGCTAGAGAATCCGCAAGCAGGTCTGTCACGTTAGAAATATTTGATAAAACCTTCATAAATCCAGGCTGTATATCAGGCTTATCTTTCAACTTATCATGGGCCTCTCGAGCAAGTACGCCCATTTTGAAAACATGTTCACGGATCCGTGTATTGATTTTATATTTGTCGACCATCTGCTGTTGAATGTCGGGAGGATTTTGGGATTGCTGGAAAGGTGCACTTTGTTTTTCCATACCACATGTTTGATTGGGATCCAGCGCATGGTCTGGACGCACGCATGGAGTAACAGTCACTCGCACGATACCAGCTGGAGCATTTGGAAAATCATGACTTGGAAACGCAAATTCTCCCGGAGACTCTGGTCGTGGGTTGCATTGACTGGAATCATTAATCGAGCAAATCGAGAACTTATAGTAGTCGACCTCTTTATCCTCAGATACAAGCATGCGCAGTTGAAAATAGGATTTGGGGCTCTCAACAGCTTGGATAGTCAGCGAAGAGATGTCGAGTTTTGCTGCATCAACCTTAGGTTGATCACGAGTCGGAATAGCATCTGCGGCTCGTTCAGTAGCAGGCTCACTGGGCGTGTCCTGTGGACGCGCTTTCTTAAGACAACCCATTGATAAAATCAGTAAAATCCAAGGAATTTTTGTCAAATAGGCAAGCACATATTCTCCTCAAATAGCCGCTCAAGGAGCTGTCGGAATATTTGCTAAAAACTTGAAAGTGACGAGCAATGCCACGCCACGGAGATTAGCGGGACTATCTAATCGGATTGCCTAAGTTAAAACGCTTTGCCATCTCAGGATCAAAATCAGCATCGCGATCTACGTTTTCCACACGGGGAGGAAAGTACTTACGTTTACGTTCAAAGTACGTGTCGTAAATATCTCCTTGAGACTGCGGGTTGAACGTAATGTAAAACGAACGACGCGCTTTATCAGATGTGTTTACAGCAGAACGATGGGGAATGTAGGAGTCAAAGAACACCAGATCTCCAGGTTTTAGATACAGAGCATCCCACGTGCGTGAGCTCACCTCATGGTCTGCCAGTGTGCCATCTGCTTTGGATTCCAAGACTAACCTTGTATGCTGCGAATAGGCATAGGACCTTGCAAACTCAACCGGTCCATTTGTCGGAGTTAGTGTGTCTAACGGTACCATCATCGTAATATGATAGTTGGGTGCAAACATTGTAAAAGCAGGCGCATCCTGATGAGGCTTGAAGGCCCCTCCTCCTGGCAGCTTGTAATTGATCTTGTCTTTGAATAAACAGGCATCCTCTCCAAACAGATCTCGCAAAACATCAAAGATACGCTTTGACAGCAGCATTTGCTTGAGTTGTGGATGGTATGGCAAAAACCGTTCGACACGACACAGCATGCTATTGTGCTGAGCATTATCTTCAAAATACTTAAGCCACTTTCCTGAAGTCTCTGGCCATGCAAAGATCTCGCTTGCAGCCCGTTCAAGAGCCTGCTGTTCATCGATAGTCCAGAAGTTTTCGAACACTACATAGCTATGTTTTTTCCAAAACGCATCGTTTGTCATCACAGACCTTTTCTAAAACAGGAATGTAAGCATCAAGATCAGGAACTGGAAAATCTTTTTTCTTAGCAGCATCATCAAAGTGACGAATTTTTAAATAAATTCTAAAGTGTGGTCGAGATTCGAATTTCACCATCTCCTCTGCACTCATCAGCCCACCCTGATAGGAGAGAGTCTCTTGACTGGCTTTCGACAAATTATTTCTATACGTTTCAAATTTGGAGACAAGGTAGCGCTTTGCAGCAACATGACTACGCACAAGCTCACAGACCTCTTCACAAAATCCTAGTGATTGGAGAAAGCTTGCACCTTTATCTTCATGATTCAGCACCCCCAAATTTGACATATATTGAAGGTCCGCATCTCTTAGTAGATGTCCAATATCATGCAAAAGAGCCGCAGCGATGAGTGATGCGTTTTCTGGAGAGTCCTGCCTTGTAAAATAGGCAGCCTGCAAAGCGTGTTGGAGTTGGGATACTGGCTCGCCAATATAATCATCATCTTCTGCATCTTTTAGGAGTTTTAGAACAGATTCTAGACTACTATTCATCGACCACCTCTCCTCGTCAAACTAGCAAATTCTAACCTAAGAGGAAAGTCTCTTTGCAAAAACTAGACTAGCGTCTGTCGAGAACGGTATTTAGCAACTGCAAAGTTTGTTCGGTATTGATATGGCTCTGCGCCATCAAGGAGGTATTGGCTTGGGCTAAGATTTTTGCGTGTGTAAGATTGGTAACTTCGCGAGCATAGTCGGTATCCGCAATCTTTGATTTTGCAGCTTCGATATTTTCTTGATACACATCTACATAGTCAGCAGCTCTTTGCAACCGTGTTGTCAGAGCACCATACACCGCACGATTCGTATTCAACACACTTAGTGCCTGATCGTACTGACTTGGATAGTCATCATTTTCAGGAGTCATCAGCTCCATGGCATCTTCGAGTTGTATACCTTCCCGATCATTTGAATTCTGTATAAGTTCTTTGGAACTTTTGAGACCCAAGCCATGCGTTGTCATCTCTATTTTTTTCACATCAGACAGACGTATCACATTGACATCTTCATCATGAAAAAAAGTCGACTTCTCCAGGAAAGGATCCCCAAGTCTAAAGATCAACGTATCAGGAGCTTTATCTGATTTACCATTTAGGAGTGGAACACCATTGAACTCAGTCGTTAGAGCAATACGGTTGACCTCGTTAAAGAGAGCCTCATGCTCTATAAAAAGATAGCGACGCTCTTGGTCGCTCACTGTCGAACTCGCTGCAGTTATGTTGATTTCTTTCATGCGCGTAATGAGGTTGCCAATCTCATTCATTCCGCTATCTGCTGTATTGATAAAACTAGAAGCATCACTGATATTACGTTTCGTAGCGTTGAGAGAACGTATGCGATACTCCATAGATTCCGCAATGCTATGATCCGCTGGACGAGGATCCTGATCTGTAAAAACAGTTCCGGAGGAAAGCTTACTAATAGCATCACTTTCCTGATTGATGGCCTTCGACAAATTCCGACTTAGCTGATCGTTGATCGCTTTGTTGGAAATGGAATTTGTCATAAGCAAGATCTCCATTGATCATCTTACAAATTGGCTATGCTGAGCTCCGCTTGGGGAGGCGGATCATTTATCAGTTCTTAAGCCCGATGGCACAGCACTCAAAATACCACTGACGATCATTTTGAACAATTCCATCTGGTGTTTTGTGCTCTATATAATTGGTACTGAGAGTGTGAATCACCGATGGCATCGCATCCATAGATCCCGTTTGCATATTCACAGTTCCACCTGCGCAATGCTGATCCAAAGCCCCCATCAAGGTGCTCGGTGTGAGTGTGTTCGTAACATTCGCATTTGCAAGTTTTTCACATACCGGACCTGATTGACCTGTACTTGCATCCGTGTTGGTCGTGAAATCAATTTTTTTTGCATCCTCGGAAATTGCTTCGCAACATTCAAAACGATAGCTTCGATCCGATTGCGATGTATCCCATCCGACCTGAAGGCCTGCTATTAGCTTACCTGCAGGACAATGAAAATCAGGAGCATCGGATCCAGCTTCGATTGCAGGAGTACTAGAAGGATACACATCACAAGCACTTTTCTTAACTGGACGCCCCTTAGCATCTTCAAAGAACTGACAGTAAGGTTGCATGGTACGATCTCCCAGACTCTTACTGTAGAGAGCATAGAACCCAACTAAAAACGAATCCCCTGGACAGCTGTAGCTATTCGCTGTCGCCGCATTCGTATAGCTTCCTCGCAGGTCGTAAAATGGAAAAGCAAGGAAGGGAGCTCCAAAACGAGTGGCCCATACAATTGCATTGGGATCAGCGGTCGTTGCTTGTGTGGTGGCAGCCCCAGCCCCCGAACTCCCACTCGCGCGTCCAAAGAGAGAATTGAGATCCGGCATGCTACTGCTACTGCTGCTAGTTGCATTTGTTACCTGCGTAGCTGTTGTCGGTGCAGCTTTAGGTGCAGATCCAGACGCCTGTTTGCTACCTGAATTGCATGCACCAACACATAAGCAAAACAAAAAAAACGGAGCTCTTTTGAGTTCTTTGAAAATCATTTCTACCTCTACAAATCCGAAAAAATGCATCTGCTCTCTCGGACCGTGTTTCTAAACATACTGGCCATCGGCACCACGAACGACCTTTCCCTCTTCCTCGAGTTTACGGCAGATTGTTAGAATCTCATATTGCACCGACTCAACGTCCGAGAGTTTGACAGCTCCTGAGGCTTCCATATCTTCTTTGAGCATCTCCGCTGCACGTGCCGACATATTCGTGAAGACAAGCTCTTTGACAGGTTCCGTTGCCGTTTTGAGAGCCACTTTCCACTTATCTTGTGGAACGGCTTTGACAAGTTCTTGTGCACTTTTTGCATCGAGTTTTGCCAAATCATCAAAGACAAACATCAGCAAACGAATCTGTTCTGCCAAATCAGGGTCACGTTCATCGAGTCCATCAAGGAGTTCTTCTTCGGAAGCTTTGTCCATAACGTTAAGCATATTGGCAACCGCTTCGGCACCCCCTAACTTATCATTGGAGAAGGATCCCAGAGCTTGTACCTCTTGACGCAAGACATCATCCACATCATCGATAATTTCAGGAGCTACGGAATCAAGGTTAGCAACTCGGAAGAGAATTTCCACACGCAGGTTTTCTGGTACAAGTTTGAGCGTCTCAGAAAATCGGGGAGGATCTAAGTGAGCAAGTATAAGAGCAATCGTTTGGGGATGCTCGTTACGAATAAAGCCAGCAAGTGTACGTGGATCGATAAGTGAGAGCGAATCAAAAGTGGCAGATGCATGTGAAAGCTGCTCGATGAGCCCCTCAGCTTCGCCTCCTTTAAATGCAGATCCCAAAACTTTCTTTGTAAAATCGGAGCCACCGTAGAAAAACTGCTTGTTCTGCTGAAGTATGTTGTAAAACTCATTCACGACCTCATCGACCACCGTCTCATCCAGACGACCGAGTCGACTCATGGCCATACCGATTCTGCGAATCTCGAACTCGTTCAAATGCTTGAAGATTTCTGCAGAGACATCTTCCCCGAAGGAGAGCAGAAGTATAGCTGCCTTTTGTGCACCCGTATAGTTATTGGCCACAGGACTCTCCTTTTATAGTCTCCTGTCTATTTTAGCACTGATTTGCGAATGAGGCAGGACTGTCAAAGACTTGACACTTAGATCTCCAATATCGCCTTCAAAAAACATTGACAGAGCATTGCGGCTCTACTATTGATCGCTAGCTCTCACTTTTGACATTTTTAAATTCCAAACAAAGGAGCCCCCATGATGCGGATGTTGAAATACCTAATTACGTGCATGACGCTAATGAGTTCAGTAGCATTTGCAGAGAGATATAAGATTTATTACTTCGATACCGAGCAAAACCAACTTGTCGACACACAAACCAAAGTCGTTGGAACTTGGGATGCTGAAAATAGTGTGGTGCAATCTGATGGTACAGAATCCTTACGAAGACAACATCCTACTAGCCTATTTTACACAATGCGTGGGAACTTATATTATTTGGTACTAACGACTTCAGAGGTCGCTAACATCCCAAACCCCGTAAGCGCCTATACCTTAGAAGAGATTATAGAACGAAGCGCCCTTCGTCCGGTCTCTACTGAGGACCTTCCTTCCGAAGGAAAAACTGAGCAGGTGTATTGTGAATGCGAAACACCGCAAACACCTCGAGGAGTCCGCTCCGGTGTACGTGGTGAGGCTACAAGATCGACTGCAGCTAATATTGCTACACTGCTTCGACATGGAAAGTCTGCGAAAGACTTGCTAGCAGAGCTATCCAAGTAAAGATTATGGATCCTTGCTTTCCTAACATCATGCTTGCTTCCTTTGCACGCTCCACCAAGAGAATCTGATAGGAAACCAACTTATGCATATTCGTTTAAGAAAAATTCTCCTACGTCTAAGTTTAGTCATGTCTTTTCTATTTGCTCTCAATAACTGTGGACGAAGCAACGACACGACTGATGACAAAACTCAGTCTCACCAAACCTTATTGGGATCATGGAAAAACATCACGCTTCCCGTTGAAAACAATGGAAGTGGGATCGAAGTCGGAAAAAATATAGCAGGAGTTAGCAAAGAAATCACATTGATCCTTTCGCAAGATTTGCTGACCATCAAGCAAACGTGCACCTTCGACAATGGCCACCAAATCCACTCGACAGCGCACGCTGCTATGCAGATAAGGAAAGATTACCTTAAAATTCTAGATTCTATGCATACTTCTACTCGTCACAATCTTGGAAATAGCCTTTACGACTGCTTTATCAAGATAGAACCAAAGCTTATCGCATTCCGCCTCCAAGAGTTTTACGAACTGGATGGCAAAGCACATCCATTGGATGAACCGACGCTTGAGCTTGCTTCCTTTGCAAGCTTCAAGAAAATAGATGCTTAGATTTTTGGCAGTCAGCATCGCCTCTTATTCTTAAACTTCTCTAACAAATCAGATCTTAGATTCCGCTTTCTCAGGACTTCTTCATGAAAGGGAGCTAAGGTATGCTAACACTTCGTTTACTAACGGTCCGCAGCTTACAAACATCAGCACTTTTGCTGAGCACTGCTTTGCAAGCGCAGAGTTTTTCGGGACAAACATTCAGCTTTGGCCCACCACAGCAGAATTTTTTCTCCTCGCAACCAGCATCGACGTTTCCACAGACATTCAACACAAACCCTAGTTTCGGTGCAGCTCCTGCTCCTCTAACTCCTCCAGCTGCTTTTCCATCAACAGGATCGACATTTTCTTCCAACACAAACTTTCAGTTTCCGCAAAGCCCAGGTAATGGACCTGAGGTACAAGCCGCTCGTCAGCTCCTGTTGAGCACTCCGTCGTACCCACAGATTTCGGATATACATCAGATGACCGATGCACAGTTACGAGCTGTGCAAGTTATGCATACAAACTGGATCACACAGGATCTGATAGACAAGCATAGAGCATGGCACACACGTAACAGCATCGGTGGCCTTGATGGTCCAGGTTCGGGTACCATTTTGATCGGTATGCACGGTGCTATGATTGCCGCATTTGAAAACTACGTCGGTCCAGGTTGGCAGCTACCACCATGGGATCCATCGACACCGATTCCATCACAGCTTGTTATCGATGCACGCTTTGCCTCATTGGGACAACGTGTAACAAGCGACCCAAAGTGGCGTGAACCTGCAATGTTCAATCCTGGAAGCGCATCCCAATTTGGTCCTGGCAACATGCCTTCGTCTATTGCCGAAGTTAAATCTCCAGATGACCTAGGACGCTGGTTCGGCCTACAAAACCACAACGGTGCACACGCTGCTGTTGGAGGTCCAATGATCGACAGTTCGATCTCTCCGATCGACCCTTCGTTCTGGCTCTGGCATAAGCGCATTCATACGGAATACCTAGCATGGTTGCAAACTCCTAACGGACAAAGTTGGAAAGCATCTCATGCATCGCATGCACTTTTCACACAAACCACGAATGGAGCTATCTTCTGTGCAAAAGAAAGCTATGCTAGCGACACTTACTGTGGTTTAACAGGCCAAGAACCTGCATGTCAGAATCTTGCTTACTACCAAAATCTCGTCCATCCCCTTGGAGCACAAGCACCAAGCGGAGACCTACCGGGTGGATGCGTACAAGGCGCAGGCTCAAGTTCCTTTGGACAAACGGCAAATGTTGGGATTGCAACAAGCTCAGCAAACCCATTTGGTGCAACGACAACAGGCTTTTCTGCTTCTGGATCAGGCTTTGTGAATTCAGCAAGCAACGTTGGCTCACCTGCGTTCGTACTCACGGGATCAGCTAGCAGCTTTGGGCAACCAAGCTTCTTCTCAAATAGCTATCCAGCAACGATGGGAATGTATTCACCAGCAACACCAAACTACCAACCCATCACAGGCTTCCCAGCATTCGCAAATGCGTTTGCTCCAGTCATGTGGCAAGGTGTAGTAGGACGCTAGGGAATTTAGATACGAAGAAAGCTTAGAGGGAGAGTGAAAATTTTATCGGTTTCGCTCTCTTTTTTTTAGGAATCTAATGAATTCCCCACTCCTGAAGAACGCTCTGCTCTTCTTCGGGAGACAAAACTTTTTTAAATTTGGCACGAGCTACTCCTTTGACACGAGCGCTACACTCATCCCATGTCTTGTGACGTTCGAGTTGACCTGCAACAAGACTGAGATAGAGGTAGGCTTTCTTTGAAGAACTTTTTGTAGAGGTTTTTTTCTTCTCACTAGCTTTGCTACTCATTGTCAGTATATCGACCCCATAGTCGTCAAAAGAACCCTCGTAAAGTTTGATGTCAGTTCCATCTGCGAACGCTTGCGCAATCTGATCAGCACGTTCGTTTCCAGGAATACCCGCATGCCCCAAAACATGCTGCCAATGTATTTTTGATTTTCTTTCACGAGCACGTACTAGGGCGATCAGCTGCTCCCAAAGATCAGGATTAGCAACAGGACTGCCGGAGGAACTCACCCAACCTCTTAGCTCCCACCCCCGAACCCACTCCGTGACACCTTGAATCACGTATTTAGAATCGACACAAAGTGTAAGATCTTCAATTTCTGCACTCAATGCTTCGAGAGCACCGATCGCAGCTTCGAGTTCCATACGATTGTTAGTGGTGTGTGGTGCGTGTGCACCGAGTTCACGAACGCTTCCTCGTGTCTTCGAATAAAGAATGACTCCCCACCCACCTCGGCCTGGGTTTCCACGACAGGCACCATCGGTAAAAGCAATAAGAGATGTATGCAAAAGTAAAACTCCTGATAAGAACTTGTATGGTGGCAGCTACTAAGCAGGCGATCCCTCGACTACGCTC
>CAZWOL010000066.1:0-13461 GCA_964635325.1 uncultured Pseudobdellovibrionaceae bacterium
AGTTAACGACAAATTCTGCAAAATTTCTGGTTATAGCAGAGATGAGCTAATTGGACAGAATCACCGAATTATCAAATCAGGTCACCACAAACCACAGTTTTTTGAAGGCATGTGGGTAACCATACAGAACAAGCGACCATGGCGTGGTGAGGTGTGTAACAAAGCGAAAGATGGCACCCTTTACTGGGTAGATTCCTCAATCATCCCAATATTAGACTCGAAGGGTAACATCGAAAACTACTATTCCATTCGCTACGACATTAGCAGTCGCAAGACTGCCGAAGCCTCTTTGGTTCGCTCAGCTAAGCTAGCATCCATGGGTGAGATGGCAGGTGGAATAGCACATGAGATCAATAATCCCGTCTCTATTATCGGTGCCAGTGCAGATAAGATTTTAAAACTTCTGACCCAAGAATCTTATGACCGAGTTGCGTTAGAAGGCTACGCTACGTCAATATTGGAAACTAGCAAACGCATCACCTCTATTATCAATGGAATGCATACTCTGTCACGCAACGCTGATGCAGACCCACACACCATGATCCAACTTAAGGAACTCGTAGATAATGTTGCAGTACTCGCTCAAGATAGGCTTAAGCAGCATAGCATACGAATATCTATCGATGTCCCATCCGATTTGGTCGTCATGGGAAATAAAACCCAACTGAGTCAGGTTCTACTGAATCTTATTTTTAATGCCGATGATGCATTGCGCGGCAAAGAGGAATCGTGGATTAGAGTGAATGCGAACAAAACTCCAACCCATATTGAACTATCAGTTACAGATAGTGGAAATGGCATACCACAACACGTGCAACAACGATTGTTTGTTCCATTCTTTACAACTAAAGAAGCAGGCAAGGGAACCGGCCTTGGCTTAAGCTTATCTCGCAAAATTTTAGAACAACACAAAGGTGAATTGATACTGGATTCGAGCTGTCCAAATACTCGTTTTATCCTCAAAATTCCTATTCAAAAATTATAAATCAAGAGAACGCAACTTCATTGGTCAATGGTCTATTCTCTGAAAATTCCCTAATATTTTGTATTGTTGTATCTGCAATATTTGATAGCGCCTCATGAGTAAAAAACCCCTGATGTGCCGTTATCAAAACGTTCGGAAAAGATTGTAGCCTTGCGAAAACATCATCATCAATAATATCGTTTGAATGGTCAGAGAAAAAAAGATGTTCTTCTTCTTCATAAACATCAATACCAAGATATCCAACTTTACGGCTCTTTAATGCACTAATAACCGCTTTGGAATCAAGAATAGCTCCTCGACTGGTATTGATAAGCATCACATTATCTTTCATTTTACTTAAAGAAGACTTGTTTATGAGGTGATGGGTCTTGTCATTCAAGGGACAATGGATGCTGATAATATCAGACGATGCGTATAATCGATCCGTCGTAGTATATTCAACACCCCATGAGATACAGTCTTGGTCTTGAACTGGGTCAAAGGCAAGCACCTTACAACCAAAGCCGAGCATGATTTTAGCAAACGCTTTTCCAATATTCCCTGTACCAACTACACCGATGTTTTTCCCATACAAGTCGAAGCCTTTGAGTCCACTTAGAGCAAAATTCTGCTCACGTACTCGCTGATAGGCACGATGCGTTTTCCTATTTAGAGAGAGAATCAAAGCAACCGCATGTTCAGCAACCGAATATGGAGAATACTTGGGTACGCGTGCAACTTTGATTCCAAATTTTTGAGCAGCTTTCAAATCGACATGATTGAAACCAGCTGAGCGCAAAGCAATAAATTTTGTTCCTTGAATGGATAGTTTTTCCAAAGTCTCAGAGTCAAGTTGATCATGTGCAAAGCAGCTAATCATTGAAAACCCAGCACACAGAGTGCTTGTCTTTGAGTTTAGCCTCTCTTCGAAAAAACTAAAATTAGCACAATCATGCTGATAGTACTGACGTTCAAAGTCATGGAAACTAAAAAATGCAACTTTCATCCTAAGACCTCTTCAACGCAGAAGCAGAGCTCCACTCTGCTTCATTTTTCCTAGTCTTGTGCTCTTTTGAAAATGCGAAAACCAATACGATCAAGAACAGCCGCAACTAAGCAAAAGGCACCACTGGCAAACACGACATCTCCAAGCATCCGCATCCAACGTAAAGCTTGAATCTGACTTGTCTGCATGAGTTCCAATCCTCGAGCATACCATAGCCCTTCGTGTAAAGATGCCTTGAATTGAATGAGACCAATAGGAAGCAGAGTCAAAATGATCATGAGTACCAGCCCACCGTTAAGCCCCCAAAATGCAAAACGCATCAAACGATCGTCCCAGGAACGCTTTGGAAATGTGGATTGAACCATAAAGAGCACAAGACCTAATGAAAGCAGCCCATAGACTCCAAAAGTAGCACCGTGAGCATGCACAGCAGTTGTATTCAATCCTTGCATGTAATAGAGAGCGATAGGTGGATTAATGAGAAAACCAAATATACCTGCTCCAACAAGGTTCCAAAAAGCTACACCTACAAAAAATGTAATCGGCCAGCGGTAGTTGTCCATCCAACTCGTCAGTTTTTGGAAGCGATAGGTACGAAAGGCTTCAAAACCAATAAGAACAAGGGGAACAACTTCAAGAGCGGAAAAGCATGCTCCAATCGCACTAATCGAAGTTGGAGTCCCACTAAAGTATAAATGATGGAAAGTTCCAGGCACCCCTCCCAAAAGAAAGATAGACGTTGAAAGCAAAGATCCTTTGGTTGCAGAACGAGGTTTGATAAGACCAAGCGTTACAAAAATAAAAGCAAGAGTTACGGTTGCAAAGACCTCGAAAAATCCTTCAACCCAAAGATGTACTACCCACCAACGCCAAAACTCCATAATACTTAAGTGAGTTCTGGCTCCATAAAATAAGGCACCACCATAAAACAAACCGATAGCAAGGGTTGATGCCGTAAAGAGAAGCAGAAGCTGCTTTGAATCTCCAGCTACTTTCAGAGCAGGAAGAATGCAGCGTAGCATAAGAAAAAGCCAGAGACCGAGACCAATGATAAGTAAGATTTGCCAAAAGCGCCCAAGATCTGTGTACTCGTAACCTTGGTGTCCAAACCAAAATGACAGATCAAGGTCCAATAATTGATGAATTGCTAAAAACTCACCTGTAAGAGAGCCAAACACCACAAATACGAGTGCCCCAAAAAGGACATTAACCCCAAGTCGTTGATACTTTGGATCTCTCCCTCCATTAACAATCGGCGCAATAAATAAACCTGCAGCTAAAAAGGATGTGGCAATCCAAAAAAGAGCTGCTTGCAAATGCCAAGTTCGCGCTAATGAGTATGGTAAGATCTTGGAAAGGGGAAGCCCATAGAAATCTTGCCCTTCAACCGTATAGTGAGCAAGAGCTCCTCCAAGTCCAATCTGCAAAAGAAAAAGAGCAAGGACCGTGCCCCAATATTTCCAAAGAGCCTGCATTGATGGTGTAATTGAAAATTGTTGAAGGGGGTCTCTTTTGGGGAGTATAGCGGAGATCTCTTCCTCTTCTTTCCGAAAGGAATAAAACCAAATCATAAAACCAACTGCAGCAATAAGAAGAATAATAGAGATAACACTCCAGAATATATTTTCTGCGGTTAACGTATTATCTATCAGTGGCTCATGAGGCCAGTTTGCAGTATAGGTATAGGTTTCTCCCGGACGGTTTGTGGAAGCAGCCCAAGTCGACCAATGAAAGAAAGCCATCATTTTTTCACGACGCTCTGCTGAAGGCAAAACGTTTTCATGAATCGCATATGCAATTCGCGTTGAATGCAGTTCCGGGTCGCTACTGAAGAGCTTGAGGTAGTATTCTTTCGTCTGCACAAAAGCTTGATAACGTATTGGTGATAATATTACTTGCCCATCAACAACTCCAGCTCCACGATAGTCCTTCAGCATAGAGTTCTTGATCATCATTTTTTCGTCTGCATTTGTCTCAGCAAATGTTTTAGAAAATTTCTCTTGCGATGCTATATCTTGGTAATGAACCAATTCTCTATGCAGCCAATCGGCTGTCCAATCTGGTGCTTGATAGGCGCCGTGACCCCAAACCGATCCGATTTGCTGTCCACCTATTGACTGCCATACAGTTTGCCCAGTAAGAATGTCATCTTTATTGTAGATTAGAGCACCGTCAGGAGCACGCAATACGGAGTAAAGCGGTGGAGCCTGGCGATAGACCTCGTTACCAAATGAGCCGAGTATTGTGAATGTTACTGTGAGTACACCGACCAACAACCACCAGTATTTCGCCATAACGACTCCAAATGATATAGCACATATATCGATATATTTTATATATATCGAATAGATAGCTTTGAAAAGGATATTTATTATGCGTCTAACAACAAAATCAGACTACTGCTTACGCGTTCTAATTTATTTGCAAGAGAACCCTGGAAAATCAAAGATTCAAGAAATTGCTGAAGCCTATGCCATTTCAAAAAATCATCTCAGCGTTGCTGTCAATAGACTTTCTGAACTAGGATACGTCATTTCTACAAGTGGACCTAAAGGGGGCATCGAATTTAATCCAGCAATGGCTAATCGCACCCTTGCTGAGCTCACGTTAGCTCTTGAGGAACTCAATGTAGTGGAATGCTTTAATGCCGAGACGAATTCCTGCGTTCTGAGTACAAAATGTCGCCTGCAACATATCCTCAAAAAAGCAACTAAAGCATTTATTACTGAGCTATCTAATTATAAAGTTAAGGATTTGGTTTAGGGAGCATCTGCCTTTTTCAAGTCACGAACTTTCAAGTAGGGTGTTAGAGCGTTTGCCAAATCTTCTCTAGTGACTGGCTTTGAAATAAATCCGTTCATTCCAGCAGATCGACAGCTCTCTCTATCACTGTAAGACGACTCCGCAGTGATTGCTAGAATTGTAATCTTGGACTGAGGCAAAGTTGAATCAGATCGAATCCTTCTCGTTGCTTCCAAACCATCTAGCACCGGCATTCTACAATCCATGAGCACGAGATCAAACCGTTCCATTTTCAAAGCATCTATTGCTTCTTGACCATTTGCAACGACCTTAGACGTACATCCTATTAAGGAAAGAATCTTGCGAATAACATTCTGATTAACAAGATTATCCTCGGCCACTAAAATATGACCATTTAGTAGATTTAAAATCTTCTCCTTCTTTTCTGACTTCTCTGGAATGTTTGCTTCTACTAATTTTAAGGGGATAGAAAACGAAAATTCAGACCCGAGCCCCTCCTCACTCTTGACTGCGATACGACCGTCCATCATTTCTACCAATTTTTTGATAATCGCAAGACCAAGACCAGTTCCCCCAAATGTCTGAGAAATGGAACTATTCACCTGAAAGAAAGGCTGAAACAGCTGCGCAATCGATTCCTTAGAAATACCAATTCCGGTGTCAGTAACGGAGAATGAAAAGACTGCTCCTGCAGCACTCTCCTCCAACTTACAGTCAACAGAAATCTTTCCTTGTTTGGTAAATTTTATTGCATTATTTAGAAGATTATTGACAATCTGCCCCAATCGCTTTTGATCAACCATAACAATCTTGCTTCTTTCATTGCTATGGTAGCTAAAGAGAAGGCCCTTTCTTTCACACTCCATCCGATGACCAACCATGAGTTCATCTAGAAAATGAAAAATATCGACTTGTGAGAGATGCAAACTAAGTTTCTTTGAATCAAGCTTTTGAAAATCCAATATATCACTGACGAGAGCATTCAAATTTTTTGCAGAAAAGATGATAGCGCTAAGGTATTCTCTTTGACTTTTATCTAGTGATGTATCAGAAAGTATATCCGCTGCACCAACAATACCATTCAGAGGCGTTCGAATTTCATGACTCATAGTTGACAAAAATTCGGATTTGACTTTGTTAGCTTTTCTTTCGGACTCAAGAATTTTTAGATGCTCCGTTAGGTCTTCAGCGATCCCCAAAAATCCAACAATATTTTTTTCAGAGTCATAAAGAACAGAGATACAGAGACGAACTCTGAAACGAACTCCATTTTTTTTGATATAAGTCCATTCATCAATATACACCGACCCTGTCGCGAGAGGCTTCGCAATGAATGTTTCAAATCCAGGATTTACTGCTTTTCCAAGCTCCTTAGTCAGAACTTCTGCCTTCGCAACAACCTCATTAAGATCATGAATAAGAGCTGGAGTATGGGAGCCAATTAGCTCACTAGCTTTATATCCAAGCATCGCTTCAGCCGTGGGATTAAATATTGTGATAATTCCATCGGGTTGCGTGGCAATTACGGAGTAACCCGCACTTTGAATAACAGCATTCAACCATTCACTATTTTTGTGAAGCGTTTGATCCATCTCGAGTCTTCGTTTTTTATTCAAAAACAATGCTAACATTAATACTGTTAGCAACAACAAATAGATAAAAACAAGGCTGATAAACGATTCAAAGATATTACTATTTCTTTCTCTAACAAAAACTTTCCATATCTGTCCACCAACGGGTAGATCGATAGTTCGCTGATGCAAAAATATGCTTGAATACAAAGTTTCTTGAGTTGGTAACATTTCAATTTCGTCATCAATACCAATTTTCAACTCCAAATTTTTCGGCATTTTAGAGTAGATCCGTTCTAAAATTGCCTCCAACACCACAGGCGTATACGCCCAACCAACTATTGCATTAAGCCTCTCCTGCTCAGTTGTCGGTGTTCTATGACTTTTATATATTGGAATCAGATACAAAAACCCCGTATGCTCCTGCGATTTTTGCACCAACTTTATTTTCTTTGTCAGCACAGGTTTTCCAGATCTAGCTGAAAGCATTGCTGCACTACGTCGATTTATTTCAAACGAAATATCCAAGCCAACAGCTGGACCATTTGATTCAACAGGCTCAATCGTTTCGATAATCATATGCTGCTGAGTTTTTACAAGAGGGTGAATATTAAAATTTGGCCGTATTTTTCTTTGACTTTTTTCATATCTTGAAAGGTCCGAATCTTCTACCAGACGAACGAGACCAAACCCTAAGGAACCGCTAAAGTTGTTGAACATTTCGCGCGATTCTGCATAACTTCGAAAAGAAGCCGTTTCCATTTTCATCCCATTTGCGACAACAGCACCTTTTGCACCTTGAAGACCAAAAATGTAACTAGCTACCTCATCTTCTAAAACTTTGTATGTTTTAGAAGCATCCGTTTTAAATGTCTCAGATCCCGATTTAAACAAGAGATGCATTGAAAATAGAAACAGAATCGACAACAAAGGAACGACAAAAACTAAGAGAGCTTGATCTCGAAGCAGAATCATCTTACTAATTCTATCTTTCATAACAGCACTCAGACATAACACCACATTTTATTCAAAACAATTCACATTATTACTCGGTAAGAATCGAAGAAATCTAAAATGATAAAAATGCAAAAATTTGGAAATTTTCTATCATTGTAGCTTCTATACAATGACTTCCAGAAAACCAGTAGAACACTGCGAAATAATTTATGCTTAAAATGATAATTTTGTAATATCTTCAACTTTTTTCAAAAAATGTGAAGAAATCACATGATTTTATATGGCTTTCCGTAGTAGATTTAAATAACTTATATTGCTTCCTATAAGCATCGATTGAAAAAGGGTATCGAAAATGAAATCTTGGTCCTACAAATTTGTTTTTTCTATCTTAGCAGTTTCTCAAATAGGACTTGCAAACAAACCGGATGCTCAAAAAGCAACGACTGAATGGGCGATCAAAATGCAAGAACTATTCGGTGTCTTTAGTCACCTCCTCACGGATCTCAGTTCTACGTCTCAATTCAACTCACCCAAAAACCATGCTCGAATTATAAAAGAAGCCAAAACACTTGCAAAGCTGACGCATAAGTTGGGTGCAAACAAAATGAAGAGCCCTGACTATGACCCAACCTTGGCAATCGTTGGACGCTTACTCCATGAGCAGACTGAAATTGCTTTGAGTGCTCTACAAGAAGACAAGCCAGATTTTGCACGACGTATACTACGCACAATACCTTCCTATTGCATTTCATGTCACGTTCGCAACACTTCAGGCCCTCAATTGTCTATGCTGTCTCTCGAACCTTCGCATGACGGACTAGCACCAGTTGAGCTTGGGCAATTCTATGCCGCAACACGTCAATTTGATCGTGCTCTGGAGCAATTTAGACTTGTACTTTTGACCAAAGATGCCCAAAAATATGATCGCATGAGCTACGAAAATGCTGCACACGAAAGCCTATCTATCACTGTCCGAGTCAAAGCAGACCCAGCTATGACAAAAGAAATAGTAGAAGATATTCTCAAGTCTCCTGTTGCTGACAACTCACTTAAAAATGATGCGCGTGCTTGGAAAAATTCTATTTCAGAGTGGGAGCAGGAAAATCTGACAAAAGAAAACTCAACTAAAGAGATGCTTGCAAAAGCTAAAGTTTTACTCAGCAAGGCAAGCACCACTCAGACCTATCAACTTGATCGCACTGCAGACATAAGCCTCCTTCGAGCATCGGCAATCTTGCATACCCTGCTCCAGAGACCTGACCTTGGAGCAGATACAGCAGAGGTGCTTTTTTTAACAGGCCGAAGCTATGAAGTTCTGCGTCCCATCCGAACTGAAGATTTGCAAACACTCTACTATGAAGCTTGCATTGTTCACACACCTCATTCTCTAATTGCTCAACGCTGCTATGCATCTTACAAAGAAGAAGTTCTCTTTGGATTTAGTGGTAGTAGTGGCACACATTTACCTAAAGCTGTTAGCAATAAACTCCAAAAATTAGAAGCCATGTCAAAACCTCTCTCTAAGCATAAAAATAAGTAAACTCGGAGCTAGTTGGCATGCTTACTATTGCAGAATACTTATCATCAAATCAGACTGTGTTCATCCATGGATCTGCTGCTACACCTACACGCTTGATAGAGCATCTCATCGAAGAAGCAGAGTGTTTTGAAAATTTACGCATTGTTCAGCTCCACACCTTCGGTGAATCTAAGTATGCAGAAAAAAATCTGAATCGACATTTTCGGGTTTCCAATCTCTTTGTAGGATCCAACATGCGCAAGCATATGCGACCTGGAGAAGTCGACTTCATTCCATGTTTTCTATCAGAGGTTCCCAATCTATTCCGCTCACGAATCATTCCACTCGATGCAGCACTCCTTCATGTATCTGCTCCAGATGCACATGGTTACTGTACACTCGGCACAAGTGTTGATGTTGCACTTGCAGCCTCACAGAGTGCCAAAACTCTTATTGCACAAGTCAATAAGCAGATGCCTCGCGTCCATGGAGATGGTTTCATTCATATCAGTCGTTTTGCAGCTGTTCTTGAAGTCGATGAACCGATTCCAACAATTCCTGTACACACTCCAAGTGGTGAGGAAATTGCGATTGGAAAGTTTTGTGCGGAGATGACACCTGATGGCGCAACCTTGCAAGTTGGTATCGGTGCTATACCTGATGCCGTACTCAACTGTTTGACAAACCACAAGCACCTTGGTGTTCATTCCGAAACATGGTCTGATGGAGTTTTGGACCTTATTCTTCGAGGATGTGTCGATAACAGTCGCAAAAAAGTTCACCCAGGAAAGACCGTCTCTGGATTTGTACAAGGCTCATGTCGTCTCTATGATTTCATTCACGATAATCCCTCTGTCGTACAGCTTGATATTGGCTACGTGAATAACGTTGAGAATATTGCACGCAACCCACAGGTAATCGCTATAAACTCTGCAGTTGAAGTGGACCTTAGTGGTCAGGTCTGTGCCGATTCAGTTGGATCTCGAATCATTTCTGGGATTGGTGGGCAAATGGATTTTATCCGTGGTGCCTCTCTATCGAAAGGTGGCAAGCCTATCATTGCAATGACGAGTCGCACCAGTAAGGGCAAGAGCAAAATAGTCCCCACTCTCACTCAAGGAGCTGGAGTCGTCACAACTCGAGCACATACCCACTACGTTGTAACCGAGTATGGTGTTGCGGATATCTATGGGAAGACTCTAAAAGAGAGAAAAGATGCACTGGTGCGCATAGCTCACCCTGAAGATAGAGATTTTCTTGAGGCAAGCTGGCGCAAATTATACTGCTAAAAGATGCTAGCGCACTCGCGCAAAATCGATATACCCTTGCTCAACATTAACGTTAATAAGTTTTAAGCGTACGCGATTACCCACAAGCAATTGCGAGTTACCGTGCACGATCTTACCTTCCACGGGAGGCTTAAAAACCCGAGCCCAAGTTCCTTTTTCAGAACTTCCCGTAACTATAGCATCAAAATACTCTCCTATATGCGTGGAGAGAAGCAAAGCTGCTGCAGACTTTCGAACTTGTCTCTCTACTTTTTCAGCAGCATCTTCTTGACTTGTAAAATGAGCTGCTAACGATGCTAGTTCACGATTTGAGTAGGGAGAAGGTTTTTGATCGAATGCAGACTTTAGCAGACGATGCGTGACAAGATCTGGATAACGACGATTCGGTGCAGTAGAATGTGAGTAGTCTCGAACAGCTAGACCAAAATGACCTAAAGGTTGCCCTCCGGGTAGTTCGAGCATGTACTCACCCTTCCCAAGAAGTTTAATGATTGTAAGAGACAGGTCGGGAAAGCGGACAGGGTCTGCATTGCGTTGTCGCGAAAGAAATTCAGACAAAGCAATAGAATGGGGCTTTGCAGGAAGCTTCTCTCCAAGTTCTTCTGCAATCTCCACAATTCTGTCCCAATTTTTGGGAGAACGAACGACTCTCCGCAAAGTTGGATAGCCCAATTTACTGAGGTAGCGAGCTGTGGCTCCATTCGCTGCAACCATAAAGTCTTCAATGAGCTCCCGTGCTCTGTTAAGCTTTTCGCTTTTCAGATCGACGATCGTTCCGTGCTCTATAACAGCACGGGGTTCTATTGTCTCTAGCTCCAAAGCCCCCTGAGAATGACGGCGCGTACGCAACTTCTGCGCAATATAGTCCTGAAGTTTCAATTGTTCTGACATACCTGTCATATTTTGAACAGCTTTCGGTGCAACCCCTGTCCCTACAAGCCACTCAGCAACAGCATTGTAGGCAAGTTTAGTCTGATTACGAACACGAGCACGATAAATTTTAGCGTCTTCAACCTGACCGAAGTCAGATACAAACATCTCAAAAACTATAGCAATTCTGTCTTCGTTAGGCGAAAGTGACGTGAGGTTTGTCGATAACTTTTCTGGGAGCATGGGAAAAATCTTAGCACTAGTATAAACCGAAGTCGTATTTTTTCTTGCATGCTTATCGATTGCTCCCCCAAGTGGAACAAGGGCATCGACATCAGCGACTGCAACAAAGATTTTAAAGCGTCCTTTTGACAACTTTTCTGCATATGTGATTTGGTCAAGGTCCATAGAATCATCATTATCTATGGAACACCATGCTAATTTGGTCAGATCGACGACGCCATCATCTTCAGCAGGCAGGTTGATCCTTGCAAGCTCTGCAAGGACCTCTTCCCCAAATTCAGGCTCAAGACCTCTACTCTGCATAGCTACAGTTGCAATTTCAAGCAGCGTTGGTTCAATGTCATCTCTTTCGTTCACAATTGCCTCGAAGGAAAAATGTATCCATTCAAACAATGCTTTGGATTATTCTGACGCACAGCATATTGAGGCATTAAAAGAAGTCCTGCCTTGCAGCTGTCAGACATCACTTAAGATATAGTTTTATACCATATTTTAACGAAGACATTAGCATGTTTTTGACAGCATCCATAAATGACAAGACCCCTTGCAACATGGAGGCCCCATCATCCGCACCAATCACCTATTCTCGACAATGTCAACAAAACAAAAGCCTCTGGTTACAGCTATGATGAAGATTTTGTGCTTGTAGCTGCTAATACTAACTATACTGTAAGTGATGAGTAAAGGCTGACTGCAGCTTCCCTAAAACAGAACATCTTGCTTCTTGTAAAATAGGCGGCATCGCCTCTCTTAGAAAAAAGTTGATAAGTCTACACTTCTAAAAAAAATTCCCTTCGCAACAATAAGTTCTCATTAACCACTCTTAGCTTACAGCAGGTTGATATTATGCGCTTCAGTTTGAAAAGTTCTATTCTCCTTTGGCTACTCCTCTGCACTAATGCTAGTTTTGCAGGCATGGAGGATGAGTCGATAACTCGTAACTTGCGTTATGATGGTTATTTTAGTTCGCCTGAAATGCATCGACATTTCGACGCGAATATACCCGCCTTGATAAATTTATTTAAGACCGAAGCATTTGAATCAAGCAATCCTGTATCCGCATTCCCGAAAGCTAAAATAGCGTACTGGGATATAGTTTATTATAACGAAAGGTGGATAGCTGAGGACTGTCAACCTTTCGTCTTAAGTCTTGCAAAATCTGTAATTTACAAACTTCCGGAAGTTGTTGATAGCAAGACCTCTTCATCTGCAAGAGATTTCATATACAACATTCGAATCGACTTATCTGATGATTTTTTACAGTATCAAGATGAGCACAGAGATAGAGACTCCATAGTTTCCGCACTCATAAAAGACCTGAAGCTTCATTCGGATGGTGGAAGAAGCGGGTGGGTCCATTACCTCTACTTCATGATGCTCGAAGTTCAGAATGTATCACCTCACACACTGGTTGTTGCCTCTGCTCCACTAGTTGCTGCAAAACCTTCTGCTGGAACAGGTGATTTTCCCTCTGAAAGCTCTGCTGAAATTATTCATTCCATGAAATCAAGTGCAGGTGTCGGATATCTGATCGATGAAAGTTTCGTAAAAAACGGCAGACATATAGTCCATGGCATTGAAGGTCTAGTCGAGGGTAAGATTCGTCAGAAGCCAACACGCAAAAAAATACGGATATAGCCTTGCTTAGTAAGCTTTACTCAAATTCCTAAAAGCCAAACATATAGCCTCCTGGAAATTTTCTTTTTCTTTCTGAATAAATTTCTTAATCAAGTTTTTTATTTTAAACCATTGATGCTCAATTGGATTCATATCCGGGGAGTACGGAGGCAAATAACGAACAAAACATTGTTTTTCTGACAGAATTCCCTCAAGATCAACCGAAGTATGGAACTTCGCATTATCCAATATTAAGGTTTGACCTGGAGACATTTCAGGTAAAAGAATTTTTTCTACATATTCTTCAAATATTTGCTTGTTACATGTTCCCAAGAAGATCAATGGGGCCTTAATCTCTCCTTTGTTCAGTACTGCAATCATGCTCATCCGTTGGCTTGGATAAGCCGGCCTTTTTGAAATTGCCCTATCCCCTATTTTAGCCCAGCCATAGGGAAAATGTTCGTTATCATCAATACCAGACTCATCTAACCAGACCAGACTATCTGGGTTTTGAGACTCCAAATATTCTTTAAAATCTTGTCTTAAGGCTTCATCTGCTTCATTGTATGTAAACGTTTTTTTTATTGCTGTAGCCTAATTTTTTTAACTGACATTTCCCAACGATAACCTGCTTACATAGCTAAGACACCTTTTGCTGAAGG
>CAZWOL010000067.1:0-8622 GCA_964635325.1 uncultured Pseudobdellovibrionaceae bacterium
CCCGCAGATCACGCAGTTGGTTGGCAAAGGCAGTGTTGATATCCACAGCAAAGCTAAAGGATCCATAGAAGAGGATATACAAAGCGAATATATGTGCCGATCGTTTTAAAAATTTTTCCATAGAGAGCCTCATTCGTTTGAAAGACCAGCAGAGTATTTCAAGAGATGCTCTAAGTCGGAAGTCTCTGTCATGTCGAGTTCATCCACTGCAACTCCGCTTAGTTTTTGAAAGTTCTTGTAGATGTCGCTTGTGATGTAGTCAAAGTAAATACGGTTCTTATCGAGTATGTTGGTTTGTCCAAAGCGTCTTAAGTCACGGATCCATGATCGAATCGGAAACTTTCTTTTTTGAGTCGACGTGGTGCTTCGAGATAAAAGGTTGAGCTGCTTGATCTGATTTTTAGAATCTGCAAGCTGCGGATGGTCTCTTAGGACATTGGTGAATTGAAAGGCTTGTTCGACAGCTTTTTTCAACATGTTCCTAAACTCAGTAGGAAGTGAGTGTGGCTTTCGTTCAAAATAAAGACTGTCGGGAGGAGCTTCTGGCATTTTTTGTGAGTCAGCAATCACTTTATTTATGACATCATTGCTAAATTCACGATAGTAGCTCTGGTCAAATCCAAATTTTTTGGAATCTTGTGCAAATTTGAGAAGCTCTGAATTGCCTGAGGATCCTATTGAGATAAACATAGTTTGAATAGGTGTTCTGCGGTCGATTTGACTGCGAGCCTGGTTGAGAACCTGTGCATCGACTGTAGATTCACCATCCGTCATTAAAATAATATTAGCCACTGCAAGTGGTTCACCTTGTTTTTTCTCTGCAGCAGCAATGAGCTTGAGTGCCTCCAAGAGTGCCTTCTGAATGTCGGTGCCACCTAGGGAGAGGGCAAGCTTAGATTGATAGTTTTCGATCAGAGCAATAGCCTCTGCCTGGGTGCTAATTGAAGTTGCTTCATGCACTTCATCATCAAAAGGTACTAAGAGAATTTTGTGTCGTTGCTTGCCGCTTGGGCTTATGTCACCAATAGCTTGAGCTGCAAATGTTGCGATAAGACCCGCTTGAAAATGTGCAGGTGTTCCACTCATAGATCCTGAAATATCGTAGAGTAGTATGGTGATGCGCTCGTCTTCTTCCATCTTCATCCCACTGGGGATAGCGGTACGCTTGCGACGTGTGGGTACCTGAATGCCTAAGCGTAGGTTCTCTTCGATGGAAGCACCCGGCTTCGGCATTAGCCCACGATTGAGCTCGCTCAAGCGTTGCAGAGGCATCAATTCATTCCCTGTAGTTCTTTTGCTATCCCTTTCATAGGTCATAATATCGCGATATTCAGGTCGTGGGCTTGCATCTAAGACAAAGTCCGTATGCTTTGATAAGGATGCGATAAGCTTATAATCATCGAGCGTGTTTTTCTTGAGGTCATGTACCATGTTTTGCACACCGCTATGATCGTTAATTTCCTCAAATCCGTATTTTTTGCGCATAAGGTTTTGTATCACCCCAGGTAGCCTTTCGTAGTAAGCCGATCCAATTGCGATGTCTTGAGCATTTTTGTGAGCCAATGTTTTTATGCTCTGCAGTAGCTTGCGTAAGTTTTCAAGTAGGGCACGGGGTGGAGGCGTATCTCCATATTCGTCCAGTAGGCGTGCATAGATTTCATAGGCACGATGTATGCGAAAGATATTCTTATAGGTGATAGCGAGTTTACGCGTATTCAGTAGGTTTTGAACTTCCAATAACCACTCATGTAGTGGGGGATGCTTGGTTTCATGTATGCGTTTTGCGTCTTGAAAGATTTGGATAAGTGCATCACTACCGGAGTTTTGAAAGAAACCCTGAGTCTGGTATAAAAAACTCACCATCTGTTCGCTGCTATGAAGGGGATTTAAGGCCACTTTCAAAAAGACTCTATAGGCTCGATCTAGAAAAGGATTGTGATCCTTTTGGGGGGTAAGTCCGAGTGTTCCTATCTCTAAGGGGCCATCGAGGTTTACGTCTTTGTTTTCAGCTTCCGATTCAGAATTTGTCTTTGATTTTTCTGTTTCACTATCAATTCTTTGCTTGGAGTCTTTTGCAATTTGCTCAGCTATAGACTCGGGACTTGTCTTTTGAGATTTGTCCGAACTTGCCTGTGACTCTGCATCTTTTCTCTCTTTGTCTTGCTCCTCTTCTTCTGAAGTTTCATCACTGCGATCGCTGTATTCATCTTTTTCACCCTCGGTCTCTTCTTTCGTCTTCTTGTCTTTGCGAGCTGGTGTCGGATCAAAGTGATGCCATTGGCCCGAAGCGTAGACTTCTACCCACGCATGACCTTCGCCTGGTAAGACAAGGTAGCTTTTGTGGTCGGAACCATTTTTGTGTTTTTTTGCTCGAAATCCTCCTACCACCCGTGAGGGGATATGATAACTGTCGCGTAAGATAGAGACCATAACGGTTGCAGCAAGGTCGCATTGAAATGCCTTGCTATTGACAGCATCTACTGGATCGGTCTCACCTCGAGCTCCAACACTGTAGAGGTAGTGGTCGCGTATGTGTTTTTCGATGGTCCGTGCAATATTGAGGTTGGCGCTTTCACTGTGGCTTGCTGTTGGATATTTGGCAAAAATAGCTGTTTGAATGGATTCGGGCCACTCTGATTCTGCAATGCCTACGGGACTCGTGTAAATATCTAAGGTCGGAGGAGTTAGGGGTTCTTTATTAGCCTCGAGTGGCAGATGCGCCGTTTTTAGTTTTCCAGTGAACTTCAGTATAAAGAAGCCTCTCTGATCTCGTGAAAGGATGGCTTCGCTTTCCTCTGGTTTGCAAGGCTTGTAGCCTGGAGGGATGTATAGTGTTATTTCAGATGTGTTTTCGACATGAACTGTGAGGGTTTTTCCTGTGTCTTTGCAGTTTTGTACAGATGTAAATGGCAAATCGAAATTATGAACTGAAAAACCTTTGTCGCGATTGATAATCGCATAGTTTTTTTGTCCAAAGTAGGATGTTGCAAAGTTAACTTCAGCATGTACAAATTGGTCATCTTTGCTTCCTGGTCCCTTATTTTTTTCTGTATCCTTGGTATGAGCCTTGTAGTCATCTGGTAATTCTGCACTATCTTCTTTTGGTTTTTTCGTTTTTTCTTGTTGACTCTGTTTCTGTTGATTTTTGTCATCAGGTTCAATTTTCGTTTCCACAATCTCTTGGTTGGGATCAAATCGTGAGAGATAGGAGTGCAAGTACTGTAATGCAAGCAGATGCCCGTATGTGGCCTTGCGCTTAGAATTTGGTAGTTCTTTTTCAATCTCAGTCAAGGCATCATCGGCAAAGCGCCAGTCGAGTGCATGAAGCCGCTCTATATCCATGTAGCGAGCATGAACTCTGCCAAGAACGGTAGGGCTTGTTCTGCCCTCAGCATCTTTGCTGACAAGAAAACCATCAAAAATGCGTTTCATAGTTGAGTAATTGTCGATGAGTGCAAAAGGATTGCTGAGCGGATGGAGCTTATATTCACAAAACTCAGCAAGTTTTGTGATTTTCTCATTGTAGCTTTGCAGCTTTTGCATAAGCTCAAGTTCTTTGGCGCTTTTCTCTTTTTTAGTAGCCCAAAGTGGGAAGGCAACAAAGCACCAACACAGAAACGCAATCGTGGTTCTCATTTTTTGTCCTCTTGAGCAGCGTTGTTATGTTCTGCTACTCGAAGCATTTCAAAGTTGACACCATCTTCTTCTGTATCGAACCCATTTTGTGCAGATTCAGCCATTACTCTGTTGATTTCCGTAAGGTCTGCTTTGAAGATTCTATTGAAGAGGTTTTGCTCAAATTGGATATTCTCTATCAAGGCCTGCTCTCTCTTATCACGTGCCTTATCGCTGGATATTCTCATATCAAAGTTGATCGCATAGGGGGACTCTTCCTGGGTCTTTTGCGAGTTTGTGCCTTGCTTCGTAGCTGTACAAGTGTCTTGGTCCTCTGAATCGCAGCTAACCCCACTTACCAGATGTGGATTGCCCATACTTACGGTTGTGAGCATGGCGCTAGCTCGCCACAAAGACAAGGCACTCATGTCGATTGTCTTGCTAGGTCTTGAAGCATCTTCTGAATGTGCATAATATCGCAGATTACTATCATCAGACTGAGGGGAAAGCAAGAAGTCTAGGAACAAAGAGTAGCGAACTATATCTGGAACCTGCTGACGGTTGCGTTCTGTATAGTCAAATGATGGAAAGTAGACTGTCGGATTTTCGCGTGGATTGCTAGCATGGGCCTCTTGACTTTGCTTGATGTGGGCGTTGACTTCATCACGCATGTGGCTGATAAATGGTTGAAACGCTGAGTCAAAGCCAAGATCTTCTTGCACAAGTATGCGAGCTAGGTCACGAATTTGCGCCCAGTCTACAAGGGGAGCGCTCTCAAAATCATTTTTCTTTGAAATATTAGGAAAGTTCTTGCGCAAAAGATCCTGATATTTCTTTTTAGCGCGACGCTTATCAAGGTCTGTACGCTGGTGTGCATCGTCAATCCAGTTATATACAAAAGCCTTGTATTGGAAACGATTGAGTAAGGCCGGTGCTGTTGAGCGTTGGCCACTTTCGACAAAGCTATCAAAGAATTCTGGTAGACTTGCATTGCTCGTTGCATAGACCGTTTCCGTTTTTGCATGAATGGTTCGATTTCCGGCAAGTACGGTACGCTCATTTAACAGACTAAGGAGTGAAGCAAGTACTGCAGGGTTACCCTTTTCAATCTCATCGAGGAGTGCAACTTTGTATTCGACCAAGCTGCCCTTCGTATTGATTTCTGTTTCGCCCTTCATGGTTTTTTCGAGAACTTCACCTCCGATAAAACCTTGTTCAGTCATCATCTGGTGCATCTGGCGCACGTAGACATCTCCTTCGGGCTTCATCATCCAACTCACAACACCTGATTTGGCACCTCCCGGAGGTCCATAGAGGAACATATTGCCTTCGCTAATGCGAGCCATGGTCGCAGCAAAATGAATGCCTCGAAGGTTTTTGAATTCCTTATCAAAGAGTTCAAAACGTTTGCGTATAAGGTCTCGAGCTGTCTTGAGGGCTTTCATTCCGTCTTCTGATAGGCCAGTGTAGTCTTCATTCTGATCAATCTTAAACAAAGAAGCCGCTTGAGGATTCTCTGCTAAAAGCAGACGTAGGTTGGTCCTAAGCTTTTCTTGTTTTGCACTTTTTTGAGTTGGGTTTGGTCGCGTTGCGCAGTTGCTGAAAAGCAAAACTAGTGAGAGTAAAGAGAGTTTCCACGTATTCATAAAAATCCTTCAAAGGTTGAAAGTATGACGTATCTGCTATTGAAAAGCGGATTGATTTTAGCTTGCTAAAGATCCGCTACCACGTTTGCGTGAATTTGTTGCAACAGTCACAGAGCGAGCACGTTTGATAGCTTCTGCGATGTCTTTGTGGGATTGAGGTCGGTGTAGGTAGAACCCTTGAACAAGATCAACACCCATCTCTGCGAGTGTTTCAAGTTCTGCATGTGTTTCAACACCCTCCGCTAGAACCAAAGACTGAGTGCTGCGTGCAGCTTCGATCAGACCCTTGATAAAGGCTTGCATACGTGGGTCTTTGTCGATTTCTGTAATCAGAACCTGGTCAAGTTTGATAAGAGTCGGTCGAATTTTTATAATACGATCGACACCAGCATAACCTTTTCCAAAGTCATCGATTGCGATGCCGTGAGATCTTTTGGCAATTTTTTCACGGATGGTTTGGATCAGACTCATGTTGTTGATAGCTTCTGTTTCCGAGACTTCAAAAACAACTTCGATCCCATCGGGAATAAGTGGAATCAGTTCGGTTAGAAAATAGAAGTTGCGAGGTAATATGTTCACCATCAATTTGCCGGGGAGGTTGAAAAATGTCTCCATCGACAATCGGAAGCAGGCCTGGTCTAGCTCGAGCTTAAGATTGACTTCTTTGGCTCGTGAAAAAAGAACTCCAGGATTTAAGTAGTCGACATTCAGACTCATCTCTTTGCCGACAAGTTTTTGTAGCTCCTTTTTTTGAACACGTGCAAGCGCTTCAAATGCATAGATAGAATGTGAGATGATATCGAGTGAATTGCCATCTTTGAGCTGCTTAATCTGGTTTGTGGTGACTTTACGTAAGTCGAACACACCCTGAAAGTGCGTTGTGAGTAGATTGTCTGCCTGTATAAGAGTCTGTATGAGCTCTTTTTGACGACTTAGCATCCGTGCGTCTTGGATTTCAGCATTGTCACGACACGAACGCAAGAGTTGCTGCGTGATCGAGTTGCTATCGACACAGGGATTATAGAGAGCTGTACCATAACTCACTACAAAGCGGGGAACGATCTCGAGAAAGCTCGGGAGTATGCGCTCTTTGGAAGCTGAGTTCAGTTCCTGCCACATAAGATTTTCGAGCTTATTCGTGAGACGCTCTGCAAGGCGTTCGAGATCTCCTGGTATAGGCATATAAGATTCGGAGCGTGAACGTTCCAACAGTATATAGAAAGTATTGCTGTTAGGATGACGTCGGCACAGAATATCGGATTTGCGGAAGGCACCGGAATGGCCCCATAGCTTGAATAGTATTTTGACGAGCACGTGTTGGAGTTTTTGGTAGACGTCTCCTCCGTATTCCAAAGCGACTTTGTCGAAGTCCGAAGCATGTATGCTGATCATGCTCAAAAACCCATTTGCTTCCAGCAAACGTATGCCCAATTGGGGATTGTAAATAGGAATAGAGTTGGGTTGATATTCTGAATCTTTCTTCGCCTCAAGTGCACCAGATGTTGCCAAAAAGTGCAGGACGGCGTCATGAGATGGATTTTCGAGCCATGTCAGAATAGTGCTCGCCTTAATGCGAGGTAGGTTTTCGCTTGGGTCTCCGGTCAAGACAAGTACCGGCAGTCTTTTGGTAAGCGCCTCGAGCATGTCGATCCACATGTCGCTCTGCATGTCGTTCATGGTATCTGAAGCAATCACTGCGTGAATTGCTTTGTCCTTTGCGGTATAAATCTGCTCAATCGTTTGCAAGGCTTTTTCCGCGACAAGTTCGCAGCGGATCTTTTGCGCTTTGCAATGATCGCGCAGTTGTAAAAGGAGCGGATTTTTGCCACCAAAAATGTAAATCATGTTCTCGGGCTCTTCTTTAAAAGTCCATGTCCCCCCTATCGGACGCTTTGGAAAAAAGTTGATTTCAGAAAAGAATGAATCAGCAGAATGTCATTTTGAGGTAGGGCGAAAAAACCAGGTTTTTCTCACTCATCCACAGGGCCTGTGGATAAGTTGCCTTATCGGATTCGCAAAGGCTTGAGGTTCAGGAGCTTCTCCTCTTTGGTTAAATATTAAACACTTGTGAAATGGGCTAAGCAGGCAAGGACAAAAGCTAAATGAAGAAATTTTTACAAGACTTTAAAAATATTAAAAAAAGTAGATTCGGTCGAGTGGCCTTTCCAGAAAGCATGGACCCTCGTGTTTTACAAGCCATTAATGAGCTTCTCCATGACGGGGCCCTCGATACTATCGTCGTTTTTTTGTCACGTGTCGAATTGACGGATCATGCTCAGCGTCTAGGTCTTGAGCATATTCAGGCGCATTCCCAGCATATACGCTGTGTGGGTGAGGATCTTCAAATTACACATGAGGAGATCTTTGCCTTTTTAAAAGAGAGCATGAAAGCTAAGCCTCTTGCTGAAAATACCGTATGCGAACTCGCAAGATCACCGCTTTACCAAGCTGGGTATTTACTTGCTAAGGGTGAGCTAGACTGTGTGCTTGCTGGTGTAACGCATACAACAGCTGATGTGATTCGTGCTGCATTACGTACTGTCGGAAAAGCTCCAGGGGTCAACACTCTCAGTGGATCCTTTATCATGCAGCGTAATGAAGAGGTCTATCTCTTTGCTGACTGCGGAGTAACGATCGAACCTTCTATGGAAGAACTTGTCGACATAACTCTTGCATCTTGCAAGACATGGGAAGCCATCCCTTCTCTAAGAAAGACACCAAGTCATGTCGCATTTCTTTCTTTCTCAACTAAGGGATCTGCTAAGCATAAACTTGCAACCAAAATGATCGAAGCCGCCCAAGAAGTGCAGAAACGTGCTCCTGACTTGATGGTCGATGGAGAGCTACAGTTTGATGCGGCTATAGATCCCGAGGTTGCTTTGCGTAAGGCCCCAGGAAGCCCAGTAGCTGGCAAAGCTAATGTTTTTATTTTTCCCGACCTCAATGCTGCAAATATCGCTTACAAACTTGCACAACGCTTGGGTGGCTTTCATGCGTATGGACCACTTTTGCAAGGTCTGAACAAACCTTTCAGTGATCTCTCGCGTGGGGCAAGTGTTCGAGATATTGTCGAATGTACCTACATCCAATTGCTTATTGCGCTTCACTCCGCGTCATCCTAGTCCATCATCCCGAGTGTAGCGAAGGATCGTTTGTTTTGTCCGTCACCCCGAGTGTAGCGAAGCGAAATCGAGGGGTCGCCTGCATAGTCAGGTGGTCTGACATCGAAGGAATCCGTCGAAGATCTTAAGAAGCTCAATGTAGGCGATCCCTCGGCTACGCTCGGGATGACGGTAAAATCGTTTTGGATGACGGTAAAATCGTTTTGGATGACGGTAAAATCGTTTTGGATGACGGTAAA
>CAZWOL010000067.1:8722-12677 GCA_964635325.1 uncultured Pseudobdellovibrionaceae bacterium
GGATGACGGTAAAATCGTTTTGGATGACGGTAAAATCGTTTTGGATGACGGTAAAATCGCTTTGGATGATGGGATGAACGGATCTTCAGGTTATACTGGAGGGATGAAAGATCTCACTCGTAGCGAAGCTCTTAAAACACTATTGGGTTTCTTTGTTTTATCCGCATGCAAGGATGCTGCAAAAACCCAGGTAGCAGCATCCGGTGCTAAAGCTTCGTCCGCAAATTCCCAAAGCTCAGAAACTCCTCAACCATCATCGACGCAGCTACCGACAGATTCTCTAACACAGATATCTACCAATACGACATGTCCTACAGGACTAACAAAATTTTCTCTCGCTCAACTCAAGGCTGCTCCTGACGAACTTGCGGTGACAGCCCGATGGTACGGATATGGTCAGTCAGCACTGCTTGCATTTAAACTACCCAAGTTTGAATTCAATACAAACTTTCGCGGCAATCTAAGCAGCTTCTATTTGGTAGCAGAAGATGGACGACCCATCGCTTTTAAGACAATTACACCGAGTCTAGATGCGCTTGGAAACGGACTGATGGGCATTCAGTTTCTGGATCACTTGCCTGTGCGAGAGAAGTCGAAGCTTGCTTTTGTTTTTAATTACAACAATGAAAATTGTGTATCACCCCTCCTCGGGCCCATCAGCTTTGAGCAAAGCTTTCGTGGTCTGCCTGTGCAAACTATGCGCCAGTCTCTAAGCCTTGCGCAAATGATGGCTCTAGATCCGGTTCCACAGATCCCAGAAGACGCCTTAAATCTCGACAAAAACCTAATCATCGCAAGTAATGCGTCGACTACTTACAACGTCAGCAGTGCGCTCTCCGGGTGTGTCCTATGCGATCTCTTGGGCAACCAACTCGCAGCACAGGGGGAGACGTTCAAAGATTTTGGCAAATATCCCGTATTTATCGCATATAAAAGAACGAGCAATGGCTATACACGATTTTTTATACGATTGGTTTGAAAGACCTGCCTCACGTCGCAAGTTTCTGACACGAGCGGGGCAGTTTTTTTCGATGCTATCGCTACTCAAAGCAAGCGAGCTGGATGCACAGGATACTTGCGCAACTCAGGATATTACACATACGGAATCACCGACGGGAATTCCTGATGCTCAAGTTTTTTCTTGGGTGCACGCAGCCAATGATTTCGGAGTGTCGACGCTTGCTCTCTATCTTCATCTGCCACAAAGCACCAAGCGCTATGTCGAACAAGTTGTACTCAGCGATGAGGGGGGACAAATCCTCGCTGCACGCTACTTTAGACCCGAAGCACAGACACTCAAAGGCAAGCTTCCCTATATGATCTTCGATCGTATGCTTTTACCTGCCATTAGCCTCTTCATCCATGTGCGTGTGATCGAGGGGGATTCGAATCTGGTCTACAGGAGCGCTTTGACAGGTAAGCAGCTGCAGCGTTCACAATTTACAAGCAAAGCTTTGCCTCAGCGACTACTCGATAATTTTTCCAAACCATTTGCAAATGAAATTTCATCGACATTTACAAATGCAAAGAGCCTTTTGACATCGACTTCGTGTCAAAGTTCTAAGGGAGCAGACGTTTGTTTTCCTGAGCACAGAGTAACAGCAGCATTTACAAAATTTGGTGCAGACTTTGAATTGACTGTAAGTTTTCAGCATCCTGAAGAGACGAATCACTATATGCGCTTCTTCTTCCTCTGTGATCCGGTTGGACGCCTACTTGGGCTTAAGCACCGCGAACCTAAGGAAGCTCCATTGAACCAAGTCGTGATCAAACCTATTTCTACACAAGATATGAACACCTGGGGAATTTTGTCCGACTCGGTTGCGCAGTTGACGGACTGTCCCTATGTGATGCTGTTTTGGGAAGATAATAAGCATGCATTTCGTGAGCAGATAGTTTGCTTGCGCTAAGCTCTGAACGCTTAGCCTAATGCAGTAGTCGTGATGTATGCTTGGAACTAAGCTAGTCAAGATAAGAAACGTGTAGATACGTGTCGCTTAGATCCCAGCATAGACGCGGTGAACATCCTCATCATCATCGATCGCATTGAGAAAGTCAGTGACTTCTTTCATCTGCTCGTCGCTGAGACTGACTCGTGACTTTGCCATAAATCCGATTTCGGACTGGCGTATGGTCCAACCGAATTGGGCTAGGGCCTTTGTTACTTTGTCGAGATCGGTAGGGTCGCAGTAGAAACGAGCACCGGTCTGTCCTTCAGCAAGATCACCCTCGAGAGCTTCGACGTTCTGTGCACCCGCTTCGATGGCTGCTTCTTCAGAATCGACACCAGCTTTAGCAAATGTAGCCTCGATGATACCGAGACGGTCGAACATCCACGTCACGCTTCCGATGGACTCCAGATGTCCCTTGCGAAAGAGCACGCGGATCTCTGCGGCTGTGCGGTTCTTGTTGTCTGTCAGACATTCGACGATCAGAGGTACGCGATGCGGTGCAAAACCTTCGTAAAATACAGATTCATATTGGTTTTCACCTGCCAGAAGACCGGCACCCTTCTTAATCGCGCGTTCAATTGTATCGCGTGGGACCGAATGTTTCTTTGCATCTTCTATAGCAACCCGTAGACGGGAATTGTTTTCCGGATTGGGATCACCGGCCTTGGTTGCTACGGTGATTTCTTTAACAAGTTTACTGATCATCGCGCCGCGTTTGTTCGAATTTTCAATGCGGCCAGCGTGTTTCCACTGTGCACCCATGGATGCGCATCCTCCTAAGCCTTGGTATTCAAAGCACCTATAATAAGAAGCTTGGCATTAATTTTCCAGTTCAAATTGGCAGTCTCTGGCCTTAGACACCGCGCTACGTCAGATGGTACATCGCTATTCAAGCCGGAGGCAGATCCTGCTAAAAGAAGCTAGAACCACCCGTTATGAAGTGAAGGAGACAAACATGATCAAATTGAACAAAGAACTTTTTATTGGTATGGCCCTCGGATTTGGTACAGGTGTTGCCCTTGGTGCTCTCGCTGCGAGCGAAAAAAACAAGGAAGCACTAAAAAATGCAGGTCAGGAAGCTATTCGTGTTGCAATGCAGTCCTATGAAAAATTGAAAGATTCTTTGGCCAGCCTGAGAGAAACAATCGAGACCCTGGCTGATGATGCAGAGAATGAGATCGAAGCCGAAGAAAATGTCATCGCGGATAGCTTTCAAAGCCGTCGACGCTCAGAACCCATCACACGTGCACCAAGGAACAAAGGCGTCATTGGACGAGTGCCAAGAGAGCGGGATTTCTCACGCGAGTCCTAGATCGCTTTCCTTCTAAGACGCAGTACAATAGAAGAATCAGCAATAGTGGATGCTAAACTTGGAGGTTGGCCATGTTGAATCAAAGATTCTTCGTAGCTCTTGTGCTGCTTGCAAATTTTTCATGCGCCCATCAGCGAAACAAAGTCTTTTCCACGATCGATGATGTCTCTCACGTCTTCTACAAAACCGAACCATCGAGTATGCCTTCTCGATTTATGGACCCTAAGCTTGAACCTTATGTCTCTCAGTTTCTCGAGGATGCATCCCAGCGTGGTCATCCTGTAAGTCAAGACATGCAAGATAAATTGCGTCAGGTGATCTACGTCGATGCACTCTCAACACCAGCAGAGCCTGGTATTATGGCAGTCTGCGCTCGTTTTTATGGAAGTGATAAAACTGTTTTTGGAACAGTCTCTGCAAGATGGATGACTATTGAAGTCTTACGCAAAGAATCTCAAATCTATACCGGTGGAAATGTTTTTCAATTGCGTCGCTTGCTCTATCATGAACTCTTCCACTGCTATTTTAATAAAGGTCACCTCCCTCCTGGTTACTCCGGAATCATGGCTCCATCGATGAATATATATGACAAAAGTGCTATCACAGATTGGACACGCTTGGTTGACGAGATGTTTTCAGACAAGTACTTTAACCTCATACCAGAAGCTATCTAAGTGAGGCTCGGCATCCC
>CAZWOL010000068.1:0-12496 GCA_964635325.1 uncultured Pseudobdellovibrionaceae bacterium
GCTATATGTTTGGCTTTTAGGAATTTGAGTAAAGCTTACTAAGCAAGGCTATATTCGTGACGATTTTGGGGACAACCTGTGGCAGATTGCTCGATTGTATGGAAACGTTTTTTTAGTGAACACTCTGAATGAATTTGCAACCGAGCCAAGATCGGAACTTGAAGCGGATTGCCCTGTTTCAAGTCGAACTCACGTTACTAGACGATCCTCACACTCACGCTCATACCTGTGACGTTTTTTTCTTACTTAGTGACTCAGGCTCCTGCCGACGCAAAAACCAAATCAGAAAGCCAATCATCAGAATGGTACCGATCGCTGCAATCTTCAGCAGGTTCATAATCGCTACGGAATAGCTTCCTGCATTAGGATCATACTGATAGCACATCAGCAGGAGTCGCTCGATCGTCGTCCCTACACGCCCCTTAGCTCCTTCGAGCAGAGCTAACTTCAGGTCCTTTGAGCGAAATTCGATGCCATATAAGTAACGTGTGATTCTACCCTCTGGAGACAACACCGCAAGAACAGCTGGGTGTATGAACTGTTTCAAACGATCATCATAATGGTAGCGAAAGCCTAATTCGTCCGCGAGTTGACGTATGCTCTCTTGCGTCCCCGTCAGGAAGTGAATGCCCTTATCAGCATTCGCACGACCATAAGTACGAACGTAGCTATCTTTCTTTTTTGCAGCAATATGTGAGTCTTCTTTGGGGTCAATGCTGACCATGACAAAGTCGTACTCTTGCCCAAGCGTCCATGTTACTGCACGTGCTGCTGCAGAAAAGCCATCTAGGATGAGACTGCAAAGTTTTGGGCACTCGAAGTAACCCATCATCACAACAATCGGTCGCTTGCCTACAACGTAGTCTGCAAGACTTGCAGGCTGTCCTTCTTCTTGTACGAAGGGAATACTCAGGGTGATATCTTCCCCAAGCCGTTCTTTAACTCCGACATTTTCTAGGTTTTTTGGAAGGTTTGGATTGGCATTAGCAAGAACGATCGAACTCAAGAAGACAAGAGGGAGAAGCCATCGCATCAGTCGTATCCTTCGGGTGCCTTCTCCCCAGCCTCATGAGCTTAGTGCTCACCGTGTTCACTTCCCTCGGAACTCTTGGCATCATGAGATGCTGGTGGAGGCAGAGTCAGAGCAGGTACTTGCTCCAACTTCAAGGTGGTCGAAATTAATGGGCGTCGGAAAAACAAATCCGCACCGGTGAGAAAGATAAAGATAAATACGAAAATAAGCGACGAAAAAAAGATGGCTCTGTTCTCATTGGAATCATACTTGAGTCCCATAAAGAACATCACAACTAACATCGCTTTGACAGAGGCAATCAGCATTGCAATGGTGAAATTGAAAACACCAAAATCAATACGTGATGCAACGACAGTAATCACCGTCAAAAAGAGCAAAGCGACAAAGAGCCTAACACACATTGCTACTGAAATAACATGATGACCTTTAGCAGACATCTCGCTCTCTCCTATCCCACCAAGTAAAGTAATGGGTAAATAAAGATCCAGACTACGTCAACAAAGTGCCAGTACAATCCCGTCAATTCAATCGGTGTGAAATAATTTTCGCTAAAGTCTCCACGCTTGGCACGCATCAACACCCAAATAAGAATTCCAATACCGATAACAACGTGGATACCATGCAAACCAGTCATCATGAAATAAAGTGAAAAGAACAAAGCAGCCTTAGGATGCTCAAGACCTTGGTAAGTGAACATACCTGCAGGCAAGAGACCCAAATGCACCTTGTGTGCGTATTCAAAGTACTTAACAATCAAAAAACCAAAAGCACAGGCGATCGTAATCATGAGGTTGATGACCGTCTTGCGACGATCCCCTGTCTGAGCAGAACGCACAGCAAGAGCCATCGTAAAACTACTACTGATCAAAATCAGAGTGTTTAAGCCACCCAGTTTCCAGTCCAACAAGTGACTGGCTTCATGCCAAGCCTCATGATGCAGAGCACGAAAGACAGCATAACCGACAAAGAGTGGAGAGAAGAACAAGACCTCTTGCAAAAGAAAGAGCCACATGCCCACCTTGCACGCATCAAACTCGTGCTCAGCGTTATTAAAATGATGGGCAAAATGATGTTGATTCGAGCTAGTGGACGTAGCTTCACTCATCGCTTATTTCCCCGCAAGATGCTTCTGTTGATACTCATAAGGACCATGGGTGACGACGGGCACTTCCAAGAAATTTTCATGTGGTGGAGGAGATGATGTTTTCCACTCCAGTGTTTCAGCTCCCCAAGGATTGTCAGGAGCCTTACGACCACGGAAATGTGCGTAGGCTAAGTAGATTGCAGAGATCACAAAGCCTAAAGAAATCATATAGGAGCCGATAGTCGAAATTTGATTGAGCGTTGTGAATTGCGCTGGGTACGTATAGTAACGTCTCGGCATCCCCTGTATACCTGCTATAAACTGTGGAAAGAACGTCACGTTGAAACCGACAAAGATAAAGAGCCAGGACACCACAGCTGCTTTTTCGCTATACATGCGTCCAATAAATTTGGGGAACCAAAAGTGCAGACCGGACATGAATGCCATTAATGCACCACCCACCATCGTATAGTGGAAATGTGAGACCACAAAATAAGTGTGTGTTAAATGGACATCGATAGCGATCGTTGCAAGGAAAACCCCAGTCAAACCACCAACCAAGAAGACGAAGATAAACGCAATCGCATAGAGCATCGGAGCTGCTAAACGTATAGAGCCCTGATACATCGTCGAAACCCAGTTAAACACCTTAATCCCTGTCGGTACCGCAACGAACATCGTCAACAAAGAGAAGATGAAGTTAGCTGTGTCGGACTGCCCCGATACAAACATGTGATGGCCCCAAACAATGAAGGACACCAATGCAATACCGAAAACCGCACCAGCCATACCCCAGTAGCTAAAAATGTTTTTGCGAGAGAAAACCGGGATCACATCATTGATCACACCCATCGCTGGCAAAATCATGATGTATACCGCAGGATGCGAGTAGAACCAAAAGAAGTGTTGGAAAAGAACAGGATCACCACCAAGTTTCGGATCAAAGATTCCAATACCAAGCACACGCTCACATACAAGAAGCAGAAGCGTTAATGCAATGACTGGAGTTGCAAGCATCTGAATAATGTTAGTTGCATAAAGACACCAGGTGAACAAGGGTAGGCGTCCCCAAGTTAGGCCAGGAGCTCTCAGCTTGTGCACCGTCGTGATGAAATTGAGAGCAGTCAAGATAGTCCCCAACCCCATAACAAAGGCACCCGTCACAACCAAGATCGTCGATGTACTTGTGCGAATAGAATACGGTGCATAAAAGGTCCACCCTGTGTCGATACCGCTTGTAAACAGCGTTACGATCGCAAGGAGTGCACCAAATACAAAGATGTAATACGAAAGAAGGTTAAGTTTAGGGAAAGCAACGTCTTGTGCACCAACCTGCATCGGCAACACGAGGTTACCAATTGCAGACGGAATCATTGGAAGTATGACCATAAACACCATAATAGTGCCATGATAGGTGAAAGCTTGATTGTATTTATCTGGACTCAGTAAGGTACTCTCAGGATGAAAGAGATGCGTCCTTATCAGCAGAGCTGCAATCCCCCCAAAAAGAAAGAGGACAAGGATCGTGTACATATACAAGAGACCGATACGTTTGTGATCAAGGGTATAAACCCAAGACCAAAGGCCCTTTTTGTGCGTGAGATAGTTCCCATGACTTCCATGGGTGTTTGCGTGACTTGACGACATGTGCTCTCCGACTCCCTAGTCTTTTATACTTTTGATGAGTTCGATGACTGCGCCAATTTCTTCAACAGAAATGAGCCCCTTGAACGAAGGCATAACCGGTTGGTAGCCTTTGAGAATCTTATTTGGTGTCGCTGCAGTTGCAGGATTCTCAATCATGTCACGTATATAATTTTCATCCACAAAATGTTTGGATCCATCCATCATCTCTTCTTGCTTATGCCAGATACCCTTGAAACTTGGGCCGACAAGACGCTCACCCGTGAGTGTGTGACAAGCAGAGCAACCTTTTTCCATGTAGACTTGCTTACCCCACTGCACAGGATCTTTGGGATGCTCTTTAGGTCCAGCAGCAGTCTTTTTCCACTTATCCCAATCTTCGGGAGACACAACCTTGATCGTCGCAAGCATCTTAGCATGTGAAGTTCCACAATACTGAGTACAGAAGACGTTATGCTCCCCTGCCTCTTTGGCCTGGAACCAAACCGTCGTGTAGTAACCAGGAACAACGTCGCTTTTGATGCGGAAATCAGCGACAGCAAAAGCATGGATCACATCTTCAGAAGTCATCAGAAGACGGATTGGAATATTTTGCGGGACAATGAGTTCACCAATCGTAGTCACTCCATTGTCGTATTGGAACTGCCAAAGCCATTGCTTACCAATAACTTTGATGTCGTAGGAACTCTCTGGTGCAACCTTGAGTCGGTCATAGATAGCCCATCCCCACGCAAAAATAAACAAAACGAGAAGCGTTGGGAAAAAGACCCAAACGAATTCTAGCTTTTGATTGTGGATGATGTTTCCTACAGGCTGTCCTGGCTCTCTTTCTCTATACTTGTAGAGGAACCAAACGAGGGCCCCTACAATTCCAACCATAAAGAAAGCGCTCATCGCAACGAGAAAGTAGAAAAGCATGTCCCACTTTTCAGCGATCTCTGAAGCACCAATGGGAAGAACTCGCATATGACTTTTATCAACCACGAACAGATCCCTATCCTAAGTTGCCGATTTCAAGATCATGAATACACCCATTGGATGTTAAAGTTAGCGGAATAAAAAAAGGTAGGCAAGCTGACTTTTCCAGCGAAGTAGGTGCAAGGTAAATTTTTTTTTGCAAGCCGAACAATTTGACCTCAATTTTAAACAGGGTGGTTCAAGTAGGACCTGAACGCTTTCAACATATACGAAGCACCTTTGCCGTCGATCTGACGATGGTCGAGAGTCACCCCTATCGATAAAATAGGACGGATCACAATCTGCTTATCCACCACAACAGCTCGATCTTTAATCTCTCCAACTGCCATAAGCGCAGGACAGCGAGAATAGGGCACCAACGGTGCAAACCCGTTTTCGATCCCGAGCATCCCAACCGATGTTACCATCATACTCCCAAATGCATCCTTAGGTGCATTTAAAAGTGGTGACCAAAGATTGAGCGCATACAAAATATATCCAAAAAACGAAAGCAGTGGACCTACTAAAAAACTTGGTAACCACCAAAAAATATTTTTCATCTTTTTGTATTCGAAGTCATCACCTACTTTGATGCGACGTGCACTTCTCTGCAATTCGACCGCTATATCTGCTGGGCTTTTGTGATCACAGTTGCGAATCAACACACCAGAAAGATTGTCCTCCTTACTGTCTGGAGAGACCTGCAAAAAAATATTGATGTCCTTGCGTTGGTAGAGTCGGCCAAATCTTCGCACTGTATTCAGTATTGGAAACTCTCGCAGACTCAAAGCTGCTGCTTTTGCGACCACCACGGTAGGAGTGATCCGACGTCCTTCCTGGCTTTCTCTGGAGATAAATTGCAAAAGGTTTGTCGCATCGATTTCGACCGTCGCATAAATCGAAGGATCTCCTGCAGAACGCCATGTGCCCATTGCAATCTTTCGCCAGGCACTCATCTTTGCAGGCCCCGTCAATTCGACATTATTGGCAAACATGCGCACCCTCCAGAAATTTTAATGTGATGTAAGTATTTATGTTTTTATAGAATTTTGCAGAATTTAAAAAGCAGATTGTAGAGTGGGTGTCGCATATGACGGGGGATGGAAGCTAGGATATGAATCCAAAAAACTAGTTAAGCCCCATTTCCATCAAATAAGCGAGTAAGATTTTTGCATAGTTCACAGAATGGATTGCACTATTTTGAGAAGCTGCAATGGTATCTTCTGCGGAGTGAATTTTTTTGTTGTACTCACGCATACGTGATTCAAATGGAATAGACGCTGGATATCCTCTGCGACTCCAAGAAGCATGATCCGAGCAGGCGTACCCACAACGATCTTCTTTCACAACATTTTTCGGAAGATAGGTCTTGATCAGATTCTTGATAAAAGAATTTTGTCGCGCATCCGTGTAGTCTGTCATCAGTACAATTTCTTTGGGACGCGTCGTAAAGTTGGTCATATCAAGCTGCATAACACCAACAACGTTTTCATTACGATCACGAAAGGATTGCGCAACATCCGATGAACCACGCAACCCAACCTCTTCAGCAGCATAGGAAATAAATTTCATCGTTCGATCTGGACGCACTCCCATCGCATTCATAATGCGAAGCGCCTCGGTAATAACCGCAAGTCCAGAAGCATCATCATCAGCCCCTGGAGCATCAACGTCATCGGTTGGGGACCAACCTGCAATGGAGTCACCATGTGCACCAACAACAATAACTTCATTCGGTTTTGTACTACCCTTTACAGTTAGAATCACCGAACGCTGTGGGTAGTCTGCATGTTCAAAGTATTGCAAGTCAACGTTTGGCATTGACGAGGTCATCTCTGTCCATTTCGCACCAACCCATTCCTGCGAATGCACGCCTGTTTGTGAAGTGTAGTAACGATTACGATAGGACGACAAAGCCTCTATGGTTGAACGGAGATTACTCTCGTCGACCATTGCATGCGCCTTAGCTACGAGTTCTTTCTGATGAATAACAGGGGGAGCAAAGACTTGGTGTTCCACTTCATTTGCGAACTCCATAGCTTCTTCTATACTGTTTTCTACAATGTAACCCCCACAACGCCCATAGATGGAATGCATAACATTGGAGAGTCTTGGTAGTTCCTTATTTGACATTTTGAGTACTGCAAAATCTTTGGTCTGATTTACAATAGTGAACTGCTTGCGAAACGGTTGGTTAAGTCTAGGAAGGGCATCAATCCCGATCGAAACCAAAACTTGAGAATTGGATGTCTCATCGATAGCGATCGCTAGCCCTGAAAAAGATAAAAAAGAATAAGCAATCAAGGATTGAATAGCATTACGCATAAGCAAGTTCCCTATGAGGTCTGACATCCTCTTATGGTAACATCGCTTGGGCAATCGTCAAAGAATGCTAAGACAATCAGACTCTTCCGCTAAGAAGCTCAGCAGTTGCAGACTCGGCAAAATGTGCCGAGCATAGAAGTTGCTCCTGAGTCATTCCATACAATTCACGGGAAATCGTTTCTTCATTCTGTAGATTTGTTGCGAAAATACCTGGATCATCTGAAGAAAGCGCGACATTCATACCCTTATTGAGAAAACGACCAAGAGGATGCTGAGCCTCATCGACTATCCCACCAAGGTAGCGATTAGAGCTTGGGCAAACTTCAATAATTGCTTTCTTTTCTTTTAATTCATCCATAGTACGCTCTTGCAGATCCCAAATACGCTTTGCACTATCGTTAGGAATCAACAGCCCCGAATAGCCCAAAGCAATGCAATGCCCAAGACGATGCACTCCGTAACGGTGAGAGCTACGAATCCACTCAATCGCTTTTTCAATTCCAATCGTCGCAAACGATTCACCCACATGGTACAGAATCGCAAGCGCTGTTGACGGATAGCATGAATTGTCTCGATGAACCTGTGCGAAAAAATCTCTCTTATGCTCCGGAGGATAGTTCTCTTCGGCACCACAGAAGTCAATTGCTGTAATGGCAGGCGCCAGATCGCTATGATCACGAAGCCACGAACGCAGAACTTCGTACTGAAACTTCAATGCATCGTGCTCACGAGGCAAACTGATTGCAAAACGCGGTGTAAAAGTACTACTCTCGTAATTTCTTGCACAAGTTGTAAGCATACTAAGGAAACGTAAAATCGCATCCCTATCATGGGCTAAACTAAGTCCAAATGGCATACGCAATTCGACATGACGCAAGTGACAAGCCTGGAGCTTGGCTAGCACACAACGAATTACTGTGTCATCATTTGCTGTGATGGGAAAGAGCGCAATCAGCAGGTTGAAACACGCTTGAAAGCGATCGAACGTTCCGCACTGTTTGAAGACGTAGTCCCTGCGAAGAAGCTCCAACCCATCCGGATGTGTCCAATAACTTTCCCAAAGAGGACTACGTCCCCAAGCAAGCTCGTATTCTGCAGCATACCATTGTAGCGCTCCACGACGACTCTCCCAACGTACGCGTCCTAATTCCCAAACATCTTCGGCATCCAGACATCCGTGCAGATGCAGATGAAGCTCATGCTGTGTGACCGATTTTTGCATTTACAAAATTCCTCATCATACGATCCCCATCGGGACTCATGAACGATTCCGGATGAAATTGCACAGCTTCCAAACATGGTATTGTACGATGTCGAATTCCCATCACCAGTTGGTCTGCTGTGCGTGCAGAAATTTCGAGGGTCTCAGGCCATCCGTCTTGCGCTAAAACCAGAGAATGATAACGAGCAACGGCTGTCGGGTTAGGGACTCCGACAAAGAGACCTCGAGCATCATGTTGAACCTGAGCCACTTGACCATGCACTGGTACTGGAGCACGTACAACTTTTGCACCAAACATCTCACCTATCAATTGCAATCCCAGACATACACCCAAAATTGGGATTTGCCCCTGAAAATGCTCAACTACCGCACGAGAAATTCCAGCATGGGAAGGATTGCCTGGTCCCGGTGAAATCACAAGATGGGTTGCTTGGGAGAACAATGCTTTGCTTAAAGGAACATCATTTCGCAGAATAAGCAGCTCTGCACACTGCATAGCACCAAACTGCTGCACAAGATTGAAGGTGAACGAATCATAGTTGTCGATTATTAAAATACGCTTCACAAAGCACCATTTGCTAAAAGTATTGCCTGCACCTGTGTACGTGCCTTGTTTAGTGTTTCTTTGTACTCACGTTGCGGAATACTCTTGATCGTAATTCCTCCCCCTGCTTGGGTATGTGCAGTGTCCCCACGACAAACAATTGCTCGGATCATGATGTTGAAATCTGCATGACCGCACGCACTCCAATACCCGAGAGCTCCCGTATAAATACCACGGGCACAGGGTTCTAAGGCATGAATGATTTGCATAGTACTCATTTTTGGTACACCTGTGATTGTCCCTCCAGGAAAGAGAGCACGCATAATATCTATAAATCGAATATCTGAACGCAGAGTTCCAACAATTTCGGATTCGGTATGCAAGATCGAACGATACTGCACAATATCCATAAAATGTTGCACGTGAACACTTCCGTACTCACTTATACGCCCCAAATCATTGCGCGCCAAATCGACCAACATCGCATGCTCAGCATATTCTTTGGGATCCAAAGCAAGCTCTTGCAAAAAACGTTGGGTCTCCTCTTCACTTCCCCGACGTCGCGTCCCAGCAATGGGACGAGTACGAATGCTACGATCATTCACTTCGAAAAGACGCTCTGGGGAACCACTCAGGATCGTCGTATCTTCCCATTCGAAAAAACCTGCAAATGGCACAGGACTTAGCTTGGAGAGTATTGCATAGATGTTCACAGGATCTGCTGCATTTTTCAAAGTCATGCGTTGCGAAAGATTAACTTGGTAGGTGTGTCCATCGCGAATGCATTCTTGAATATGAAGGATCGCTTGCAGGTAAGAATCTTGCGTAAAATTGAGTGTGAGTTTGGTAAAATCGATCAGAGCATCAGAGTCCACAGAAGACTGTCTAATCTCGTCATCAGCACGGAAAAAATAGTCTTTGAGATCCGGAATTTTTCCTTCTGAAGACAAAAAATAGACGCGTTCCTCGACACAATCAAAAAGGTAGAAGCTCTGCACATTGTAAAAGTACAGATCATAGTCCTCGGTCACATGAGTTGGAATACGTTCGAGAAGACGCACACTTTCGTACGAAACACACCCCATATAGCCACCCATGAAGGGAAATTTTCGAGGATTTGCAGGCTTGGGGAGGGCAGACATGAGTTCTGATATTTTCTCAAAAGCAGCACCAACATACCCCTCATCATCGATCCAGTAGCGTTCTCCCTTTGCTTTGAAGGTATTGACGGCCTCATATGCCAACACTGCCCAACGGTGTGTTTCCGAGAGTAAAGTACTCTCTAGCAGACAACGAGATCCTTTGGGTAGCTGCCTAAGAACAGACTGTGGATGACGATAGCTTGTAGCTTCTTCGATTTGCATGCTAATAGACTCGACAGAAATTGGGGAACAACCGACTGTCCCCAAATATTATAGAGAACCATACAATACAATTTGGGTTGGTCGGTTGTTCCCCAATTGTTTAGAGGCGCAGCAAATAGCATGTTTCAAAGCACACTCTTTCTCAACGGCACCATACCTAACTTGTCCCTTCTCCCAGATTTGAACCATACCACAACGATCGCTGCAGATGGAGGAGCGCTTCGCAAACTCCTTGTCCAGGGCCTCAAACCTAAGCTTGTGATCGGGGACGGAGATTCCCTAGAAGGCAGCATCCCAATAGAAGGTATAGACATCATCCTTGACCATGATCAGGAGACGAATGACTTCGAAAAATGTCTGCAATATATCATTCAAAACAAACTCGGCCCAACTCTTGTCTTTGGCATCGGAGGGGGCGAAATCGATCACCAACATAACAATCTGCACTGCTTTGTCAAATATTCAGCAGCACACCCGATGATTTTTTTTGAGGCCCAAGCCGATTCACATAGCAAGATAGGATTTGTGGTTCGAGATGCCCTGCAACTTAGAGCAAGCCTTGGAGCTATAATCTCCTTGCTCCCCTTCCCAGAAGCGTGTCTTTCGACCCAAGGACTCGCCTGGCAGTTAGAACATGAAACATTGGGACTCATCCAGCGCAGTGGTGCACGCAACCGCGTGACATGCCCAGAGGTGAGCATTAAAATTCACAGTGGCAGCCCTGTTCTTATCGTTATTGATGCTGATGCAATTCAAAGCGCACACATCGACTCATGGCAAATACAAGATGGGTCAGCTTGCTTCCGTTTCAATCCTAATTCATAATTTTGGTCAGAAAACAATGTTTTAGAAGTTATGAGGCTATTATGTGGTCACTCACAAATGAGGTAGCGATGCGAAGATGTCTCACACTTACGATCCTAAGCGTTTTGGGAATACTCTCGTGCAAGGCAATACGACCTAAAACTGTTGAAACTCAAACTCTTCAACCGCCTCCCAAAAGCGGACCTTTGATTGAGATGCCCTTAGCCGAAACAACCCTGACCGGAGTACTCCGCAAAGACGGACAAAACCTCGAACTTGTCGATGTAAAAAATAAAGTTACGTATGCTAATGAAGATCTAAAGCTACTGAGCAGCGAGTTGACGCAATTTGCGCTTCCTGGTTTTGATGGAAGCTATCCAATGCTAACGATGAAGAAAAGTCCGGAATCAGCCTTTGTAGAATATTCTGTATGTCAAAATGAAAAATGCATCGAAGATTTCTCTACCGAAGACTGGATCCAGTTCAGCAACCTGCGAAGCTTCGATGAACTCAAATCTCTAGACATTAAGCTTCGTGTTTGTGTCGAATCCTCGAGCAGCAAAACCCCCAAAAATCCTTGTGCTGCATGGATAAACTTGGAGAGTTTGACGAAGAAAAAAATCAACTTCCAACACACCACCCACAAAAAAATACGCGACGCATTTTATGCAACCCAAAGCCTTAAGCAGACCACTCGCAAAGATGGACTTGCATACATTCGCAATATCAAAGAAAAAGCCGTCGATACCAACGATCCCGAACAAAGAAAATTGAAAATTCTAATTGCAATTGCAGGAGAGCACAAAGTTGCAGAGTCCTTTATTAGCAAGGCTTCAGACAACGATGCCCCTAAGCCTCCGCAGCAAGACCCTGCAGATCGCGATGACTCTCTTTCTCTAGCATCCGACGTAGCAGAAACTCTGTGCTACACACGAGCAGACTACAACAAACTCTCTGCTCAGCAAAAATGCCAGCTTGACCGCAAAACATCAAATAGCCGAATCCTCAAAACCAAAGATGAGTGGTTCTGGGACGACAATATTCTCTGTCAAAGCATAGCCTGCATTGATGTCTTAGGTTGCGTCAGCAAAATCAGCATCCAAGCATTCTATCTCAACCTATCCGGAAGCAAATGCATATCCCGTGAGAAACGCCTCAAATATACGATTGCAGGATCTGCCTTGCTAAGCACCGGTGTTCTGATGGTCGGTGGAGGTGTCCTCGCTATGCATCAGGATCATGCTGCTATCAAGATTGGAGGAGGACTTCTTGCAGCATCAGGCCTCGCAGTGGGAATAGGTGGGTTGGTTCTAACACTAAGAGGCGAGGGGTACTTTCTCTCCACACCGGAAACAGGGCAAAATCTCGAATTGCTAAAAACCGATGTTGAGCAGCTCAAAGAATCCTACAGAGTACTCGAAAGTTTGCTACCCAGAACCTAGGAATGCAAAGCATTCATACATGTTACAATGACTTTCGGTCAAATTTCTCCTGAACCGATGAATACCTTGCCAATATG
>CAZWOL010000069.1:0-12478 GCA_964635325.1 uncultured Pseudobdellovibrionaceae bacterium
TAATGGATAAGCAGTAATTAATTAGTTCTGTGATTTAAAAAACGGAGGAACGGTTAGGCGCAGGGAGGCTTGATAAGGCTAGAAAGATAGTCAAAGGGATTCATTCGATCAGATGTTGCTGACATCTGCAGGCCGGATACCGGCGGCGTTGAAACATCAACACTTGATGAAACGCTAAACTGGCAATGACCAAGATGGCACTGATGCTGTGCGCAGGTCTCAGTATCGCAGTCCGATTCGCCTTTTGATGCGGTCTGTTGATTGTGAGCTTCGTGAGCTGGCTCGCTTATCGAATTCCCGCGGTCGCCAAATGCAGGTTTGGCTAGCAAATCGACGCTACAAAGCGAACTTGCCAGGGTGAGAAAGATCAAAAATTTTGCCAAGATATTCTTCATGCGAGGTCGGCAAATGCCTCCAATTCTTTTTATTATAACCGAAGCACTAAGCAAATTCCATGAGAAACCAAATTTTATTAGGTCCTATCATCGGTTAGTGCCATATCGGCCCTTGCCCTCTTAGCAAGAGTTAACCTTTTATCGGCGGCCCTTAGCCAAAACATTAGCTCTTCGGCCTCAATGTCGGAAGCCGCGCTTTAAAGTTAACGCTTGCCCCATTGCCGATACGACTGTCAGTACACCCGTTACCAACGCGCGTGCTCTCGAAAATGCGATCGTCGGTCCAACCGTTCCCGATGCTACTACTGCTCAGCATCGCACGCACTCGCCGATATGGAATTGCGCGTCTAAGTTCCGCAGGTATGCCGCAACTTCGTTTGAAATGTCTGGTGTCTTAAGCATCACGACATTTGCGCCGCCTTCACGACGCGCTTCACGCCTTCCAATCTCGATGTCACCGGTAATCAAAATGATCAAAGTTTTTGGAGATACACTCCGAATGTGCTCCAAAAGTTCCGGTCCATTTAAACGAGGCATCTGCCCATCTGTGACTACAATTGCATCTCGATTAGCTTCAAAAATCTCTAGTGCCTGACGACCATCTACGGCGGTAAGAACGTCATGGCCGAGTTCTTCGATTCTTTTCGCCAGAAGCCAACGTAGATCTTCATGGTCTTCGGCGACGATGACCTTACACATACTCTACCTTTCTCGCGTCAATACCGTTGCGCACGAGCACCCCGCGAAGTGTTTCGGTAACAGCGCGGGCATCATTGCTCTTCGAGATGCAGCCAGAGATCGCCATGGATTTGGCAAGATTCTCTAAAAAAACATCGTTTGAAAAAAGAACGACCGGCACATTTGCGAAGCGAGAATCTCCGTAGAGACGTGCACAGAATTCGTCGCCACTCATGTATGGCATGTTAAAATCTGTAAGGATTAGATCGGGCGTAGGCGAGCCGTTGAGAATTTGCAATGCGTCTTTGCCATTTTCCGCTTCAGCTATTTCATAATTTCCAAGTCGATCCAAACAAGAACGCAAAATGAAACGCCAAGACTCATCGTCATCAACAATAAAAACTCTTCCATTTTGCATGATCCGTAACCTTCTAGGAGTTCGCACATTTAAATCATTACTAACCCTCATTCTTTTTTCGTTCGCCCGCTGCCGCCTGTAACTTTTCGCCAATTTCTAGCAGTTCTTTTGCAGTTGATTTTTCATTCGCAAAATATTGCGACATATCGATGCCCAGAACGGACAATGTTGCCGCTACAATCTGACCTAGACTCTTTGAATAGAGATCAGCTTCCGCGAAGCTCAGTTGCTCGTTGTAAAACATCAAAAACCGAATCTGTTCGGAATCTAGCGATGCACGTATGTAACCGCCATGCGCGGTGGAATTAAGAAGGTCAGCTAGATTTGGACTGGAATTGATCAGCCGGTCAAACTCTTGGTTGTTGATTATTTTGCGAAGGTCATAGGCCGCATTGAAAATGTAGTATTTGAGATTAGGTAGAAAATCCTTCGCTAGCAAAATCAGCATATTTTCCGCAGCGTGAACTCGCTTGCCAATCGGATCGCTTCCGAGAAACGCAATCGCTGCTTCTACCTGCCCTTTGGTGATGTATGGCTTCTTCACATTGAGAAAACGTTTTCCTTTGGGCATCTGCTTCTTTCCCACCTCAAAAACTCACTCTATTTCGTCGATTTCAGCTCCAAACACGCCCAAATATAGCCGACTAAATGCAAAAATCAATGGAATACATCTAGTTTTAGTAAAAACACGTTAAAATATAGCGATTTTGCCCGAAAAGACGCTGAGATAAGCTGTAATTTTATGAGAATTCAGATTTTTTCAGAAATTTCAGCGGGATAGAGGGCGATGCGTGAAAGATATAGAGGATCGAGTCAGCAAAGTATTTAAGGAGATCATGGCGCAATGTAAGGCGGAGCGTCGCGCAAAGCGCGATATCACCTACGACGAACTCGCCAAGAAGCTCGACAAATCGTCTGGATATGCAAACGCCTTTGAAAGCGGTCGTACTTTCCCCTCACCAGCCGCCGACTCTACCGAATTGCAGAGGTCAATGCTGCCAACAGATCCTCTGATGTCATAAGAACCGAAAGGATTTCCGACTCTCGATGAATCCGCCGATGATCGCGACGTTTTAAGGCGAATCACCATGCGGTCGCTTTCGCCATATGGGGATTCACAACTGCCGCGATACTCGCCCCATAGAGGTTGAATCAATGGTTGTGTCGGATGGGCTATTCCATCCCTAACCAAAGAAATCTTGCCGACATTTCCACCACTAACATGGCGCAGACTGGCAGTTAAATTATTTCCATCGAATCGTTCAACGACGAGACTCACGTCCTGATCAGCCTGATCAAACACGAGCGTCGATGTAGAAATATCATATCGTACAGAATCGAAATGGTAGGAAACGTATTCACCACTTGTAAACTCGCCGAACTGCAAAGTAAGAACTGCCATCAATTCTAAACTTGAGCCAGTCTGGCGGTGTGCGACAAAATCGATTTTGGCGAGCTGCTCTTTTTGCAAGCGATCATGTTTAAGAGTGCCAACGAACCGACCAAATGAATCTGCACCGAAACCGGTCTTCGCGAAAAACAGCGAAAGAAAACAGAGTTTAAAAAAACTTTTCATCATTTGCCTCCCCGCGGGGAAACTATGATTGGCTAGACAAAAACCCACTGCCCGTGCTTGCAGTGGGCATAGCGTATCAATTAGTTTCCACGAATCAGTTAATCGTGCTTGTGACCATCGCCTTCTTTATGGTGGTCATCTCCACCCTTTTTCCACTTGCCGCCCTTCTTTTTGCAGTCATCTTTTGAGCTAGCTTCAATGTCCGTGACCTTGCCGTCCTTGTCCTTTTTTTCACAGTGCCACTCCTCTTTCTTTTCACCCTCTGCAAGAGCGACAACAGGTGACAAAAGAAAACCCGTTAAGATTAACTTGAGACCAAAAGCCTTGTTCATATTTCCTCCTGTGATTCAACCAATTCCATCAAACGCTCTAAGAACCATTCTCGGAGCGTCAGACCATTAAACAAGTCGCGCAACCACACGCTTTTTCTTGCCGCTGTCTTGACGATGAAAAATGCAGTACAGCATCGGCAAGACGAGCAGCGTCAGAGCGGTTGAAGAAACAATTCCACCAATAACAACCGTAGCGAGAGGTCTTTGCACTTCGGCTCCGGTTCCGGTGGCTAGGGCCATGGGAACAAAACCAAGTGACGCAACAAGTGCTGTCATAAGCACGGGTCGCAGCCTCTCTTTTGCGCCGGTTTTTGCGGCCTCTAAGAGAGGATGTCCCTCCTCACGCAGTCTATTGATGAAGGTAATCATGACGAGTCCGTTGAGCACGGCAACCCCTGACAGGGCGATAAAGCCCACGCCTGCAGAAATTGATAGAGGGATACCGCGCATCCAGATGGCAATGATTCCACCTGTAAGTGCAAACGGAACGCCTGTGAATACAAGCAACGCATCTTTAGCGTTGCTGAAGCTGACGTAAAGCAGACCAAAGATGAGAACCAATACAATGGGGACGACAATTTGCAGACGCTTCGTTGCTGAAATCAGTTGTTCAAATTGTCCACCCCAAGCAATCCAATAACCGGCAGGAATCTCGACATCCTTTTTGATCCGCTCACGAGCTTCATTGACGAAACCGCCAAGGTCTCGGCCTCGCACGTTAGCTGTAACGACTACGCGCCTTTTACCGTTTTCGCGGCTGATTTGGTTGGGACCGGGAGAGATATTAAGGTCTGCCACTGAGCCAAGCGTAATATAGCGCAACGCGGCAGCATCCGCTGCTTTGGGTGCATCCTCGCCATGCTCGGGGATGGAAATGGGTAAACGCTTTAATTCTTCAAGGTCAGCGCGAATTCGCTCTGGCAATTTCACGATCAGACTAAATCTGCGATCACCTTCAAAAAGTTTTCCAGAGACTTTGCCGCCAAGAGCAATTTCAATGACATCTTGAACGTCAGAAACGTTGAGTCCAATTCGCGAAAGTTTTTGTCTATCGAACTTAATCGTAAGGACTGGCAGACCAGAAACCTGTTCCACCTTAACGTCTGATGCTCCACTAACCTGTCTTGTTATTGAGGCGACTTTTTCTGCGGTTTTAAGCAGGACGTCCATATCGTCACCAAAGATCTTGATGCCAACATCGCTACGAACACCTGAAATTAGTTCATTGAACCGCATTTGAATCGGTTGCGTGAATTCGTACTGATTTCCCGGAAGTTCCTTCAAATAATGCTCGATCGTATCGACCAGCTCAGTCTTGGATTTGGACTTATCTGGCCATTCGCTGTGAGGCTTAAGCATAATAAATGTGTCGGCCACGTTTGGCGGCATAGGGTCTGTCGCAACTTCAGCCGTACCGATTTTTGAGAATACCGTCTTTACCTCAGGAAACGACATGATTTCCTTTTCGACTGCCTTTTGCATTTCAACGGCTTGGCTTAGGCTTGTTCCTGGAACACGCATCGCGTGAGTGGCCACGTCGCCTTCATCAAGGCTTGGAATAAATTCACTGCCCATTTTTGTTGTAATCAGTGCGCAAAGGACAATCAAAATAACCGTCGAGAAAATGAGTAAACGTTTTCCCTTAAAAGTAAGATCTTGAATGGGATGGTAGATTTTATTAGCCCAGCGCATAATGAAATTTTCTTTTTCCTCTATCTTTCCCGATAAAACGATCGAAACAGCGGCGGGAACGAAGGTAATCGAAAGAATCATGGCACCAAGCAGTGCAGCGATGACTGTGAATGCCATGGGATAAAACATTTTTCCTTCGACACCAGTAAGCGTCAGGATAGGAAGGTAAACGATCATAATGATCAGCTCGCCAAACATCGTGGCCTGTCGAACCTCTTTTGTTGCCTCAAAGACTGTTTCTAGGCGTTCTTGAAGGGTGAGCGCGCGACCAAGTTCATGCCCCTTTTCGCCGATACGCTTAATGCAGTTTTCAACGATGATGACGGCACCATCAACGATAAGCCCAAAATCCAGGGCACCAAGGCTCATGAGGTTGCCACTGATACTGCTGCGTACCATGCCGATTGCAGTGAAAAACATGGAGAGGGGAATAATCATCGCGGTTACGAATGCCGCTTTGATATTGCCTAGAAAAAGAAAGAGAATGGCGATAACTAAAATCGCGCCTTCTATCAGGTTCTTTGATACGGTACTGATTGTTTTATCAACAAGCACAGTCCGGTCGTATATGGTATCAACAATGACACCTTTCGGAACGCTACGCTTGATGTCATCCATCTTGTCATCTACTCGATGAGACACCGTGCGACTATTTTCTCCCATCAGCATGAAAACGGTACCGATGACCACTTCTTTACCGTTTTGAGTGCCAGCTCCCGTGCGTTGTTCCTGTCCTAAAATGACGTCGGCAACGTCACGGATGTAAATTGGAACGCCTTCAATGTTCTTGATAATGATGCCTTCAACTTCTTCTATTGATCTAACTTGACCCGGAGCACGGATCAGAAGTTGTTCACCATTTTTTTCAATGTAACCCGCTCCGACGTTTTCATTGTTTTTCTCAAGGGCGGCGACAATTTCATTGAGCGAAAGTCCGTAAGCCAAAAGGCGATCTGGATAAGGCGTGATATGGAACTGCTTCTCGAAGCCACCAATCGTATTAACTTCTGTGACACCAGGAACGGTGCGAAGCTGCGGTTTAATGATCCAATCTTGAATTTCTCGCAAATCGGTAAGCGTATACGGCTGTCCATTTGGTTTTTTAGCGTCGGCTTCCGAACTAACCGTCCACATGTAGATTTCGCCAAGACCCGTTGATATTGGTCCCATGGTCGGATCAACACCTTCAGGCAATTGCCCACGAACCTCTTGCAGACGTTCGTTTACAAGCTGTCTTGCAAAATAGATGTCAGTGCCGTCCTTAAAGACAACTGTCACTTGCGAAAGTCCGTAACGCGACAGTGAGCGCGACTGCTCAAGAGCTGGTAAACCAGACATCGCTGTTTCGATAGGAAAGGTGACGCGCTGCTCAACTTCAAAGGGAGAGTATCCCGGAGCAACGCTATTGATTTGTACCTGCACATTGGTGATATCGGGAACCGCATCAATTGGCAGACGAGAAAGGTTATAAACCCCGACTGCGACAAGTCCCAAAGTTGCAACGAGCACAAGCCATCTTTGATTAATCGAGAATTTTAAAATCTTTTCTAACAACAGTGTACCCTTTCCGTATCAATGCTCGTGTTCAGCACTGGACTTAAGAAGCTCCGCCTTGGCGATGAAGCTGTTTGAGCCAATATATGTTTCGCCCTCAGAGGCCCCGCTAACCAGTTCGACAAACTGGTTGTCCGAAGTGCCAAGCACCACGTCGCGGGCTTCAAAAGCGTCACCTTTCTTGACAAAAATTGTTGCTTTGTTATCGAGTGTCTGCACCGCATCAAGGCGGATTGCAGCCGCGACTTCCTTATCCTCTACGTGGACTTCCGCTTCGATAAAGCTGCCTGGCCGCCAGCTTTTTTCTTTGTTGTCGATAACGGCGCGAACAACGAGAGATTGAGTGTCTTCATAAACATTTGGCGAGACATAGGACACGGTCGATTCGGCTGTTTTTCCGGTTTCGGCATCCGTAATTTTTACTTTCTGCCCAGCCTTCAACGAGAGGAAGTCTGTGTCAGAGGCATTTAACTCAGCCCAGACGTTTGACAGATCAACGACGGTAAACATGGGTTCCTTGTCTGAAACAAAAACGCCACGCACCACCTGTCTATCCACTACGATGCCAGAGATACCACTGCGCACGTCAAATGTGGCCCTAGCTGCAACACTTTCCATCCGAGCGAGAGTTTCACCTTTAGCAACCTGTTCACCAAGTCCCTTTGTCACGACCTGTACAGTCCCGGAATATCGTGACCCGATCTTCGCGTAGCGGTCGCGGTTCACCGAAATCCGTCCTCTCAGCTTAACGACCCGTTGAATGGTCGACTTTTTAACTGTTTCGAGTTTAATTCCAGACGAGGCTATTGCGTCGTCCGAGAGTTCAATCGACCTTGCTCCTTCTTCACCTTCTTCATGCTCACCGCCATGGCCATGTCCTCCGCCACTTGGCGCGCTTCTTCCAACAAAGATGATAAGGACTGCAGCAAGCACCGCCAAACAACCAACAAGGGCCATCAGCGCGTTCTCGACGCTACCTTTGAAGTATTGGTCTACGACCTTTCGTAGATCATTTTTTCTTATTTTTATTTTCATCGGCTTCGCTCGCTGCATCTGATGGTGAAACAAGTTCAATCTCAAGTTTAGAACCGAGACTTTTTTCGACAGCAATGCGCTCTCGAATAAAATCGAACTCCAACGATAATTTTCTTGCTTGCGCTTCGTTAAGTTTGTCGGAAGCGTTGCTTAAGTCAGAAGAATTTTTGAAGCCGCGTTTATACTCACCTAAGACCGATTTGTAGTATCTCTTGGCGAACGTGGCGTTGTCTTTTTCAAGGTCGGCCCTTGTCTCAATAACTTTGAGATTGCGGTATCCCATTTCTACTTTACGAATTGCGTCATTGATTTCATCTTTGAGTCGATACTCAACTTTTAAAGCGTTCGCGGACTTTTCTCTGGATTCCCAATGCGCATCTCCGCCAGTGTAGAGATCCATTTTGGCGACAAGAGCTATAGATGTTTGCGGAGTATTTTCCTTGGTTCGCTCACCAAGGCTTAGATAGCCTACACGACCTTCCAAATTTACTTCAGGCAGCCACCTAGCATTGGCGATCTTGCTCTCTGTTTTCGCGATAGAGACATCAATGGCCTTGGCTTTGACGTCTTGCGACTGTGTTTGGATTTTTGCCAATGCGTCCATAAGGGAGCCCTTGATATGCTGGTGCTGCAAGCTTCCCACTGGCTGAATATTGCCACCGATTTCTTCTCCAAGGAGTCGTTTAAGATTACTGCGCGCGTCCTCTAATTCCTGCTTTAGTGCCACAAGCTCTGATTTAAGCGTGGAATCTTTGAGCTGAAATTCCATGATATCCGTTTCGGAAACCGAGCCTCTCAATCTGGTTTCGTTAACGAGTTTTTGATGGCTTTCGTTTAATTCGATTTCTGCATCTTTAAGCTCGATCAGCCCCCTTTTGAAAAGATAAGCATGAAAGAACTCTTCAACTTCGAGGCCGACCAAAAACTCTGCTGACTTTAGCTTTAATTCACCCTTCTCAAGCTCGCTTTGGGATATTTCTTTGCGATAGGTGTCTCTATTGCCGTTAAAGATGTTGTACGAGCCATAAGCATAGGCAAGAGGCGCAGCCTGGGAATCATCGACAGAATTTTGCGACTCGACGCCTCCTGCAACGCCGAACTTCGGCAAAAACGGCGAGCGCGTCCTCTCGCCACGACTTTTGATCTCTTCAACCTCGTGACGCAGCGCAGCGATCCCGTAGTTGTGAGAAATCGCGTACTTCTTCGCCGTTTCAAGATCGATCTTTTCTTGTTGGGCTTCTGCAATCGCTTCGTTTGAGGCGAAATGTAGAGTTAACCCTAAAATGTAGCTTCCGGCAGCCAGCCTACTTTTTCGCATCTGCATCAACAGCCTTCTTCTTATAAAAGTCTTCGATCCGTTCAATACTCATTCCTAAGTATTCTTCCCCCTCAGCGAGACCTGATGTGATCTCAGCATATGACGAGTCGCCCTCTGCAACTGAAACAACTCGTTGCACAAAGCGATTGCCATCCTTGACATAAATTTTGGTCGCGATGTTTCCAGAAGAAATAACAACATCGTTCGCAATGCGGACCATGGCATTGCGCTTTCCAACTTGGATCTTGCCGATAACAAATTGACCAGGACGCCACAGTCCCGCTTCATTCTTTAGATAGATTTGAATCTTAGCAGTCCTGGTCTTGTCATCGAGTAGTGGGGATATGTAGGAAATTTCAGCGGTCTCGGAGTGACCGGTCTTAGTTGTTTGCAGGAAAACCTTTTGACCGATCGACAGGCGATTCATATCTCGCGGGTAGGCAACTAGCGTTGCCATAACTAAACTTAGGTCAGCAACGGTAAACGCCTCCACCTCTTCATTAACGGATTGCCCCGCAGAAATCTTTTTTTCTAAGATGATGCCATTAATCGTGGAGACTAGATCGGAACTCTGAACTCCGACGTTATTTTCAACACGAGCTAGCACTTCGCCTACGCGAACGCTGTCCCCCGTGGATTTATAAACGTCGCGAACGACGCCGGGATATTTTGAATGAAGATGCTGAGCTTTTTCTGGATGAAGATCAATTTTGCCAAAAATTACGAGATAGGAATCGATGGAACCGCTTTCGGCTTTTATGACGGGAATGCCGAGATGTTTTACCTTCTCGTCGCTCAGCTCGCCGAGGTTGCCACCTTCTTTTTCGTGTCCATGTTCCTTTTCTTCTTTATGATCACCGCCTGCATGATCATCACCCGCAAAGGAGTGCCTACTTGCAAAGACACTGATCAAAATCAAAGCGGACATCGAAGTCGTTTTAAAAACCTTAAATCTCACTCACATTCCTCCCTCGCAGCTTTCGCCTACATGGCAAACCGACTTGTTAAATTAAAGGACCAACCTTTAAACGCCTGCTCACTGCCATAGGAGCTGCGGTAGAGTCCCGATAAGCATATTCCATCAAATCCAGATGAGTTGTCGTCGGAACCAAAAATCGTAACAGCAGGTCCGGCGGACACGTGCGGAATCCAATAGTTTTGGTTCATGCCATCTAGCGTTCCAGTTTGGGAGATCCAATCAGCCCCAACGCCCGCAACAAGGGCGGGTTGAAGCTGACCCGAAAAAAACTTTACGTCGACGGAGCTACCGATTTCGAGCGGCACCCACTGCATCGTAACTGTGTCTTTTAGAGTGATGCCCGAGCTGCCAGTTACTTCGTAAATACCTTGCTGATTTGTGTAGCCAACCATCCCATAGGCATTCATGCCTCCCCGTCCAAACGTCAAAAATGTTTTTGAACCCTGAAGAAAACCATAGGGAATAGACGATTGGTTTTTGGAGTAAGGAACTTCAAAATACTTGTTTTGCAGCGTCATGTTTGTCGGAACCATATGGCCGTAGCCAACTTCAACTCGTCCGACGCGCGATGAACTTGTTTCTGAGGAAGCTTCTTTCGTTGTCGTTGTTTCAAAAAACCTGTCGACCAATTTAGGATCTATAGAAAACTCACTTCCCTCAGTCTTTGAAAGAAGACCTTTTGACGAAGGTCTGACCTTGAATTCGTCGCCGCCGTTTGTTTTGCTGTCTTGTGCTACTGCGGACGACGCCCATAAGAACGCCATAGTAAGCCAAAATTTGTTCTTCACTGTTTTATCACCTCGTATTTTCCAATTTCGCCTAAGCTATCGTGAAATATTTGCCCTTTGACATCGCTTGTGCCGACATCTCCCTTGACTGATAGACCGCCGATTTGCGGGGCGGCACATTTCATTGCAAGTATGCGTGTATAGAAATCATATTGAACGGAATCGCAGGGGGCTTCAACGAATTCCATGGAATCAAAAGGGCCAAGATAGAAACGAATGTTTCCAGAAATTTTTATCCCGCGAGGACTGCTGAGATCTGGAGTTGTGACAAGTCCGATCATGAAACGCTCGGGAAGATTTGTTTGATTGGAGGTGTTTTTAAGACTTCCTTGATAGGAACCTTTGAGCGATGTCATGGCCGCATATCCATCTGGATTTGTCGGACGCGCTCTTTTGCTGATTTCGACGCGACCCATTCGGCCTTTAATCGTAGTGATCCACTCGCCCTCAAATTCGCCGTTTTCTAGGTATCCTTTAATCGACACTTCTGAGTCTTTGGACTTAAAATGAGCAAGGCCAGTCGTTGGATTAAACTCGGTTTCGTCAAGTTTATAGACAAGCTGTTCTCCTGAACCAGCCGCTCCAAAGCTCAGTTTTGCGGTAGCTGATAACTTTAAGCTGCTATCGCCGCTAAAGGTTGGTTGAATGTTGAGAACAACGTTTTGAAAAGCATGGATTTCGTCCCAAACGAGATAACCTTGATAGTCTCCACCCATCGAAAAATTTTCATCGGATGGAAGTGTCTGGGATGCAGTAAAGGTTCCGACTTGACCAAGAGCCCCGTCTGATATTTTTCCGGCAACAACTCCTTGCTTGACGTTAGCTTCAAAGGATAGCTTTGCACCGCCAGACGTTTTGGCGTCGAGGTTTCGTGTGAAAAAGTTATAGTCGATATGATCAAATGGCAGTTCGATATATTCTGAAGAAGAAAACGGTCCAAAATAGAAGCGGACATTGCCCGATACTGCAAGACCACCTGATTTTTCCGCATCGTGATACGACACTAGAGAAAGCATCAGTTTAGAAGGAAGATGAGTACCGGCATTTGTATTGGTAAAGGTGCCGTAGTAGGTCCCTTTGACAGCCATAAGCTGCGCTAGACCGTTAGGAGCTGGTGGAACGGTGTTTTTTTGAAACTCTGCGCTACCTGTCTTTCCATGTAGTTTGGAATACCAGGAACCTAAGAGTTTGCCGTTATCAAAGGTTCCAATAAAGTAGACGTCCGACGCGGTGCCTTTTAAAGAAATTTGTTTCGTGAGGGGATTGAATTCAATTTGATCGAAGCTATAGACCAAAGCCTCATTGACAGTGGGATCACCATTGATCAACTTGATATTGCCTGACATGGCAAACGAATCTGGCTTGTCCTGAGACGTCGAAAGCGTAAGAAGTCCTAATTGGTAAAGACCTCTGCCGTCCCATGTCATATTCCCAGAATAGTCGCCCTTCATCTCTGTGTTTGATGCTTGAAGGTTGAGCGGATCAGCGGCTTTGTGAAGCTCAACATCCCCGGAGGCTGAAAGCGTAGGAGCATTCCAGGTTCCGGTGAAACCGTCTGGTGATTGCTCTAAGGACATAACAATTTGTTTGAGTTGTTCGTTGTTGACGACGATGTCGACTTTCTTACGGTTGGCATCAAAATCGGCTTTTTGAATACCGTAACTGAAGTTACGCAAAAGGTGAAGCTTTAGTTGCTCAATGCTTACATGCTTG
>CAZWOL010000070.1:0-12152 GCA_964635325.1 uncultured Pseudobdellovibrionaceae bacterium
GACCTAATGAGGAGGAAAATTTCAAGTTTCTAAAATGGTTCTGCGAAGTCAAACACACCATCGAACAAGCGGGAGAAGACATCATAATTTGGGAAGCAGATGGAAGAGCAATCGCCTATTCAACTCTCAAACAGTTTAAAATCCCAGACTATGGGCAGCTTCATTTGCATATGTGGGCTAAAGATCTGCGAGGAAAAGGGTACGGTGCGGTACTATTTTGCTTATCAGCCCTGCATTTTCGGGTGAAATATCAAATTCGCAATCTTTATTGCAGGCCAAAAGCAGATAATCCGATGCCTAATCGTATGCTGGTTAAAATTGGTTTTCCTACAACCGATAGTGACGAGTGCCTAGAAAGAGAATATCCAGATGGCCGCTTTATCAAACATATAAAATACCATCTTACCGATGACGTGGTTTATAAATATCTTGCTAAAGTTGCCGATAAGTTTGAGGTTTACTATACTAAGCCCTACGATTGCTCCCTTAGAGACATTTGAGACAGAACGACTGACAGCACGCAGACTTGAGGACAATCACAGTCTTTCCGGGTTCAAGTTCATAGCTCGTATAGTCACTAAATTTCCGCCGTCTTTGAGGTCAATAATCAGTTCTCCGGCGTTCAAAACTTTAACAAGAGCGGCAGCCAGAGTGTGAGGCTTCCTAGTTTTTCGTCCGTATTTTCTGTCGACAGAATTATTCCAAAGATCCATGTTTCTGGATTTTGCAGTAGCAGGGCTGTTGTAAGCGAAAGTCATGACTTCATTGGCGATACCAAAAATATTAGCAACCGTACTACTGTATTCATGCACGAAAATTCCACTAACGAATGCATGACGAAAGGCATCAACGTCATTGTCTCCGAATTGAGCGGAGTCAAAATCACCATTTTTCTTGCGAGGAAGAGTGCGAACAAGCTTATCGAAATACTGATAAGACTGTAGTTCAGCTTCGTTTTTTAAATTCCAAGGTGTCCTGTCCGAGCAAGGGTGACACAAAAGCAGGTCTAAAATTGAGACAAGTCTGATGCGCTCTTCGATCCTCTCTGATTCCAGTACGTTATTCTCTCATTTCTTGTCTTCTGTCTAGCTCTAAGCCTCTCGTTGAACAGCTTTCCTCGTCCTTGTGCATGAACTGCAGCAGGAGCGAATCCTCCATTTCCAATGTTTGGTCTCTCGTAGTTGTAATCGCTGATCATCGTATCAATACGACTTCGAGCTTCTCTGTGATCTGGATAGCACTCTTGCAAGTCAATCTCTTCCCACTTCAGCATAAGACTGGTGCATATCTGTCGGTTCTTTGCATACGTAAGTTCGTGTGCGACAGTTGAAGGCTAACATTTTTTTTCTCCTGCGAATTTTTGCAGCGAGAATACTTTATATCACCACTCCTTTGAATGTGGGGAGAACAGACGTCTTGCAGTGATACTTTGTAAAGTCACGCAAGAAGTCACCATAAGTTTTTGGTGTGTAATTTCGATCCTCACATAACGCAGAAAAACCTGGATCGGAATGAAGGCTTTTCATATCATCAAGACAATCTGCGCCGACTACCAACCCAAGAACTAAGCTATGGTGGAGATTTATCAGGTTCTGAAGAAAAATATCTTGCTAAGGCTCTCTATGAGAGGCGATTCTAGACCCATCTACTTCCAACCATTTTTTTTGTAACTCATAATTAGGTAGTACAGAACGAACTAAAGACCAAAACTCATCACCATGATCTCGATGGGTCAAATGAGCCAGCTCATGAACCACAACATATTCCAAAACTGACTTAGGACAACTTATAAGCTGCCAATGAAAACCAAGGTTGCCATCACCATTACAATAGCCCCACTTATCAGAGCTTCTGCTAATGCTCCACGTTTTGGGAGACAAGAGCTTGGCAGAGTGCTCTTCCATCAGATCTGCGATTGTTTCTTTGAGTCGTTCAATCAAAGCCATGGTCACAGCCTTGGCTATTTCTTCTTCCTTCTCTTCCCAATCTGAACTTTCAGGAATCTCAACAAGAATAGGTGCACCGCCTGAAACCTTAACACCAGTTACATGGGGCGCTTTTCGTACGTCAAGACGTACAAATCTTCCCCACTTCATCACTTTACTACCAGGAGAGAAACGAGTCGGGAAAATATCCAGGGCAACTTTGGATCGAAGATCGTCCCAAGACTGAATTATCCACTTCTCCTTGCTGTTCAAAAACTCCAGTACATCCAGGTTTGGGGTTCCTTTGGGGACACGCACCTCCATGGTGTAGGGAGTAAGAATAAGACGCTTGCGAGTTGCCTTAGGTCTCTCCACTACTTTATAGGGGATAGTCATCTGACCTATGTTAAATTCCAATTCTTCCATCAGTTTTTACTCGTCAGATGCTTCAACGCATATTCTTCTATCCTGGTTGGGATATCTTTCTGCCACCCCTCGACGTTAGCTTCTTTTGCAATTCGTCGCACTTTCCCCCGTAACTCGCGTCTTAGTTGCTCTCGCTGCTCCCATCCGCGTGGGGCTTCTTCATAGAGCTTGGTGAGTTCGCTAGCGATTTTTGAGAGCTTTTCATCACGGTTGTCCTGCTCTGTTGTGGCGAAGGAATTCAAAATAACCAAGATATCGTGTGCTCTTGGATCGAGCCCAGATTTGGTGTGGGCCAAGTCCTCGTCCATGAGTTCCTTAGCTACCTTTTCCATATTTTTAAGGAGCTCTGCTGCTGAGTCTTGCCCCTGCTGATATCTCTCGATAGCTGCTAAGACTTGCTCGGAGAAAGACCCATAACGCTCAGGATTGGCGTCTGTCTTCTCTTCGGTGATTTTCTTAAGTTCGCTGGCTTTACGAACTGCGGCTTCTTGCAACTCTTGGTCATTGGCATAGTTGACAGAAAAATCGAGCATAAAATCAGGGTCAGTGATCTCACGAAATTTGCAAAAAGTCTTGATACCGGAGACTTCGAGGTGCTCCTCGAGCATGCCTCGGATTTTCATCGAGACATCTTCAAGCATGTTCGCAATTTTGGCTTCAAAAAATGGGTTTGCCCACTCAACGAACTTCACAAGCCAACTCAGATCATTCGTAAAAGAGAGCACTCTTGGGTCTGGTGCGAGTGTCGAATATGCTTTCACAAAGTTTTGCACTCTGCGTTTGAAGATAAACCATTGGTCTTTAGACGCGATTTTGTTTTTGAGCGACATAAAGTCGTCGCGTTCGTAATTCTTCTTGGCTTTGATCTCACCGAGAAAGGACATGACTTCGTTATGCGCTCCCTTAAGTTTGCTGTGAAGTTCTTCCAAATCTTGCATGGCATGCTGTACATCTTCCGAGCGATAGGATGCGAGAGCCTCATCTAGTTTTTTCGATACACCGATATAGTCCATGATCAGACCACTTGCCTTCTTGCCGTCGGACCATACTCGGTTGGTTCTCGCTATAGCTTGGAGAAGGTTATGTTCTGTCAGAGGGCTGTCTAGGTACATCACCGCTTCAATAGGAGCATCAAAACCTGTGAGCAGCTTGTTGCAGACAATAAGAAAGTAAGGTGCTTTACCTTTTTCATTAAAATTTTTTTTAGCTTGTTTTTCGCTCTCATGGTCCAGGAAGTATCTTTGCAGGTCTTTGCGCAGGGTCTCAATAGCTGCTAACTCATTGGGCTTGTTGTCTTCCTGGTTGGCAGAGTAAACACAGGAGGAATAGGTGTCCGCTTTTCGCAAAGCCTCTTCAGGCGATAAACCTTCTCTCTTCTCAAGGTCTTTCGCTATAACTTTGTTCAAAGCCAGCTTGTACATGATGATCGTTTCACGATCATACGCAACGATCTGTGCTTTAAGCCCGTCCGGTGCTGCAAATTCCTTGTAATGGGCCCAGATATCCTTGGCTATCTCTTCGATACGGTCTGGGTGCTTAATCAATTCGCCCAGCTTAACACCACGCTTTTTAATTTCGCTGAGTTGGTCTTCCGGGGCTTCCATAAAAGCCATATCAAAGGCTCGGTCAAGCTCACCCGGATCCACGTTCCATTTTATTCCCCGACTCACATAGTGGATGGGAACGGTAGCACCGTCGGCAACAGCATCATCTATACCGTACTTATCGAGATAACCTTCGCCATCTGCACCAAAGTTGCGATAAGTGTCTTTGTCGCTTTTTTTAATTGGAGTACCGGTGAAGCCGAAAAATTTCGCACGAGGAAAAGTCTTGCGCAGATAGGCACCCAGGTCTTTTTCTTGAGTCCGGTGACACTCGTCTACCAAAATGATCCACTTGTCACTATTGGCTACTGGGCTGTTAGATCCCTGGAATTTAAAGATGGTAGAAATTAAGGTTAAACCCATAGTTCCTACCTTGATATTTTTGTGCAAGTCCGCAATCGAATCTATACGGACGGGATTAGGTAGACCACAGGCTTCAAAAGTCTTCGCAATTTGATCGTCCAAATCTATGCGGTCCGTTAGGACCATGATGTTGGGATTTTCTAGATTTTTTGATTTGATGTTGAGATGCACTTTGAGTTTTAAGGTGGCAAAGACCATGGTCAGTGACTTGCCACTTCCCTGCGTATGCCAGATCAGTCCCTTGTCATGATCGCCTGAGATGACACGGTTGATAATCTTGTTCACACCACGAAACTGATGGTAACGGCAGATCTTCTTGATCGTCTTGCCTTCTCTTGTCTCAAAGACGATGAAGTGCGCTAGAAGGTCAAGCAATCGTTCTCGATCAAGAAGAGCGAAGAGGCTCATTTTGAAGGTGTCACTACCAAAGTCTTGGATCTTCTTTGGATAAGGGTCTTTCCACTCTGCCCAAAACGTTGAGGGGCTGCCCGTGGCGCCATAGAGCAAGCTGCGGCCATCGGTGACGATGTTGAAAATATTGCTTTGAAAAAGCCTGGGAATGTCACGCTCGTATCGTTTGATTTGGTCAAATGCTTCCCCGGATTTGTCTTTGCGACTCAGAGGGCTTTTGGCTTCAATGACGACCAAGGGAATGCCATTTACAAAGACAACGATATCCGGGATCCCTGAATACTGGGACCTCACATAGAATTGTCTGGTGACAGTAAAGATGTTGTTTTTGAGGTCTAGGAAGTCGATGATTTTGATAGTTTGTTTGGTTGATTCGCCCGAAATGGTCCGACTATATTCCCCGCGTAGAACTTTGATAAATTGCTGGTTATCTGTGATGCGAAGAATGTCTTGGTAAACATCTTCTGCAGTGCGCTCATCGATCTTGTTGATTTTCTGGATGACTTTGATGAACTCAGGACGGAGGATGACGAGGTTGTCACTATCTCGATGCTCTGGATGAGATTCAGGTTTGATAAAGGTGTAGCCGAGTTTAGTGAGTTCTTCGATGCAGGGCTTTTCTGCAAGTCGGTATTCGGAGCCTTGTTTCATGCAACACTTCCTACTCGAACACGACCGGTGAGGAGGTCTTGCATTAGGCCGGATTTTATATTGATATAGACCTCTAGTGCCCTTTTAAACAAAAGAAGCTCCCGGTCTAAATCATCGAAAATCTGCGCTATTTTTCTTTGTTCTTCGATAGGAGGTAAAGGCAAAAGCAATTTTCTCAAATCTGAAATATTTATAAAAGGTTGGTCTGAGCCCACTTTTGATGATTCGATAAACTCCTTTAAATAAGAACACAAAAGATGATATGTGAACAAATTTATCAGAGCACTACTCTTGATTTCTATCCTCCCAACTCGTTGATATAGTATCAGAGGTAGATCCCTACTACCTATCTTACTTATTTTTAGCTTGCCTTGGGTTATCGGTCTGTTCAGAGCCAATACGATATCATTCTCTTTCAGTACGAGCTTAGGATAGTCTTTAGAATAACTAAAGGGTAAGTGTGCTTTGGTTTCCCATGTAACCTCTCCCCAGGAAACATTGTCTATTCTGAGTAGTTTTATTCCTTCTTCCACATATTCAGCGGCTTTAAAGCCTTTTCCCGAAACTACGTCTAAAACCTTTCCGAACTTAGCAACTTCCCAACTCTCAGGAATTTCCCCAATCTCTGTTTTCTTAAACTTCGTATGCCCAATCCCTCGGGTTAAAAGCTCTTGCAAAAGCCCTTGTTTGACCTTCTTGGTTTGCTCGATGACTTTTTCCGTCACCTGAATCGCATCGTCCACGCTGGTAAGGATTTCAGCGATGCGTTTTTGTTCGTGGAGAGGGGGGACTACGCATTTAAACCCTTTTAAAGTGGATTTGTTGATTTCAAGAAATGTACTTCCTGAAGCTAAGCTTTTAAATTTATGTGAGTTAAACCTCAGTAGATAGACAAGAAACTGCGCGCTAGTATTTTGCTTGGGTATAAAGTTTGCAAAGCCCTGATTCGTTGTAATGGGAACAAGGTTTATCGCACAAAATCCTATTGATGCCCTACTAGTCATGAGAACTGATAGTTTTGGCAGTAATTTTAAAGATGAAGATTTTAATCCAAGATCAGTGATTCTCTCTCTTGTATTCTCTATATAGTTTTGTCCTGTTTTTAGTGAAGTAATATCAGTAGGAGTTGCCCAAAAAATATCTCCACCCCAGTAGTCCTGGTTTTGTTTGCTTGGAGTTGTTCCGCCTGAGATTTCTGCTATGTCTTCAAGTCTAAATTCTTTCCACCCCTTAGGAATCATAGCCAAGCTCCTTCATAAAACCTAACATCTTAGCTTCAGCCTGATCCCTCTGTGCCATCAGCTCTTTCAAAATCGCCAGCTCACTCCTCACATCGATCTTTTCTTCTTCTTCCGTTGTCTGCACATACCGTGCAATATTGAGGTTGAAATCGTTCTCCTCAATCTCCTTGAGATCCACTACCCGAACAAAGCGCTCCTGATTCTTATAATCCAAAAATCCTTGAGCTAGCTTAATTACATTCTCTTCTGACAAGCTATTCTGGTTCTTGCCTTCTACAAAGTGCTCTGCCCCATGGACAAAGATCACCTTGCCTTTGCGCTCTTTTGGTTTGTTCTTATTAATCAACAACACACAAGCGGGAATACCGGTGCCATAAAACAAATTTGAGGCTAGTCCTACAATCCCTTCAATCAAATCATCCTTTAGCATTCCCGTACGAATCTTGGCTTCGGATCCTCCTCGGAACAAAATTCCGTGAGGAAGGACCACTCCTAACCTGCCCTTAGAATTCAAACTTGCGATCATGTGTTGGACAAAAGCAAGATCACCATAGGACTTAGGAGGACAACCGTAGACATCTCGTCCATAACTATCCCCAGACTTCCAAACATCTTCGCCCCAGTTCGCTAGGGAAAATGGTGGATTTGCTATTACGCGGTCAAAGGTCTTAATAGCTTTGTCGTCTGTCAAATGCTTGGGATCCCGAAGGGTATCCCCACGCTCGATATAGGCATCGTCGATGTCATGAAGAAACAAGTTCATCTGGCAGATGGCCCAAGTGTTGAGGTTTTTCTCCTGACCATAAAGGTGCAGTGATTTAGGATCTTGTTTGTGACGCTCTAGGTAGTGAAACGATTCGAGGAGCATACCTCCCGAGCCACAGGTTGGATCATAGATGCTCATGCCTTTTTTGGGTTGCAAGCACTCAACGATGAGGCGCACCACTTCTTTTGGAGTATAAAACTCACCACCTTTTTTGCCGGCATCATCGGCAAATTTAGCGATTAAGTACTCATAGGCATTTCCTAGAACATCAGCGGGCACGTCTTCGTGGCGCAAGCGCTGTTTATCGAAGTGCTGCAGGAGCTGCTGCAAGATTTTGTCCGGGAAACGCTCTTTGTTGTTGAAGTCCACATCTTGAAAGACGCTTCTCAGTCGCAGGTTTGCATCTTCAATCTCACGAAAGGCTCGGTTAAGGTGGGAGCCGATATCTGTTGAGGATTTTCGTACATCCTTCCAAAAAGCTCCTTTAGGGATATGAAACCGATGTTCTTCGGGATCCCTGGCAAGCTCCTTGTCGTTAAACTCAGCAAGGCGTGCTTCGTATTCCTCCTCCCAAACATCGGAAAGACGCTTGAAGAAGAGTAAGCCGAATATGTAGTGCTTGTAATCCGCGCTGTCGATTGAGCCGCGGAGAATATCGGCGGCTCCCCACAGATGTGACTCAAGCTCTTGCAGAGTCATGGTTCTCTTGTCACTCGTTTTAGCAGGCTCATCATTTGTATGAATATTCTTTTTTTGGGTTACTTTTGTCATTGCGCTTCTCGTTATTGCCACGGCGGTAGAGGGGTACGGGGCAAAGCCGCCGCCATCTCAGTGGGCTGGTTTGTCAATTGCTACGATAGTACAAAAAAAAGGCCAATTATCCCAGTTAGATTCGATAAATTGCTACTGTGTAGGATAAGCTCATGGTCTTTAAAAATGATTGGAAAAAAGCAGATCAACGGGGGTAGAAATGAAATTTTATGGATACAAAAAATGTAGCACTTGCCGCAATGCTGAAGCGTTTCTCAGAGAACGCAACATTAGCTATGACTACAAAGATATTACGGAAGAGCCTCCGTCTAAAGTCGAACTCAGAATGATCCTGGATCATAGCGGGCTCGTGGTCAAGAAGCTCTTTAATACAAGTGGGCAAGTCTACCGAGATATGGGCTTGAAAGACAAAATGGATGCTATGACCGAATCCCAAGCGATCGAGTTGCTTGCCTCCAACGGAAAGTTGATTAAGAGACCTCTTGCGTTCGATGGAAAAAAAGCAACAGTGGGCTTCAAAGACAGCGAATACAAGGTGGCTTGGAGATGAAACTAACCTTATTATCTACTCTTACAGGGCTCGGCAACTTATGAAAATATTTAAACTTCAGCACTGTCTTTTTGCTCTATTCCTATTTCTAGGAGCGGGTTTTCTATTTGAAAAATGGGCAAACAAAAAGGAGCTCGCCACTCTTGAAAAGAAAGGAAAGCTCCTTGATGTTAACGGATCACTTATGCATATACAGTGTGCAGGTGAAGGCTCACCAATCGTAGTGCTTGAGTCAGGACTTGGTTCCGACATGACATCTTGGAATAAGGTTTTTGGGCCAATAAGCACCTTCACCAAAGTGTGCAGATACGATCGATCAGGCTACGGTCTAAGCGCTAGTAATTCTTCAAAACGAAAAATAGAAGACCAGAATGAAGAACTCAAGCTACTACTCAGAGAAGCTGGGATCAATGGGCCAAAGATTCTAGTAGGTCATTCAGCTGGAGGCCTCTACATTCGACAATTCTCAAAGGTTGATCCTGAAATTGTCGGGATGGTTCTTGTGGATTCTTCTATAAGTCTTCCAAAGGAAGAATTTGAGCGCTTTTTTAAAAGCCCTATTTTCGCCAGTTACTTGAAACTATGGGAAGCAAAATTCTCACTGATACGAATCCATGATTTCTTTTTTCCTGATCCGTTACTCAATAATGGTAGGCCCGAGGGGTATCCAATTCAAAACACATCTAGCAGTCGGTATCTGGAAGCATTGACTCAGGATGAAAACATCTACGTCGATCTCCTCCAAGCAAACGAGACGGATCTTGGAGATCTTCCCATAGTCGTAATTTCTCGAGGAAAAGATTTTATGGGCCAAGGATCTGCAAAAAGCGAGTTCGATATTGCTTGGAATAGTTGGCAAAAGAAGCTGCTGGATTTGTCGACACATAGTCAGCAGGTTATCGCTCAAAATAGCGGTCATATGATCCAGTTTGACCAACCGGAACTAGTCATTGAAACAATCAGAACCATTTGGGAGCACTCTTCTAGAGCAAACCAAGCGAAACACTTTAAAAAATTCGTTAAAGTTTTTGGTGACGAAATTGTCCAAAGCTGGATCAACTTCTTTGTCTATCATAAGAAAATTGTCACAAAGAAAATAGCAGGTAAAATATGAAACCGATGCCTGCAAATATCAAAATAGTGGAAGCCAAGCATATTAAAAACTTCAGACTCCTCATTTCCTTTTCCGATGGAACGAAACACGAGGTTGACTTCGGACCATTCCTTAAGAATTCTCGAAACCCTCAAATTTTAAAGTATGCCAATCTTCAGAAATTCAAAAAATTTTCACTTGAAGATGGAGAGCTGATGTGGGGCGACTTCGATCTTATTTTCCCCCTAGCCGATCTCTATCAAGAATCGGAAATGCGGGCTCTTGCTACTTCCTAAATCTGAAAAAACCTTTCTCAAACGAGTACTACGTCGTGAAGTTATATTCTCTGTTAGTTTTTTTGAAAGCGCCTTCCTGAAAGGAGTGCAGAGTCTCGGGTGGAAACTTCCTGAAAAATGGAAAATTAGCGTTCATATGTTGAATGTGCTTTCGTTACTCGATTGCCTCGTTCACTCCGATCCCGAGTTAAGGCCTAAGCAGCTTTCTGATATTCGCAACCTTCTATTGAAGATTTCAAATCGCCTGGACCTGGTTCCATGACAGCTTTCGTCACATACCGTCATTCATCAAAGACCTGAGCCTTTCCAGTCTGTGCTTATAAGGTGCTAGTTGCATCCAGTCGACTTGCGAAAGGTCTGCGTAGGCCTTTGCCGCATAGATTTTTGTTTGGCTGGTTTCAAGTTCTGCGAGGTCCTCGTAAACCAATCCTCTTATTGTACGAAAGGCTTCCTGCGGAATATCATATGTTTGAGCTGTTGCGATCGCTTCGTACTCTTTCTCTATCGACAATAGCAGAGCAAGGGCTTCTTGTTGTTCGTTAGCAATTCTCAAAGCGTGTCCCAAGGCCCATTTTGCAATGCGAATCTGAGATGCAATTCCTTCTCTTTCTCGGATGTCAAGGGCTTTGCGGAACAAATCTAAAGCTAAGCTATGCTTTCCTGCGTCAAGGTAGACTTGCCCCAAGTTGTTACAGAGAGCCGGCAGCCAGGAATTGGCTCTCACGTCCTTTGATTGCTCCGCAAATTTCATAGCGAGCAAGTTCCAACGAATTTTCTCATCTGCTGTATGAGCCGCAATACCCAACATATGCGCTGCATTTGCAGTGTGGTAGTCCAAGTCGTGTGCTTCGCTTGTGTGATAGGAAAGTTCAAAGTATTTGAGGGCCTCGTCAAGGAACAGTTTGCTTTCTTCGCTATTTGCAGAACAAAACAGCGATTTCTGATGAAAGATACGACCTTTTTCAAGCAATATTCTTGAGCGAGCAATGGGGTCAGGTTCATTGGATAAGAGCGTTTCCGCTTTTTTTATAGTCTCCTCCGCTTTTGAGAATTTCTTTTGCATGGCTTGTACAAGCGCAAGCTGAGATAAGATTTGCAGGTAGATCGATTTCTCAGAGAGCTTTTCGGCTTGCGAAAGAACGATATTTAGCGCTACTTCAGCTGTTGCTGGGTCACCGACAGTTCCAAGAATCTCATCAAAGTTAGAAGTGTTAAAATCGCTTTTCGATCCGGCCATGGTACTAAACTCCATGAGAAAGATAAGGGTGGTTATGATTTATACTCCGAAACACTTTGGTATCGAAAGAGAGGATCTGGTACACGAGATCATTCGTACCTACTCGTTTGCCACGTTGATCACAGTTAATACAGCAACACCAAGCATCAGCCATCTCCCGCTCCTTCTGGACGAAAGTGGGACAAAACTACTTGGCCATATGGCTCGAGCCAATCCGCAATGGCGTTCTTTTGCGGCAGATACAATTGCTACAGCGGTCTTCATGGGACCGCATGCCTATATTTCTCCTCGGTGGTACGAGCCCCAGGCGGATAACGTCCCAACGTGGAATTATGCCGTAGTCCATACACACGGAATTCCTGAGGTGCTAAAGGACGAAATAGCAGCTTACGATGTTATGCAAAAGTTAGTTTCAACCTACGATCCCGAGTGGCCTCTGGAGCTACCGGACAAAGATAAGCGATCTATGATGCGCGAGATAGTCGTGTTTGAAATCACCATCAAAAAAATCGAAGCTAAGTTCAAGCTTAGCCAAAACCGCTCCCAGCAAGATATTCAGAACGTTGCCAATGTCTTAACAGGGCAATCCGACCAGACCCAGCGTGAGGCGGGAGAGTTGATGAAGAGGATTCTAGGATGATACTTTGTAACGATATTTCAGCATTGGAAGAGCATATCAAGAAAGAAAATCATCGTCTGATTGCGATCGACGGCCGCCCATCGTCAGGGAAGACCACGCTCGCATGCGAACTTGCCGATCTAATAACGCGAATTCGATGAACTAAGGTGCTAGCGCAAGTCTAGCCGAGTCGTTCAAT
>CAZWOL010000071.1:0-11892 GCA_964635325.1 uncultured Pseudobdellovibrionaceae bacterium
TGGCACCTAGATGCCGTTTTTGGAATCAGGTGGGTCCATACCATTACCCCGAGCGTAGTCGAGGGGTCGCCTGCTTAGTAGCTATGTAAAACCGCTAAAGCACATTCTACATTCTAAAAATACCAAACTGCGTTTTTTGCCATTCATAATGTAATGTCGAAGCTAGTGCTTTTGCTAGAACATCGCGACTCTGCCTTGGGTCTATGATTCCGTCGTCCCAAAGGCGTGCAGTAGCGTAATATGCGTCGCTTTCACTCTCGTATTTTTTGAGAATAGTGCCTTTCAATTTTGCTTCATCTTCAGGTGCTAGTTGAGCGTTCCTTGCTTTTAACTGCTGCTGTTTTACCATGGCAAGAACATTGGCAGCTTGCTGTCCACCCATAACGGCAATGCGTGAGGAAGGCCAGGTGAACAAATAGTTTGGATCAAAAGCTCGTCCGCACATGCCGTAATTTCCAGCACCAAAACTTCCACCAATGAGCATGGTGACTTTTGGAACTTGAGCGCAGGCGACAGCATGTACAAGTTTGGCTCCGTGTTTTGCTATGCCTTCGTGTTCGTATTTTTTCCCCACCATAAAACCCGTAATGTTTTGTAAAAACACAAGAGGGATTTGTTCTTGGCAGCACAGTTCGATGAAATGACAGCCCTTAAGGGCACTTTCTGAAAATAAAACTCCGTTGTTGGCTATGATGCCGACAGGAATTCCTTGAATGTGTGCAAACCCACAGACCAGAGTGGCTCCCCACTCTTTTTTGAATTCAAATAACTCTGATCCATCAACGATGCGAGCAATGACCTCACGTGCGTCGAAGGCTTTATTATTATCGATAGGCAAAATACCTAGTATTTCTTCTGGATCATAACTTGGTGCTTCGGAACTTCGTAACGTTACGGGAGCTTTGGGGCGTTTCCCAAGATGAGCAATGATGTCACGCATCAGTAGTAGTGCATGATGGTCATCTTCAGCAAGATGATCGGCAACCCCGCTGATTGTTGTATGAACGTAAGCACCTCCAAGCTCTTCTGCTGTGACATTTTCACCAGTAGCAGCTCGAACTAAGGGGGGGCCAGCAAGGAAGATTGTTCCGGTATTTTGGACGATGATGCTCTGATCACTCATTGCAGGGATGTAGGCCCCACCAGCCGTGCAGAAGCCGTGTACCACAGACAACTGTGGTGTTCCTTCAGCGCTCATGCGTGCCTGGTTGTAAAAGATACGACCAAAATGATCTCGATCGGGGAAAACTTCATCTTGCATTGGGAGGAAGGCACCACCAGAGTCAACTAGATAGATGCAGGGTAGCTTATTCTTTTGTGCAATTTCTTGCGCGCGTAGATGTTTTTTTACGGTGATGGGATAGTACGTGCCTCCCTTCACTGTTTGGTCATTTGCGACGATCATACAGACGCGACCTTGAACCTGTCCAACCCCAGTGATGATTCCACCTGCGGGTACATGGTCTTCGTATAGTTCATGTCCTGCGAGTGCTGAGAGCTCTAAGAAATGACTGTCTTTATCAATAAGAGAGGCGATGCGTTCACGTGCGGTTAGTTTGCCCTTCTCTTTCTGACTGCGTATAGCCTGCTCACCACCTCCTAATTTGGTGTGGTCAAGCAGATGTGTTAGCGCTTCGACAGTTTTTAGATGATGCTCTCTTTGAGCTTTGTACTGTGAGTCTTGAGTGCGAATGCTGCTACCTAATTTCATCACCAACCTCTTGGATCGTAACGAGTAGAACATGTGCGATGAGAGTTTGCCTCTCTCAACTAGACTTGGTAAGGACTCATATCCACCCAATGCTGCAGGTGGGATCCTTCATTGCTTAATAACTCTTTCAGAACTGTACCTGTAACCTTCACGTCACCAATAGAACGGTGGCGCGCTTCGAAAGTCAGTCCATAGTGGTTTGCTAAAGAATCCAAAGTTTTGCGTTCGAGCTGCGCCAAAAACTCACGAGCCATTTTCAAAGTACAGAAGGCTGGCCATTCTAATTCTATACCCTGACGCAAACATTCTGCTTTTAGAAAGGACATATCAAAGCTTGCATTATGTGCGACCAGCACAGCCCCTTCGATAAAACTAAGAAAGCGAGGAAGTACGTCTTTGATTTCTGGCTTACCTAGTAGCATTTCAGGGCTTATACCAGTCAAGCGTTGAACTATATCTGGGAGCGGAATTTTGGTGCTAATGAGGGTCGAAAACTCATCCACAACTTCCAAGTCAACCAACTTCTGTGCGCCAATCTCGATGATATGATCGTGGTTGGCATCGAGACCTGTAGTTTCAAAGTCAAAGACAACGATTGGGTATTTGCGAAAGATGCTTTGTGCGTCGATTCGAAAGCGAATGGCCCTTCTTAGGACGAGATCTTGTACTTTCTGCTCTTCAGCTTCCGCTTCAAAGGGAAAAAATACAGATTGAAAGACAGAATAATCTAGGGTGGTCATATCGATTCCAAACGCATCATTTTTGTCAACTATGGCGACATTCTCGATTTGTGTCTTTGGCGAAAGAGGCAGACACTTGCAAACATTACTAGAGCCAAAATAAGGACTAGCCACGGTGAGTCAAGAAAGAGTTTAGATAGGTATAGAATTCCAGCAAGTGGCCAAAGAACGCAGCGCACGCCTAACGCAAGAGAAGATGAATTTTTGATAGAGTCCGCGAAAGGTTGGCTGTGTGTGTAGTAAAATTCTACGACCTCTTGTCCCCAAGCAAAAGGCATGAGGAATTGGTCGCGCGCCCAGCGAAAAATATCGACATGACGGTTGAATGGTGAGCCATATGCTGCAGAAACAATAAAGCAGCGTGGATCTCCTTTTTCAGCAGGCGGGCCACCATTGAGTTCGGTGAGTGAGGAGTTGCTGTAAGGAGTGACAAGTTTGCACTCTGTTTGTTTAACACCTTTTACGTACTGCATAACAGCAATGTAGTTGTTATGTGGAACAAGACCTCCGACGCTTGCAGCTAGATTTGCATTGCTCTGGATGGAGAAAGTCTGGATACGAGAGTCGGCGGGGGGTATTTCGCTGACATAGATATTTTCAGTTGCGGGAACGCACTTTATGCAATCGGAAAGATCTGTAGGGTCGAAGAAGCACGCTCTTTTGTCTGAGTCTGTTGCCTCAGAGCTGCTAGCTACATAGCCGTTCAATGCGACACTTTGATTACTATCCGTCTTGAATATCATAATGAGGACTTCGTCGGGTTGTTGGTTGATGTTAGGAGGCGTCGGAGTGTAATCAATGCTTCCTGTTTTCCAGGTGAAATCAGCAGCCTTGTTGGACCCATCAGCTGTCATATCTGTTGGTGCGAGGCTAGGCGAGGAGTAGATATTAATAATATTGAAATCAGTTAAAGTCTTACTGTTCCCGCCAGTGGTGTAGATTCCTTGACTATCGATGAAGTTGAATAACGGTCGGATTTTTATGGATCCATCGGATTCTTTGATGTCGGATAGAGTTGCTGCTTGGGGCATTGCTGTATTGACATAGATGTTGATATCATAGGAAATTTTCTTTGTTGAATTGGCTGCAACGTCATCGCTCAGGATGGGATCGCGCACAGCTTTCCAATAGTAATAGAGGTTTATATTGTCCCCAGTGGTTCCTGCGGGATCCATTTGTATTGGATCCGTATCACTGTTGGGTAAAACGATAGAAAGATTTTTAAGTAGGTCCGCCGCTTGAGCGCTAGGTTTGATCAAGTTTGCCGCTATGTCCCGGATTGTAAAAACAGCATGGACTTGCGTATAGTTGCCTGTAATGCTTCCTGAGGTAGTCGTATCCAATTTTACGGCATAGGCCTGGCTGGTGAAAAATAAAAGTAACAATTTTAGATATCTGTGTCTCATGAGGCAGCATAACCTTTCAGTGGCGGTTTATCTGAAGGACAACATCATCACATGGCGACATGTCCCAGATGTCATTGTACAAAGGCAAATCTGTTCCCGATAGGTGAACTCGATGTCATTCATAAAAACTGAAGCTAGCGAAGCCTAAGAATCTATGCTAGACATCACAATCTTTGATACCAACTATAGAGTGCGACAAAAATAAACGGAGCGCCCATGGCAGTTCACATCAGACTTCAACGTAAAGGAACAGTAAATCGTTCTTTTTATCACTTGGTTGCGGCCGATCACCGTGCCCGCCGAGATGGCAATTTCATCGAAAAATTAGGTTACTATGATCCTAATCCAGCGCAATCTACCGTTCATATCAACCAGGACCGTATTCAGTACTGGTATGAGCGCGGAGCGCAGCTTTCTGATGCTGTAAAAAGCTTAGTGAAAGTTCAAAAAATCAAGTTAAGCCGTAAGAAAGCTTAAGTAGCCAGCAAATGGCCTGGATTCAAATAGGAAAAATCGGTCCACCGCAGGGGCTTAGTGGCTCTTTCTTTTTGGTGGGCGGAGATACGTTCGAGTCAGCGATGACGGAGTCAGCAGTGATGGGAGATGACCCTGACTGTGGGATTCCGATCAGCCTGGCTCGAAGTGTATTTTCTAAAGGACACTGGATCCTCAAGATTCATGGTATCGAAGACCGTAAAGCGCTCGAAGATGTGCGAGGTCAGAAGCTATGGATTGAGGCTTTGGAACAAAAGCATGAGTTGGCCGGTACAAGCATTGTCGATGGCAGTGGTACTCAACTTGGTTTTATCGTAGACGTGGATAATCACGGTGCTAGCGATATTGCGGTTGTGCGGAGTGCATCCAATACTTCCATTGATTTGCCGCTGGTTCCCGATTACTTCGATTTTCCTCCTCAGAACAATACACTGATTCTAAAAATCCCAGCGAGTGAGCTCGCTGACCTCTGGTATGCCTAGCGAATGCACGTACATGTAGTTAGCATCCATCCCCAATTCATTGAAGCCTACACGCACTTTGGAGTGTTGAAAGCGGCTCTTTCTAAAAATAAAGTTTCGTTTCACATCTGCAATTTGCGGGACCATGCTGTCGATAAACATGGTAGCGTCGATGATCGGCCCTATGGTGGTGGTGATGGGATGGTGCTACGCCCCGAGCCTCTTGCAGCAGCAGTTAAAAATATCCCTGGAAATCCTTATGTCCTTTTGACGAGTGCAAAAGGCAAGGCCTGGACACAGGCTGATGCGCGACGATTGCTGCACATGGACCGGCCGCTAGTCTTTATCTGTGGGCGTTTCGGTGGAGTTGATGAGCGATTTATTGAAAACTATGTCGATGAACAGGTCTCTATGGGCGATTTTATTGTGTCAGGTGGGGAACTGCCTGCTCTGATGATGATCGATTCTATACTGCGCCTTGTTCCTGACGTTTTGGGACACAGTGAAAGTGCTCATGTCGACTCTTTTTCAGAGGGGCTTAAGGGCCTCTTAGAACACCCCCTCTATACCAAACCTCAGGTCTTTGAGGATTCAGCAGTGCCCGATGTTCTTCTTTCGGGTGATCATCAAGCTATAGAGCGCTGGCGCCAGAAAGAAGCCTTGCGTGTGACTCGCGAATTACGTCCTGACTTGTTGTTCACCACACCCGACTGAATCCCAAATATCGGTAGGAAATCTGGCTTCATTTCATATGAGGTGATCGTGCAATCATCGATAACTTTGAGTGAGTCGATAACTCGTGCTGTTGCTAGTCAGTACAATGCATTCCCTTACCCAAATTACCCACTGCTAGCTAAACCTCTTTGGCAGGATGCGTACATGGCATCCTCTCTCTTTGTTGGGAAATTGCTAGAGGCTACGCAGGGGCAAGTTCCATCGATTCTGACAAGTCCGTTGAAACAAAAACGCGTACTGCTTGCAGGTTGTGGAGATACCCAACCCTACGTGCTCCGAAAACTTGAACCAAGAGCGATACATCTAAGTTGTGTTGATCTCTCGGGTAGCAACTTGCGTCGCGCCAAAGCTCGGATTTTTCCGTGGGCGAGCAATATGAGTTTTTTTGAGGAAGATCTCCTCACCTTTGCTAAGCGTCATGAGCAAAACTTCGACCATATAGACAGCTTTGGAGTTTTGCATCACCTTGCGGATTGTGCGCAAACTTTCAATGCGCTAGCGTCGTCTCTTAAATCCAATGGGACCATGCGGATCATGGTCTACAACTCTACGGCACGAAAGTGGATTCATCATATCCAATCGATATTTCGTTTAATGGACCTGTCCCCTTCGAGTGCTTCGGACCTCAATGATGCTCGTGCATTCCTTAGCTTGCTGATGCATCAAATGCCGCAATATGCTGATAAGCTGCGAAGCATGGGGCGTCAAACTATCGAAAATAAAGCGCGTCTCGTAGATACTTTCTTTCACGCTCGCGAAATTCGTAAAGATATACCTGAGTGGATGCAGTTCTTTCGTACCAGCGGGCTTGTTCCCTTTGCTTTGTGGGATCGCTATGGTGAGCTCGATGATCTTCCAAATCCTCTTTGGGTTTTGCCTTCTGATCAACAGCTTGAAGATAAGGCCTTGCGAGGTAAGTTTAGAGGTAATTTAGAGGTCTATCTATACAAACCCGGCCCATCTTTATTATCTACACCGCAAAAATATGATCTATCTATCAAGCATTGGTTGCTTAAAAAATCACCGCCTCTTTGGCAAAATTTTCCAGAAATATGCGATCTAAATTTTGTACAACGCTCTCAGATTTGGTTTCATTTTTGTAAAAGTATTGGCAATGGATCTATTTTTGAGCCGGATTCTTCTGTGTCAGAAAAATTGCTACAGCGATTGGCGCGACTTGGGGTCTTCTCATCTGCAGATCTGGCTCGCTTGTGGCGTGAGCGGCTCCAAAAGCCGATATGCCGAAGCAGTGATATAGCGGAGTCTAAGCCGGTATGCATTGACATACCCGTTGCTGTTCAGCAGTTTATTGCAGAAATTCTCTTACAGAAGCGAGTGATGCAACCGCGACGTATGAAGCTGATCGAAGAACGCTTACGAAGAGCAGCAGAGGGAATCTCTTTGTGACTTTTTGCTTGCCGATTGCCTTCTCCCGAAGGCATCTCTTCAATAGTTTGAGTATTTTCGTACTCTTTTACAATTCTGGCGAGTGTTCTGAGACTGTCTCAGGTTTGTGGATGCTATGATTGCCACAGAAAGGAGATAAAATGACTTCCAATATCCAGAAAGACAGAATAGCTGCACTGGCAGACGAGATACTTTTTCATAAGCGTTTCTATTATTCGGGGTCTCCTAAAATTAGTGACGCTGCCTATGATCAGCTCGAAGATGAGCTTCGGTCTATAGCGCCCCATCATCCTGCACTTGCAAGCGTTGGTTCAGACCTAAGTAGTGATAATGCAAAGGTCACACATGATCCCCCGATGCTGTCATTAGCTAAGACCTATGATTTTGATGAGCTTATCGCTTGGACAAAGGGGCGCGAGCTCGTTGCTACTCTCAAAATTGATGGTGTCGCACTTAGCCTCATTTACAAATCAGGGCAGCTTCATTTAGCAAAAACGCGCGGCAACGGAACAATCGGAGAAGATGTAACCGCCAAGGTGCGTTGGGCGCAAAACAGTCCTGCATTTATTGATGTAAAAGATCATCCAGAAATTGAAATCCGCGGTGAGCTCTGTTGCTCAGAAAGTCAATTTGCCCGCCTCTTTGCGGAGATGGAGAGTTTAAACCTGGAAACGCCGTCGAATCCTCGAAATATTGTCGCAGGCATATTGGGTCGCAAACAGTATTTTGAATTGGCGCGCTACTTCCAATTCTTTGCATTTGATGTTCTCTTTCCTGCGAAGGTCACTGGAGATGCTGAGCGTCGCGATATAGTGCAGGAGCAAAAGGTATTTCATACGGAGTCTGAAAAATTTCAATGGCTCGATGCTCGTGGTTTTAAAGTGGTAGCGATGGAGCGTCTCAAAACACCGGAGGAGATTGCAGCATATCTTGATCAATCGAAGGCATCGATTTCGAACGTTGAGATTGGAATCGATGGTGTGGTCTTTAGTTATAATGATCTTTCTCTTCACGAATCTCTCGGTTCAACCTCCCATCATCCGCGTTATAAAATGTCTTTCAAATGGCAGGGACAAACTGCTGAAGCAACAATTAAAAGCTTTAAGTGGATGACCTCTCGTTTTGGGTACGTTACTCCAGTGGCTGTAATTAAGCCGGTGACGCTAAGCGGAGCTCAGATCACAAACGTTACATTGCACAATGCTGCCTTTGTCAAACTATTCAATCTCAAAGCAGGGGACCGCATAGAAATCATCCGCTCGGGAGAGGTTATTCCCAAGTTTCTCAAAGTGATCGAAGCTAAGCAGGGGGCCTATGAGTTTCCAGAAGCGTGTCCTTCCTGCAATTCCTCTTTGATTTATGATGAGGTGCGTTTGCTATGTTTGAATGCAGAGGGATGTCCTGCTCAGCAGTTGCGAGGGATCCTGAATTGGATCGCATCAGCCGAGATCGATGATCTAAGTGCCAAGCGTTTAGAAGAAATGGTCAAGCTTGGTCTGGTTCGTCATATGTCTGATTTGTATACGTTGAGTATTGAAGATTTGATGAAGCTACCGTTGACCAAAGAAAAAATGGCAAAGAAACTGTTTGGCAACATTCAAAAAAGTAAAACGCTTTCCTTGCCACGCTTTCTCACGGGTCTGGGTATTAGTGGTATGGGAAAAAACTCCTGGGAATCACTTTTGGAGTATTTTCCAACCATGGATGCCCTTTTGGAAGTCAGCCCGGAGCAAATATCTATAATCCCTGGATTTGCTGAAAAAACATCACAGCAAATCGTTACTGGGCTTAGAGAAAAAGAAAATGACATTCAAAAGCTTTACAATGTTGGCGTGCAACCTGCGTCCTTTGTTAAGAAGCTAACGTCAGCATCGGCGCCTTTACGAGGGCAAAGCTTTGTCATAACAGGTGCTCTCTCCCGTCCTCGAGAAGAGATTCAACAAGCTATCGAAGCTGCTGGAGGGAAAGTGGTTGGTTCTGTCTCTGCAAAAGTGACAGCATTAATCACAGATGACCCAAACTCGAACTCTAGCAAAGCAAAGAAAGCTCGAGATCTGGGCATTGCATGTTGGTCTGAAGACGAGTTGCTAACTAAACTCCAAGTTTAAGCAACGCTATTGACTTCGATTCCACCTCCAGATCCCAGTTTTACAATCAAACTGTTCACAGCTTCTTTGCTTTCTAATAAGCGGTGCGCAATTTTGGATTCTAATTCCCGTTGAATTAGGCGGCGAAGAGGTCTGGCGCCAAATTTGGGATCGAATCCGCGTTTTGCCAGCCATTCAATGGCATTTGGTTCAACAGTTAATTGAATATTCTGCTTTGCAAGGCGCACTTGCATGTCTGTGATCTGTAGGTTTGCAATATCTTCAATTTCACCTGCTGTCAGAGGAGAGAAAACTATTGTTTCATCAACTCTATTCAGAAATTCAGGTTTGAAATGCGAATGCAATTGTTCGAAAACATTTTGTATGCAGCTTTCGGAAAGCGTTCCGCTTTTTTCCACGTTTTGCAGAATGCTTTGAGAGCCAATGTTGCTCGTCATAATGATAATGGCGTTTTTAAAATCAACCGTGCGTCCTTGGCTATCGCTAATGCGACCGTCGTCGAGAACTTGAAGTAAGATATTAAAAACATCCGGGTGAGCCTTCTCAATCTCATCCAACAAAACGATGGAATGTGGGCTACGCCGAATAAGTTCAGTGAGTTGTCCGCCTTCCTCATAACCGACATATCCTGGGGGTGCCCCAATCAGTTTTGATACGGAGTGCTTTTCCATAAATTCCGACATATCAATACGCACCATGTTTTTCTCGGAATCAAAAAGATGCTTAGCCAACGCTTTTGCGAGTTGAGTTTTGCCAACCCCGGTTGGTCCAAGAAAAATAAATGAACCCGATGGCCGTTGTGGATCGCGTATGCCGGTTCTGGAGCGCAGCACTGCTTCTGCAACCAAATGCACAGCTTGGTTTTGTCCAATCACGTCGCGATGGAGCAGCTTTTCAAGGTTTAGGAGCTTTTCTTTCTCGCTCTCTTGTAATTTGCGAATAGGAATGCCCGTCCATTGGCTTACAATTTCAGCGATGGCTTCTTCTGTAACTTCTTCAACCAAATCTCCGCCGCTCTCCTTGTTTTTTTGTTCCGCTTCATGGAGCTTCTTTTGCAAAATAGGGAGAGTTCCGTGTCGAAGTTCCGCCACGCGATTTAAATCGTATACACGTTCAGCCTCAGCTATGCGGATCTTGATCTCGTCGATCTGCTTCTTAAGGGCCTGAATGCCAATTATACCTTCCTTTTCGCGTTTGTATTTTTCGCGCTGTACAACATTTTTTTCTCGCAATTCGCTAAGTTCTTTTTGCAGCTCACTCAGGCGTTTATTGCTTTGTGCGTCTTTCTCTTTTTTTAGCGCAGCTTCTTCAACTTCTAGGCGTAATTGTCGTCGCATCATTGTATCCAGTTCGCTTGGCATAGAGTCGATCTCGGTTCGAACTTTGGCACAAGCTTCATCTATTAAGTCGATCGCTTTATCAGGTAGGAAACGGTCGCTAATGTAACGATCTGATAGGGTAGCAGCAGCTACAATGGCGTTATCAAGAATCTTCACCCCATGATGAATTTCGAAACGCTCTTTTAGGCCCCGCAATATGGAAATGGCATCCTCAACATCAGGTTGATGCACCATGACTTTTTGAAAACGGCGTTCTAGAGCGGGGTCCTTCTCTATATAAGTGCGATATTCATCGAGAGTTGTAGCACCAATGCAATGGAGGTCTCCGCGAGCCAGCATCGGTTTTAAAAGATTGCCAGCATCCATAGCGCCTTCTGCTTTACCAGCGCCAACTATTGTATGAATTTCATCAATAAAAAGAATGACGGAACCTAAGCTGTTTTTAACTTCATCCAGGACGCCTTTTAGTCGCTCCTCGAATTCCCCTCTGTACTTAGCTCCCGCAAGTAGAGCCCCCATATCGAGAGAAAAGAGCATTTTGTCACGGAGAGATTCAGGGACATCTCCGCTAACTATGCGCTGGGCAAGGCCTTCGACAATTGCTGTCTTTCCAACCCCAGGTTCTCCTATCAATACTGGGTTGTTTTTAGTTCGACGCGACAAAATACGAATGGTTCTGCGAATCTCATCATCTCGTCCGATAACGGGGTCGAGTTTGCCTTCTCGTGCAGCAACGACCAAATTGCGACCAAATTTTGAAAGCATTTTGAATTGCCCAGAGGGGCCTTCGTTGTTTTTTTGGTGTTGATTCATATCTTCAAGTGCTCGGCGGAAATTTTTTTCATTTAAACTATAAGGGGCGATAATTTCTAGCAAAGCTTGTCCAGCATTCCGAAGTGTGTGAGCAAAAAGTTCCTCCCCACTAACCATCTCAATGCCTTGCTCCTGAATGCTTAGAAGCGATTGAGCAAGTGTCTGAGAAACTCGGCTTGAGAAGTAAACTCGATTGGCGTCATAGCCACTTCCAGATACGTGCGGCAGTTTTTTTATCCCGCGCATAAGGTCATTTTGCAGCGTTTTAGAGTCAATTTTCATTTTTTCTAACGCCGTGGATACAATTCCCTCTTTTTGCGTGACAAGTGCAAACGCAATATGTACATCAGTGATCTCTTGATGAGACGAACCGACTGCGATCGTTCGGGCTTGTTGGATGGCCTCTTGGCTTTTTTCGGTAAAGTGACTTAGGTCCATTGATTTCTCCCTTCTAGGGAAAGTTAATATCGAAATAAAAAAAGACAAGAGGGAGGCGAAAGTCGCCGAGCAAAGATTCAAAAAAGAGTTTGACTCGGAAAAAAACTTTCACTATAACCAACAACGTCAACGAAGCAGCAAGTTTGACGAAAGAGAAGCGGCTCACGAAGCTAGCAAATCTTTGTTCTTTGAAAACTGAATAGTGAAGTTAGGAAGTATCGCGAGATACTTAGGATTA
>CAZWOL010000072.1:0-11856 GCA_964635325.1 uncultured Pseudobdellovibrionaceae bacterium
ACTCTTTATGACTTTCTGGGAAACAGAATAGCCTCATCGGGTTGTTTCGTACATGAAAGTCGAAGGTTAATCTTAGTTGCTGTTTCGGGAATGAAACTTGCCAAGGCGGAGGCCACATCTCCCAATCGATCAAGCCATTGTTGTAATTCAATTTTTAATTTGTCGAGATTTCCATTTTTTAACAGCTCCCAAGGTTTCTTTGCTGTGATTTCTCCGTTGACTGCAGCTACATTTTGCCAAACATATTCACTAATTCCTTTGATGTCGAAAATAGAGATACGCTCTGAAATGTGATTAAGGCTGTGATCAATGCAGGGGGCTGGTGAAATATTAAAGCCAGCTTTTGTACGGAGACTTACGAGTCTTGATACTAGGTTGCCAAGAGAATTTGCAAGATCTGCGTTATAGACATTTCTTAGTCGTTCTTCCGAGAAATCCGAGTCATCATACAGAGAGGCTGCATGTAAAAGAAAATGCCTCAGAGGGTCAGCTCCGAACCGATTAATAACATCAATTGGATCAATAGTATTGCCTAAAGATTTGCTAATTTTCTCCCCATTTGTAGTGAGAAAACCGTGGATGACAATGTCATTGGGAAGTGGAAGTCCCGCTGACAAAAGAAGAGCTGGCCAATAGATGGCATGGAACTTCCAAACGTTCTTCCCAATTACGTGAATCTTATGTACCTGATCATTCCAAACATTTTTCCAGGTCTCATTTGTCCCCAGCCCTTGGCCTGTAAGATAGTTGACGAGAGCGTCAATCCAAACATAGACAACCTGATCTTCATTGCCTGGCACACGGATGCCCCAATTCTGAGCGCGCACAGCATTCCGTGTAAGACTTATGTCTTGTAGTCCTCGCTTGATAAAACTTAAGATCTCATTCTTTCGCCACGTTGGAGTGATCCTAATCGTGTCACTGCTGATCAAATCGATGAGTTGATCCTCATACTTAGACAATCGAAAAAAAATGTTTCTCTCTTTGATCTCCTGAGGTCTCGTCTTGTGATCTTGGCACAACCCGTTCACCAGGTCCTTTTCTAGAAAAAAATCCTCACAACCTATGCAATAAAGACCTGAGTAATCTTTTTCATAGAGATCATCTGGTTTAATCTGTGCCCAGAATTCATGAACTCCTTGCTCATGAGCCTTCTCGCTTGTTCGAACAAAGGCATCCACAGAGATGTTTAAACGTTCAAGGAGATATCGGAAAGCTTGAGAATGTTGCTCGACAAAAGTTTCGGGTGTAGTCCCTGCCTTTTGAGCAGCAACAACATTTTTAAAGGCGTTCTCATCCGTTCCTGATTGGAGAATCACCTTGTGGCCAAGGGAGCGATGCAGGCGAGCGATCGCATCTGTTAGAATAAACTCTTGGGCGTGTCCAATATGTGGTTTGGCATTTACAAAGGGAATGGTTGTTGTAACAAAGATATTTGTTGTCATAACTATTAGCTCCATAGTTTTGAACGGCATACAAAATCAGATGCTGCAAATAGCAGTTCATCGTTTGCCGACAAGATTTTTAATTTTATTGATGATAATTAAAGGGAGAGCTAATGAGCCATACCACCCGAGCGAGCGACAAACCAACACCATGGCACTAAAGTGCTCAGGATGTTTTGATTTGTAAACTGGCTCGGCATAACAAGCTCCAATGAAGGTGTTTGCTGCCCATTATTGATAATGGCTGCAAGATGTCAACTGAAAATATGTACTCGCTATAATAAATTGCACACACCCATTTGTAAATGGGTCTTCGATTTTTTAAGTGAAATTACAGATTGTTAAGGAGGGTTGTTTCTGTTGTTTGCTTAAATCGTGTATTCCATTAGTAAGCGGGAATGCCTGTGATCTGTTCTCCAACGATCAGCAGATGCACATCATTGGTACCCTCGTAAGTGATCACGGTTTCGAGATTGGCGCTGTGACGCATGCTGCAGTATTCATCGAGAATGCCGCTTGCTCCAAGTATGTCCCGACATTCACGTGCCACACTCAGTGCAAGTTCGCAGTTGTTTTGCTTGGCCATACTCACGTGAGCAAAGTGTAGGTGATGCTCGTTTTTTAATTGTCCGACACGCAAAGCGAGTAACTGACCCTGCGTGATTCGGGAGAGCATGAGAGCGAGTTTGCGTTGGACGAGTTGCTTTGCAGCGAGAGGCTTTCCAAAAAGTACACGCTCTTGAGCAAAACGACAGGCCTCATCAAAGCACGCTTCAGCAGCTCCAAGCACACCCCATGCTATTCCATAACGCGCCTGTGTCAAACAAGACAACGCAGATTTGAGTCCGTTGGATTTGGGCAGAATAGCATCTGCTGGTAGACGTACATCGTCAAAATAAAGTTCTGCAGTCTCGGATGCACGTAATGACAATTTGCCACGCATCTTTTGAGCTTTAAAACCTTTGGTATCTGTTGGAACAATGAACCCTCGTATTCCATCGTCGGTCTTTGCCCATACTATAGCGACCTGTGCGATGTGACCATTTGTGATCCACATCTTAGAGCCATTGAGCACCCACTCATTGCCGCGTTTTTCAGCACGTGTTTTCATTGCTCCGGGATCAGAACCACCCTCAGATTCTGTGAGCCCAAAGCATCCGATTAACTCTGCAGAGGCAAGGCCTGGCAACCAACGTTTCTTTTGTTCCTCACTGCCAAAGCTATGAATCGGATACATAACAAGGGCGCCTTGTACCGAGACAAAACTGCGTAGGCCCGAGTCACAGCGTTCTAGTTCTTTCATCACTAGACCGTAAGAGATTGCATCCATACCAGGCAAACCATAACCGGAAAGGTTGGCGCCAAGAAGACCTAGCTCTCCGAGTTTGGGGATGATTTTGGTTGGAAATTTTTCACTTTGGTAGGCATCACGGATCAGGGGTTGTACGTCTTTGCTAACAAATTCTCGAACCGAACTAGCGATAAGCTTCTGCTCTTCGCTAAGCAGCGAGGAAAGATTCAAGTAATCAGGGAACGGACTGCATTGTAAGCTTCCCACTCTAGCCTCCTTCTTGCGTCCTCACCAGCTTTGCAAAACACCAGATGAGGTACAAAGCGCCTAGCACGCAAACAAACGTGCGAAATTCTACATAGGGATCCCAATGCAAACGAGCGTACATGACGACCAAGACGAAGGCCAAGAGGAAGCTACGGCGCAGAGGAAGTATTTTTTCGTTCCCACGTTCAAAGGAAAGTGCAGGACCAGGCCAAACTTGCGGATAGAACATGCTAACAAGATAGGCGTGTTTTATGTAGTCAGGATTATGACGTAGTCGGGGACTTTGTTCGCGATTCATATTGCTATAGAGCATCATAAGTACGCTTGCCAAGACAGCTCCAAAAAATAAGGGCTGTCGACATATGATACAGAGTCCAATAGCGATCAAGAAGTTACTCCAGTCACTTGGAAACCGTAGAAAGCGCAAGAGTAGATGTCGATAGAAAAAATCCATGAATAACGTTGCAATCCCAGCAGTCACAAGTAAAGTGCCTATTTGCCATGAGAGCACAGTGGGTGTTCCAATCCATGTGCAACACATGATGATAAAGGCTTCGTATAAATCTTGTCGTGTTTGAGTTGGAGCCTTTTGAATGTTGAAGGCCGAGCGTTTTACAAAACGTAAACAGGAGGGAATAAGTTCATAAACGAAGCTCATTCTGAAGGGGACCTTTCTTTAGCAAGTCGCGAAACCTCTTGGTAGATCTCTTTAGCACGGTAGGAGCTGCGAACCAAAGGTCCGGAAGCAACACCTTTAAAACCAAGTGCACGAGCATCCTCACCCAAACGTGTAAATACATCTGGATGCACCCACTCTTTTACAGCAAGGTGTTTTTTTGTTGGGCGCATATATTGTCCTAATGTGACGATATCGACATTGCAATCACGTAGATCACGAAGACTTTGCAGTGCTTCCTCGTAGCTTTCTCCAAGACCCAACATCAGTGAGCTCTTAGTCAGAACCGGATAGTCTGCAAGCTCCTTAGCACGACGCAATACTTGCAAGGATTGCTCGTAATCTGCACGAGCATCCCTCACGCGAGGAGAAAGTCGTGCGACGGTTTCGATGTTATGCGCATAAACCTGGACCTTTGATTCCAATATGCGTCTCATTGCGTTTTCGTCTCCCTGAAAGTCACCCATAAGTAATTCGATTACGATTCCAGGGTTGAGTTCTTGGACTTTGTGCACAACCTTTGCAATATGAGCCGAGGCTCCATCGGGCAAATCATCTCGGTTTACCATAGTCATAACGACATATTGAAGCTTCATTCCTAAGCAGGATTCGGCAACATTATTTGCTTCATCTGGATCTGGATGTGCTGGGAGTGAGGTTGTCTTAATATGGCAGAAACGACACGCACGTGTACAGGTATCACCCAGTAGCATGAAGGTGGCTGTATTTGTTGCCCAGCATTCCCCAATGTTTGGGCATTTGGCTTCTTCACAAACGGTGCTTAATTTACGTGCACGCAGATCTTGCTTAATGTTGAAGTAGACTGTGCCACTGGGCAGAGGAGTCTTCAACCAAGTTGGTTTTCCTGTTGTCGGTGTGTTTTTTTCATTCATAATTTTCATCTACTTTTAAAGAAGAGCTCTTGTCTGGATTAGATAAATTATAATATTAGAGAAGCGTCAAGTCAGAAGAGGGAATACATGGGACAAAGAAAGAGCTTTGACGTCGTCGTCATTGGGAGTGGTCCTGGTGGCGAAGGCGCAGCGATGCAAGCGGCCAAGTTGAAAATGAGTGTCGCGGTTATCGAACAGTTCCCGCTCATCGGAGGGAGCTGCATTCATTTAGCAACAATTCCATCCAAGACACTCCGACATATGGCGAGTCAAGTCGTCAATTTTAAGTCCGACCCACTATTTATGTCATTGCCCTCTGGGGCGTCGGTACACATTAGTTTCTCTGATATTCTTTTGCGTGCTCGTGACGTGATTTCCAAGCAGGTTGCACATCATAGTACGCACTACTCTCGCAATAAAGTCGAAGTGATTCATGGGAGAGCGACATTACACGATGCAAATACAGTACGTGTCGACAAGGGTTTTGGGCTTAGTGAGGACATTACTGCAAAATATATTGTCCTTGCGACTGGCTCTCGACCCTTTCATCCCGAAGGAGTCGATTTTAATCATCCTCGTGTTTTCGATTCCGATTCTATTCTAGAGCTTAATACAGAGCCTCGTTCCGTCACAGTCTACGGTGCCGGTGTAGTTGGGTGTGAGTACACAAGTATTTTTAGAGCATTGGGAAAAAAAGTAACGCTCATCAATAATCGATCAAAATTGATGAGTTTTCTCGATGACGAGATTGTTGATGCTTTGTCGTATCATTTGCGTGATGAAGGTGTAGTGATACGACACAATGAGTTTGTTGAAAAAGTCCAACATGATGACGACAAAGTTGTACTCGAACTGAAGTCCGGCAAACGCATTTCCTCAGATATTTTGCTTGTCTCCATCGGGCGTATTGGTAACAGCGAAAATCTTGGTTTGGAGAGTCTAAACATAGAGATCAATCAACGAGGCTACCTTGTTGTGAATTCTAACTACCAAACAACCACTCCTAATGTTTATGCGGTCGGTGATTTGACGGGCTTCCCCAACTTAGCAAGTGCTGCTTACGACCAAGGTCGTTATGCTGCTCTTCATATAATGGATCCGACGCGTACAAACACAGCAATGGAGCCACCTCTAGGGATTTATACAACTCCTGAAATTTCAAGTATCGGCAAAACCGAACAGGTACTGACAGCTGAACGCATACCATACGAGGTAGGACAGGCATCGTTTCGACATCTGGCACGTTCGCAAATTACAGGTCGTAAAGTAGGGATGCTGAAAATTTTATTTCACCGAGAAACTCTTGAGATTCTTGGCATTCACTGCTTTGGTCAAAATGCGACAGAGATCGTTCACATTGGGCAAACAATAATGTCGCAAAAGGGAAGTGCGAACACATTAAAGTACTTTGTTAATACAACGTTCAACTACCCGACGATGGCTGAAGCATACAGAGTAGCTGCGTTGAATGGTTTGAATAGGGTGTCGCATTGAGATTTGATGGAGCTTCGTTGTTCGAAAGTAAGATCACATGTCTATCTTGATCCGTGTTGGTAGATCCGCACATTCGCCTCTCTAATATTCAAAAAAGCTAGTTTTTGCACGTTGAAAAATTACGCTTCAAATTTCTCATCAATTTCTAATTGATTTAGAACTGTTTATGTTTTATTTAGACCGAGAATCCGATGAAAGGGATTTGCAATATCCAATATAAGATGTTGTTGCTTGGGCAATTTGCTGCTGCAAGAGGGGATTTTTCTAAGGCAGATAGAATGTTTGATAGTGCAATTGGTGACCTTACTTTTCGTGTCTATCATGAAAACGGAGTAGTAATGAATATTCATCCAGTCGGGCATGGGGCAGGTATATGACCAAGGTTGGGCGTTTGCCAAATCTGTTTGTCCTCTTGGATGGAGATGAGCTACTTGCGGTAAAAAATTTTTTCTGCGAGTTTTTGGGGAATCTTCCCCGCGTAGTCGATCATATCTTGAGCGGAAGATCCTACGGCAATGAATATGCTCTTGTCTGTTTTCCCACAGAGCTTGATGAGGATGAAGAGCCTTACGAAGGCGTCAAAATCGGGATGTTTGAAGATCTTTACACTATAATAGACGAACAGACTTTCCGAGAAGTTTTGGTGGAAGCTTGCAGGAGATTTATCCATATGTATCCAACAAAGCAGGGAGAGATCGAAACGGTGTTGGCTAAGCATGGTCTTACTTTATCTTCTTATCCTTGGACGCGGCCACCATGTGCGTAGATTTCGTTTTTGCGGCCTGTATTAATGCGCATCCGTTTGCAGACTCAATCGTTGGATTTCAGGCTCCTACTACCCATTAGGGCTGTGCCTATGCGGACTACGTTAGAACCAAACTCAATGGCTTGCTCGAGATCGGAACTCATGCCTAGAGACAGTCGACCCTCACCCACTTCGTTTGCAAGTTCTCTTAGCTCTTTGTAGACGCGTTCTGCTTCGTCGCTCCACTCTTCTGCAAATTCCTGAGGAGGGACAACCATGATGCCTTGCAGAGCAATCTGTGGGTACTGTTCGGAGATTTTTTCTACCAAAGGTTGTATCTCACCGTACTCAAGGCCACCCTTGGTCTCATCGTTAGGAACTTTAACCTCAAGAAAGATCGGATAGGGCACTCTTTGCAGTTCTTCGGCATATTGTGCAATCAAACGTACATGCTTTAGAGATGTTACGCTTTGGATTTCAGAAGCATGCATCATGATGCGTCGAATCTTGTTGGATTGTAACTGTCCTATGTAAGACCAAACTATAGTATTGGGGAGTTGCGGAACTTTCGCAAGAAGCTCAGACACATAGTTTTCACCAAAATGAATTTGACCTAACTTATGCAACTCAGCGATGCGTTCAACGCTTTGCCCCTTGCTAGCAGCAATGAGTTGAACAGTAGCATCCTTGCGACCATGCTGACGACAGGCTTTGCGTATGCGCTTTTTGACAAGGGTGTATGCTAATGAAATGTCCACAATGTATCCTGAGAGAGGTTCGCAAAATCGTTCTATTTTGCCTCAGGTGTCGGTACTTTGGCAGCATCTTTTTGAATTTCAATTCCACTGTTTGCAGAAGGTGCAGGACTTGAGACAGGTGCTGCTGAGGTCGTATTTGGGGGTATCACCATTTGTGGTGCAGGGCTAGCAGTCGTCGGTGTTTCAGGGGTGTTTGGACTTGGGTTAGCGGTAGGAGAAGCGCTAGGGCTTGTGCTGGAACTAGTCTGAGGACTAGGACTTGGAGTCGACGCAGGTGTCGGGTTTGTGCCTTGGTTTCCAGTGTTCTGCACATCACTTTCTTTGAGGGCTTTGGGTGGTGTGTGATTCAGAGCTGGAGCGAGTATGTTCGGCAGTACATCGCTTGCTGCTTTTGCGTCTGGGGATTGGGCCGGGTCTCCAAGCTTTTCATGTTGCATTCTCATCAGTGGTACATGTGGGGGTGTCGTAGGTTTGTTGCCACTTAGGGGCACAAATGCTTCCGCTTCATTGACATAGTAATGGGGAGCCGTGATGAAAATATTGCCGCGTTCGTCAATATGGACATCGACTCCTTTTAGCGTCTGATTGAAAGCACTCGAGATATCTGTGCCATTCAGGTAGAGGCTTGCCAAGCCGCCGCTAGCCCAAGAGCTTATGAAACAAGCAAACAGAAAGTGCAAACGTGGTGAGTTCCATTGAATCATAGAAATATTGCCGTACTTAAATTATGATGTGTTTCCTACGGATAGTATAACATATCCAGCAATAACCTCTGTCAGGGCCTAAACCTGAAAACGAAAAGGAGCGATATGAGAACGTTTGCACCTAAGAAAATTTTGTTGCCATTTTTTTGCCTAGCTTCACTGACTCTTCCGATGGCTTGTACGGATTCCTTTCAAGGTGAGTATGCCAATCCAAAAGAACAGGAGATCGTCGACGATCGTTGGAACCCTACCGACGCTAACAAAACTGCAGAAGTTTTGATCAAAGGGATTTTGGAAAAAAATTGGCTGTTCGAATACATGCAGTCGAGTGGTGGAAAAAAACCTATCGTGATTGTTGATGAAATCGAAAATAGTACCAGCGAACACATCGATACGGATGCTATTGGACAGGCTATGCAAAATGAACTGATTAACTCAGGTAAAATTCGTTTTATCGACAAGGGTGCTCGTGAAAAAATCTTGAAAGAGATCAAATACCACCAAGAAAGCGGTATGGTTGCCCAAGATTCTGCAAAGAAAAAAGGCAAGCAAATTGGTGCTGACTTCTTCCTTACTGGCAAAATCTCTGCAATCCAAAATGTTCAGGGTGGTTACAAAACCGTTCAATACCAAACGACAGTCAAGTTGACGAACTTGGAGACATCCGAGATCCTTTTCCAAGACATGTATACCATCAAGAAAAAATTCAAACGTTCGGGCTCTAAATTTTAGTAATAAGAGGTTTCTAGGTGAAAGCAGTTGTCTTAGGTTTTTTGCTCGTTGCATTGGCGAATTGTGCATCATATACGGATGATATCAAAGAACTACGTAGTGACTATGTTGGTGGTAAGTACCAAGCCTCCCTTGAGAAAATCGACAAATCGGCACTGCGTTCAAGTTCGAACAATCGACTGCTCTACCACATGGAGAAAGCGATGATTCTCGATCGTCTCGACGATCGTAAGGGTTCGCGTGCTCTTTTGATGGATGCAGATAAGATTGTCGATGAGCTTTACACGACCAGCATTAGCAAGACAGCTGCTACCTTTATTGTTAACGAAAGTATGTCGGACTACGAAGGTGAAGACTACGAAAAAGTTGCGATTCATACGCAGCTAGCTCTGTCTTTTTTAGAAGATCAAAAGCTCAAAGAAGCTCGTGTTGAAGCCAAAAAAATCAACCTTAAGCTTCATGAAATAACACAAAATTACGATCCAAAATATTTGCACTACAAAGAAGACGCCTTTGCTCGTTTTTTGTCGGGACTTGTGTATGAGTCTCTAAAAAACTGGGATGATGCGATCATCGATTATACGCAAGCGCTCGAAGTCTATACGAGTTCAGACTATTCCAAGTTTTTTGAAGGTGCGGTACCCGAGGCTTTGGTCAAATCCCTCTATGGTGTTGCTAAAATCCGTAAGCGTTCGCAAGTGCTCAGTGATTTGCGTTCACGTTATCCTGCTATCATCGAAAAATATGAAGCATCGCTTGCAGAATATCCTCAGGGTGGGGATGTCGTTGTCATTCATGAGACCGGCAACATTACGACTAAGCAGGTCAAAGACTTTTTTCTACCCGTCAGTGATCAGATCGTACGCCTCTCCTTTCCATATATTGATAAGCAGTCGATCGATTGGATCAATACGATGTCTGGTCTGACGGTCGATGGTCGTTACTATGCTGCAAGCAATGCATTGAATTTGAATGCTCTTGCCTATCGCTGCTTAGAAGATCGACGTGGACGTTTGATTGCAAAGGGGATAGCCCGTTTGTTACTCAAAGGGCAGATCACTGATCAGGCTCGACAGCATTTTGGTGTGCTCGGATGGCTTGCCGGAACCGTCTACTCTGCAGTTTCTGAAACTGCAGATACACGTGGATGGACGCTTTTACCCCAAGCTTTCTACGTAAGTCGCGTGCGTATGGCTCCGGGTAAACACAACTTGGAAATCAAGACAGCAAGCAAAGTCGCAGATCTCAAGTCGATACAGATCGAAAATGGTGACTTGCAACTCATACGCTCAAAGGGCTGATGAATGAAAGCAGTAGTCGAAAACTACAGTAGCTTGCGTGATCGCAAAGTTTCGACACGCATGATGGTCACGATTGGAAGCTTCTTTATTTTGCTCAGCTTGGGACTTGTGAATCTCTACAGTGCTGCCAATCCTATGATCTTTCGCAATCAGTTGCAGCATACTGTCTGTGGTCTGATTGTGTTTGTACTCCTGGGATGGTTCGTATCCTTGCGCTTGGCAAATACCTATTCCTATGTGGTATACGGAGTGCTTGGGGCGATCCTCGCTGCGGTATTGATTTCTGGTTATTCTGCAGGTGGCGCCCAGCGTTGGTTTGTGTTGGGGCCTATTCGCTTTCAACCTTCCGAACTCGCAAAGATGAGTATCATCTGTTTTGTAGCAAAGTATTTTTACAACAATCGTACACAGTTTTCGTATCGTCTGACGGAACTGTGGCCGGTGCTTCTTGCTGTTGGTTTTTATTTTACAGTTATCTTCGTGCAACCTGATTTTGGTACTGCTGGCATGTGTGTGCTCGTACCGATCGCACAGTTGTGCTTTATACGTATCGCTGTCAAAGCCCGTACTGTGATTGCCTTAGGTGTAGCAGGTTTGGCTGCAGCTTTTGTAGGGTGGGAGTTTCTGCTGCGTCCCTATCAGAAGCTTCGTATCATCAACCTCTTTAATCCTGAACAAGATCCTACCGGGTCTGGTTACAACTCTTTGCAGTCACTGGTTGCTATCGGGAGTGGAGGTCAGTGGGGCAAGGGATTCTTAAAAGGTACTCAGGCTCAGTTGCAGTTTTTACCAGCACGGCAGACCGACTTTATCTTCAGTGTCTTTGCAGAAGAACGGGGATTTTGGGGAGGTACATTGACCTTCACCCTCTTCTGTATACTTGCATATTCTGGTTTGGAGATTGCTCGCGAGTCGAAGAATACTTTTAGTACACTCCTTGCAATCGGTATCGCAGCTCTACTCTTTATCGAATTTGCCATCAACGTTGCGATGGTTCTCGGTATATTTCCGGTTGTTGGAATGCCCCTACCATTCTTCTCTTACGGTGGTACAGCTCTTATCACCTACTGTGCCGCAGTGGGTCTCTTGGTTGCAATCGAACGCGAGACTATCAAGGGCTAGCTAATACGTTTCGCTGTGAAGAAAGTCGTTGCGATATTTCTATTCGTCAATTTGACACGCAGCTAGCACAGTCTAAATGCATTGCAAAAAAAAACATTTGCTGCTTTCGTAGAGGGAACAAACCCTCAGGAGCAGCGTCATATGCTAAGAAACTTAAGTACCCTACTTATAAGTTCTGCCATTTACTTACACTGTCCCGTTCTTTTGGCAGACTCTACTGAAAATGACAAAGCGAAGAAAGCCGAAGAGAGCATCCTTGCGTTAGGGAGCAAGGTCGCTCCCATCGAGGAAAGTTCTATTTTGGCCTTTCAAAAGCAAATGCTCGATACGACACCCATACTGCTTGCTTTGCACTCGGAAAATGGTGGACGCTTTCTACTCTTTAGGCCGCTTGATGGAGAAGAGGGTGTCTTAGAAGCAGCTCTAGT
>CAZWOL010000073.1:0-11845 GCA_964635325.1 uncultured Pseudobdellovibrionaceae bacterium
ATTCAAAAAGTGACGGTAAGCTTGCAATTTGCGCTGCCATTAGCTTTTTGGCTTCGTTTACGTGCAAATTTGTTTCTTTTTTAATGGCTGCCACAATGAAGTCTTGTTCAGTCATGTCTAGGGATTTCGCAACGAGTTTAACCGCCTGAAATAAGTCTTCATCTAAACGCAAGGTCTTTTGTTGTGGCTGCCTTTTTTTCTTCCTTTTTACCCCGTCGTTTGTGACTTCGACTGAATCAGAGCTGTCAAAGTTCACATGTTTGGGAGCGGGTACCTCTATTGTGTTGGTTCTTTTTTTGATTACCTTGTCTTCCGACATGTTTGTCCCTTTCTATTTTATTTTTTTGTACGATTGCTCGTTTTCTAAATTCTGAAATTTTAAAATTTTGTATCTTAAATTCACAAGAGCGATTCAATTCTTGGATAAAGTTAAAGTACACTTCGACGATCGGATCATTAGTACGATACTCCGCAACAGAAACACCTTTTCCTGAAGCTTTGGAAATATATTCAGAGTGGGGAATTGTTGCATCGAAGACGGGGACCCCAAATGCTTTGACCGCCTCTATAGTTTCCCGTGTAGAAACCTTTTTGTGATCTTCATTAATAAGAACACCACCTTTTAGATCTTTACTTGCAAGAACCGGATCGATCACGGAACCCATATATCGAGCGTAAGAATTGAGATCAAATTGGCTTGGTTTCATCGGTAATATAAAAAAGTCGCTTACTTCTAGAGCTACCCGACTGAATTCATTCATATTGCCTTCGCCATCAATCAAAATGACGTCATAGTTGCTCAGTAATGAACCTTTTTTCAGCTCATTTCTCAGATTCTTATTGGAGATGGTAATACAGGTTATGTTGGGATCTCCTCTTTTTGAGAGGACATCGCCAACAGAATCCTGATGTAGATCTGTATTTATGACAAGAACCTTTTGTTCAAACAATGAATAGCAAGTTGCCAATTGCGTGATGGTTGTCGATTTACCTCCCCCGCCTTTTTGAGCAACAGCAGAAATTTTTATAGGAAGCTTCATCATATCTTTATCCTGATTAAGAGTTTCATGTGGCCATTATGAGCTTATCACTATATTGGAAATTTCTCACCATAGTATCAAAATGTCTAGACATCAAGATATGTAGATAGACATCAGGACATCAAGACATTTTGATGTCTACCTTGTTAAGAAAAAATTTACTTTGAATCAAACATTTGTGGGAACATATATCAAAATAGTTATTTATGTATATGATACATATTGGCACACAAGATATGTGTATAGTAAAATAAAAAGGAAGATTAATGGATGTGCACGTTTTTTCTGATATGTATAAATGTTTTTTTTTTGAGCAATATCCAAATCTACTTTGTAAAAGGCTTATATATATAAAAGAGAAAATCCAAAGTATGTTTGATGCGTCTTTTGCAAAAAGAGCGGAAACCTAGGTAAATGTATTTGATGATATATATCAAGGTGGTGTGATGTCAGCATCCTATACTAATCCGCAAGCAGAATTGGGTGATAGCAATACATATCAATATTTACGGAATGACCCTATTAAGTATGGAGAAGAGGTATGGCGTCTGCAGGCAGAGGGTCTTTCTCAAAAACAAATTGCAGAAGCGCACTCGTGTCACTATCAAATGGTCGGGCGATACCAGAAGATTGGTAAATGGCCGGATGAAATCAAAGCTTTGATCAGACTTCATCGGACTAAGTTCACCAATACGAAAATATTGAGCCTTGCTTCGCGCCGGCTTAGCGAAGAAGAACTCTCAGCGGAGATTAAGTCTATGATAGGGGGTCAAGGTGACGGAGTTAAAACTTTCCCCACGGTGAACGGTTTTAATGAATTAGTTCTCAAACATGAGGCAATAGAACAGCGTCTAATGGCTCTAGAATCGATTCTGCTGAAGATTGAAGAGAGGCAGATAGAACCGAAGGTTTTGGAAGAGAAACCCACCCATAATCAGTCCAATTCTCTGGATCGGACCGCTCCTTCCCATCTAGAGGGGGGAACACATGCTGCAATAGAACAGCGTCTAATGGCTCTAGAATCGAACCTGTTAGTGCCTGTAGAGAGACAGGGATGGCCAATAGCATCAGAAGAGAAACCTATTCATAATCAATCTACCCACCTGGATTGGTCAACTCTTTGGCATTTGAGTACCACGCCAGGAATGGTGCTTTTAATGATATGTATAACCGCGTTGACATCATATCTTGTTTATCAGGGCATCATCTTCTTTTCGGCGATTGATTCTAATCCTCTTTCAGCAATAAGTAGCGCTGCTTTTTCTGAATTTATTCCGATGATTACTGCGTGTTGCTTTGCTATGCTTACAAAAAATACACATCGCGTTATTGCTTTCACAATGCTTATGACAAGCATTGTCGGTCTGGGTGTCTTTATGCATGGATCATTAGCGACACATATGATTCAAAGCTCAGGTCGCTTTGAACGTTTAACTAAGGCAAGAGAATTAGTCTTAGCCTCGATTGCGGCTCATTCAGATTCCTTTAACGCCTTGCCAAAAACCCATATTTCACGACGAGAGGATATCGACGCGAAAATAATTGCGGATCGAGAATCTCTAGCAAAGATTGATGATGAATTAAAGTCAATGGAAAGCAGCGGAGATGGGTTTGCGAAGACTACAAACCTTGGCTATTCTGTTTGGATCCGCGTTGCAGCTATGCTCCTCAATGCTTACTTACTACATATATTTTTCAGCGCTTTCTATCTTCGTCGTAGAGAGGTTGGATAGAGCTTAGTTTGGCTAACGCGAACGATGCGAGCTTAGGGTCAATACAATTCACACGTCGTTCTTGTTTACTTTTTGACGCCGGCAAGCGGCGCAAAAAGTTCTTTTTTAAAACACTATCAAATGGGCGAGTTTTCGCTTGTGAACTCTGAAAACATAAGCTTCCTTTCAGAAGAATCAGGAAGATCCTCCGTTATGGGATCGCTTTTTGACAAATTTTGAGGGGGTGTTTTTAAATCTATTTCATACCAGCGTTGCCACTTCTTCTTTTTGATCCTAGATCTAGTGGGATTGATTGACAAGGATTTCAGGTAAAAATGCCCGTCTGGCAAATCACGGATTTCACTATCAAGTACTACGTTACGAAGAGATTCGCGTTCACTGATGTTTTCTCGATCATTTGAATTTTTTGCCCCATAAGATGTTCCAAGGTTCTTCTCAATGACCTCCTGCCTACCTAAAAAATCAGATAGTTCTTTGGCCTCATGTGGCTCGGGGCAACGAAAGATAAATTTACTCCCGGTGTTTGCTTTAATGGACCCTGCACTGTCCTTGCCGTAGATATCCAATAGCTGGTTTTCACTTTGGTAACCAAGCACGACTTTTCCACCGTATTTACGTCCTCGTTCGAGAGCCGTTGGAAGAAGCTCAATTTTTCCAAGAGTTGCGAGTTCGTCGATGATTATGTTGAGAGGAATATCACAAGTCGTCCGTTTTAAAAGTCCTGTGATGGCTGTATTAATCCATAGTTTAAAGAGTGGATTTATAATCTCCTTGTCGGAATCACTAAAGGTGATAAAGATCCAGCTCGAAGAATTATTTTGAGTCCAATCAAAAATCGAAAATGGCGTTTTATTGCCCTTGCTTTCTGGCCATTTATTGAGGAAGCGCAGAAAACCAAAATCCAATAAGCTTGTTCCAGTTATACCAGCTGCCTGGCTTGTTCCTTCCTTGCCAGCAATTTTACGTGCTAGACCTGAAAGATTGTCGGAAATATCACTTTTTTCGTTGTTGAGAGTTTCCCAAAGGTCTTCTGGATTTTTAAAGGCCTCCAAAAGTTGGCTGACAACTTGCCTTGCGCCTTTCCACCAAAATTTTCCATGCTCATCACCACTAGGAACAAGAAACTTTGCGAACTCGGTAGGATCGATATTTTCAGACTTAAAGTCCCAATACACCGTGTTAACGTCGAATAGGCTCAAGATAGTATCACCTTCTCGGAAAAACTCTGCGGCATATTCGCCATTGATGTCTGGGATGATTACCTTTTCCCCATTCTCTCTGCAGTATTCCAGATACCACTTTATAAGGGTAGATTTGCCAACACCAGTTGTTCCAATCATGGCGCAATGTCGATACAATACAAAAGATGGAATTTGGATATTGTGAGCACTACATATGAAAGGTATACCCCAAAATTTCGCAAAAGATGGTGCGTCCGAACCTCGAGATTTTTTATTATCTTTCCTGATTTCATTGATTTCATTTCTAATTAATTGACGATACTCCCTGTTAAATTCCTTAGGGCTAATAAGAACTGATCCTCGACGATAATCTGAATCTCGTATCGCACGGCCTCGCACGATGAAGAAGACAAAAAGTGCTATAAATACCAAAATGCCTAGTGATACCGACCAGTATATGGTTTCAAAGAAAATTTGTTGCGAACCTGAAAAATTTTTTCGAGAAAGTTGAGTAAAAATATCGATCGCATTTGGCAAATGAATAGGTCCACTGCGCTTCAAGTAAGCTACCATTTCTTTAAGGAAAAATTTTTCGGCAAACCAAATCGAGGAAGGAACTCTTGCATAAATTAAAATACAAAAAAATATCGCGGTGATTGATACGGAAAAAAACATTAAGCCGATGAAATTTCTAATACTGCTGTTTACTTTTTGAGTAAACGTCTCTTGTCCTCGGACGTAGTTGCTCACGAAAAATTCCCCCTCGGTTTTATGTGTATAACGTTATCTATCGCAGGGTGGCTATTCTCTGGTTCAAGCAAGCGGTGATCGACAAATCCTTCGTTGATAAGCCTTCTTGTCTCACTCTCTAGGTCCTGACGTAGAATGCGGCTAAACAGCTTATGATCAAAATTGAAAACTAAATCGGAATCAGGTGTGAGGCAGTATTCAAGTATCGGAATACGACCGGAATAGCCTGTTCCTTGGCATTCAATACATCCAGATTGGCTTTTTTTAAAATGATGGCCATCGGTCTGTTTGCAATGAATACAAAGCACTTTCAGTAAACGTTGGGCAGAGATGAATAAAAGAGCGTCAGCGATTAAGTGCTTTTCAATGCCTAAAGTTAAAAGTCTGGTAACGGTGGATGGGACATTATTGGTGTGAAGTGTTGAGAGCACGAGATGGCCTGTTTGTGACGCTTCTACAGCAAGTTTTGCACTTTCCTGATCTCTAATTTCGCCAACAAGAATTACATCCGGGTCTTCACGCATTGCTCCTTTGATCGCCTCTTTCCAACCAAATCTACCAGTGATGCATTCATGAACGACTCCAGGGAGTATTCGCTCAGGAGGGTTTTCAATCGAAATGATCTTTTTATCCTGATAATTCATTGCGGCAATGCAAGCCTGTAGAGTTGTGCTTTTTCCTGAACCCGTGGGGCCTGTAACAAGAAAGAGACCCTGTTTTTGACCTAATGCCCATCGCATGTCATCTTTGGCGGCTGTAGGAAGAATCATTTTATCGAGAGAGGGCAATTCATCGTTATTGATGATGCGGAGTACCACGCACTCGCCATATTGGAAACCAGGAGAAAGACTTACCCTATAAGTCGAAGATGTCAAATCGAGGCTAAATGAACTGTCTTGGAGAACTTTTTTGTTCGACGTATCGAGTCCAGAGATTTCTTTGAATTTGTCGACAAACTGCACCATTTCTGAGCGATCGGTGATGATCTCAAAAGGGGAAATGAGCGAACCTTTGATCCGCAGTCGAACTTGCAGACCACTCTTGAGGGATTCAATATGGATATCGCTAGCATTGAGTCGCTGGGCTTCGAGGAAAATGCGCTTCCAGAAATTAGTTAAAAACCCCTTCTCAGCGAGCATCTCGTCGGGAGTTGGAGGTCTTGTGGTGTCAAAACTCATGCTACTCCTGCCTATTTAAAGGGTTCTCCAAGCTTTTGGCTTAAAATCTTATCGCAAACACGTCGTAACAGTTTGGTTTGGAAATACTTTCGAACTTCGAGCTTCACCGCATCCATACAGCTGCTCCAATACCAACCGCCAGGAACCTTTTTCTTAAAGATTGGACGACCTTCCGGTGTTTTTGGTTCGCATTTAATTTTTTCAAAAATGGTGTAAACGCGCTTTTTCCCAGGCAAGAGACTTTTTCCCGAAATATCTTCATATTTGGCTCTAGCGATTTCCCCTCCGACCCAAGTGGATATCCTTGCAGCAGCAGCAACCTCTCGTCCTGCGGAAGTTGATTCTGGGCCAGGTTTTACTCCTTGAGCTAAAGTCGCTTCTGGATCATAGGGGTTTGGAAGCACAATATGGTCCCTGGTATCTTCACGACCTATCTCGCGTAGTCGTTCTTTGCAGGTGTAGTGATGGTGGTGAATGCTAGGGGTACGAAACTGCTCAAATGTGCATTCAGGAGCGTCTACAATGTACCTTCTAGGGTTTTGTACCTTGCGGTAATGGCTGAGCTCCCATTTTTCTAAAGACACGTAGAAAACGCTCTCAGGCCTCCTACATTTTCCGCTGATCGGATGACGGTCAATGCAGCTTCCGCCGCGAACATTGTGGCACTGGCTGGGGTTTCCTGCTCGTTCGAACCTGTCTACTCCGTACCTAGGGACGTCAAAACTAGTTTCATCTCGGCTAAAAAGCCCATGTTTTTCGCCCTTTACATGGCAGTAAATTCGTTTTACATAAACTGGTTCACCTTTTTCTCTCGCCGTAGCATCAATAGCTGCCTGAGCGTCACGGCGGTATTGATTCAAAACTTTATCAGGGCTCGTAACTTGATGACCGCCTTCGCGGATAAAGGCGTTCATAGTCTGTTTTTCGACCTCGGATGCAGTAGCATTCATAGCAGCGAGGTAGATCACTTCACGTGCGAAGTTCTTTGAATCCCTCGCAAGTTGTGTTGTACTAAATACATCGAGCATTCGCGGATCTCCGGGGGGCATGAGCATCAGTGATCTCCCACTTCCGGAGCCCTTCGCATATTCTGAAGAAATACTCTTAATGCCTGCTTTTTCGAGAACACCTTTCAAAGTACTAAAACTGTCGGTAAACGCTTCCGAAGCATGCTCTTCCCAAGGATAAGCAAGAGACCAACGCTCTTGCGCTCCGCGAGGGATACCAAACATGTCGTGAGCAAATAGCTTGAACTTCAAAGCTGCGGCTGCAAATGCGAAATCAGTGTTTTGCACATGAGTAGACATGCGTGGAACGACCGGACCCCAAAGTGAACACCAAGGCCCCTTAAATGAATCAGCACCTTTTAACATCTGGTTTGCCATTGCTTCCGCCTTTCCTAAAATAGGAAAGGAGCACATGCCCATACCCCGGAAACTCGAAGGAAGATTTGAGAGCATGCTGGTCTTTTTATCTTTGTCCGAGGCTCCTTCTCTAGTTCCTGTGCTTTCTTTTGCACCATACTCGTCGAAAGCTACGCTAGCCAGATTATCTCCAATACACGCAACGGGATTAGTAGAGGCTGCTATTCCTCGAATTGCACTGGGGTTGATGTAGTCAATCATTCCCGAATCCCAATATGCCCAAGCGTCTTTGCTCATAGCTATGGGGCATGTCATGGGCACCCCAGGTATTGCCCATTTAAATCCACCTTCTGCACAGACAGTTAGTTTTTGAGCTATTGTTGCTGAAAGACCGACTGGCCAGACATTAGCCTCGTAACTACTTTGGTCAGGAGTTTGATTGGCTCTGATGCGTAGTTTTTCAAATGGAGTGAGGACCGCTGTGGCAACACTTTTTTCGACTTCATCTTTCGTTGTGCTTAAATCAAATCCCTGTCCCATTACTGCAGAAGTTCCAGCTCGAACCAGGGGAGCACCAAGTACAACCATTCCTGCGAGTTCGTAAGGACCCTTAAGGTCAACAAATCCTGCTAGGTCATTGGCAAGCTTGCGATTAGCTGCGTAAAGCTTATTCCCATCTGCAAAAGCTGGAAACGGATCATTTCCTTTTTGAGAAACTTCAATAAAGTATTTTGGCCAGTAATAACTGAATACGGGATATTGTTGTTCTTGTCTGTAAAGGCAACCTCCAAAGACTGGGTCCTTGAGGATACAGATTGAGCGAGAGTTCTGACTTGCCTCGATATTTTTTAGAAGGCCCTGTGAAAGAACATGACAGGCCGTTGGATAATCTTTCTTTAGTGCTAACGTGAGGAGAGACTCACTAATAACCTCAGCTAAGCCTCGAGCTACTTCCAGTAGTTCTTGCTTAGCAAAAGCAATATCTGCAGGGTTAGTAACAATTTTATCGAGACACGATGCCGTAGTGCTAACTACAATTTGTTGTAGAGCCTTCAAGTCTTCGACTGCCAGTATATCCTCAAGATCTTTCTGGTCAAAAGCTAGTGAGGTTTGACTGAAAAGCAGAAAAACAAGAAGTTTTATGTTTTTCATGATTCATTCCTTTTCGTAAACATTTGACTGAAGTGCTTAGGCACTTCTGGATTCTGTCTAAGTTGATTTACAACAGCGAATGCTGCGGAGCCCGCGGCTAAAACAGGTCCCCCAACAGCAGCTCCAACTGCCAGATTTCGGCCAACTGGCGTACCCCCAACAGCCGTTGCAATTTTTCCAGTGGCGCTACTTGTCAGGGTTCCCTGAATGCTATTGGATATCCAAGATACAAAACCATTGGCACCACCACCAGCGACCCAAGATCCTAAAAGAATGGCGCCTGATAAGACTTGGATCACTTTTAATTCCTGTTCAACCATCGCATAGGCAAGAGGAACAAAGTCACTGAGCAGTTCTTTTGCCTGTGAAATATCCACCCCGTGAGCTAGTGCGTTGTTGCCATTTGTCGATGTTAAGCTCTCAATTCCCAGTTTGGAGAGAATGATTGAATTATGAATGGCTCTAGAAGCACTAATGATCGCAGGAAACAGCAAAGACGCTATCCATGCTCCGCTCCACATAAAGAAAAATCGTAAGGTTTGGAATAGTAACGTTAGCAAGAAGATAGGACACAAAATTTTTAGCAAGAGCTGAATGGTCGCAACGTAGTAGGGTACTAACTCTATGCGTTCTTTCAGGTCTTTTATTGCAGCTCCTAAGGTAAATGACCACCTTGAATCTGTAAGGTTAGATACAAGATTTTTTGCATCCGACAAGCGATATCCAGCTTCAGCCGAAAAACTATCGATTCCGATGACCATTTCTCTCAAACTGGCGTCAGTTTGAGTGCCTTGCCACCAGCTGCCTGAAAGATCGTTAAGATCCCAGCCATGCTCTGAGATAATTTTGGATTTTTCATAACTTGCAGCATGTGCCATTTTCAAATTCATTGCTAAATTTTGAAAAGGCGAGCTGGATTTCTCCCAGTTTCTAAACCATTTTTCCGTTGTGACTTCTTCGCTTCTCTCGCGTGACCCACCAATGACGCGATCAGTCAAATTATTCGGTTTATCTCCGAGTTCATGAGCTAAAGAGGTTCTCATATCTGACAGACCTTGAAAGCAATTCTTCCCTTCGCGGAAATTTGCGTAGGCGCTATCATTTTGAAGAGCCCTCTCGTCGAGCCTTCTTTCTTTGAAAGACAGAATTTTCTCTCCCGTGGAACCATCGGTCTTGAATGTTGACTCGAAGTCAAAAAGATCGTCAAAGCTGGCTCTATCCCCCGATTTAGTAAGTGCATTCGGTAGGCAGTTGACGACAAAGCCGTAAATGAGCGCTCGAGTTTCAGGATTCTCAATTTTGGTTGTTGCAGCATTGGTTACCATTTCAAGAACCATACCTGGAGGCAAATTTGAGCTCTCCGAAACTGTTCCTGCATTCGACACAATACGATTAATTGCAGATTCGAAAATTCCAGAAACTGCTTGTCCGAAAGCGTTGACCGTTATGTATCCAATAGGTCGACCATTTGCAGGATAGAGAAGTGTAAATGCTATGAAAAAGAAAAGTCCTTTCTTAGAAAACTGCTTGAATTGAAGAGACCATGCGATCGAAAGAAGGGAAAGTGTTGCACACGAAAGAAGGGATAATTTAAAAATTCCAGATCCATAAATCTCATTTGAAATGACCTGAAGAGCTTTATCTCCATATGATGCGACAAATCTCGTCAACCATGTTTCGTGAACAATTTTGTATCCATTCATGACGTCACTTCACTTCTTGAGGGTTGGCAAATTGACTAAAAGTTTTCTGCCCATTTCTTTCATCAAACTTGACTTGGGCCCCTTTAAGCTTGGCAACTTCCCCATAAAACTGGATTTGAGCAAGTAAATGTTCACGATCGCTTTCGTTACGAGATTTCAGATTGTCTTGATCTTGTTTGAGGTTTTCAAGTCTCGAACGACAATCTTCTTGAGCAGGTTGACTTTGGAAGTCAGGATCGTTGCAGGTTCTGCGAAGTCGAGCCATCGAGTCTTTGAGAACATCTTGCGTTGTGGTGTAGGAAACAGAACGGACGAGCGGCTCAATAGCTAGAGCAATACGAGACATATCTTTCTTATATTCGTCAGATGGTTTTGAATCCTTGGGTACAATCTCTACAATTTCATACAAGGTTGCCGGTGATACTAAAAGTCCGGGTAAGGCTTTTCCTCCCGAGAACTTGTATATTGGTGGCAGCTTAGAGATATCATTTTCACAACTAGATCCATCGCTCTCATAGCAAACTCCAAGTAATTTTCCATCCGATCTTTGTCCAAGGAGTTTTTTTACTTTTTCATGAGTGATTACCAGATGTCGTGGCTGCGGTCCACGCCCTGAAAAGTCTCCTTTGCCATATCGGATATCGTGCATCAGATTAAGAAGTTGAACGATAAAAATAGATACTTTTTCGCTGGTATTATCGTAGGTCTCCTCAGCAGGAGAATTTGAGAAGGTACCACCATGTCTGAATTTCGCGCTTGCCTCCACACTAATTCCGGGAAGAAAGCTTTTAATCCAGGCACAACTATGTTCTGTTACAGTGTAAGCGTGGGAAGAAGAACGATAGCGTGAGCTGGTACGTTCCTGACAAATCCGTTCCGTTAGCTTCTCACTCTTGTAAGGATCTCTTGAACCTTTTTCAGCTTCTTTGATCTTCTCTTTTGATGACACTCCATCAGGATCATGGTTACCCACAGAACAAATATCAAGTGCCTGGGATTGGTTTTTTCCTGCTTGCACTTTCGCTTTTACGCAACTTGCAAGGGGCCCAAAATGAGATTTGGTTGTATCCGACAGTCCTTCAAGCATCTGACAGCTATCAAAGGTAAACTTGAGGTTGGCTTGCGCTAATGCCTCAGCACGATTAAGAATTGCGCAAAAAGTCGGACTTGCAGAACATGCAAGCATTGAGGGTAGCGCGCCACTGATTGCCAGGACCGAATCTATTGCTTTTCGTTTGAGTTCTTGTCCCACGTCGTTCCAATATTTTCCAGATAGTATCTGTTTTGGCAGTCCGACAACCGCGGTAGACCAGTCGGTATATCCGCAAACTTGGCGTGCACTAAACTGAATTTTAATATCTCCAAGATCAACTTGATTTGCGTGGGTTGGGGGCCTTGGTGACATATATCCGAATGGTCGGACAAGAGTTTGACCGTAGTAGGTACCGATAATTTCAGCTTTTACGTTAAAGCTCATCAATAGAAACGCGACAATAGATAAACGCATAAAATGCTCCTATTCTTTGGCTTGAGCCCCAAAGGGATAGTCCTTAGCCATAATTTCAATTGCCAGAGCGGGCGAAATCCCATCTTCTCGCAGCTTTTTGTAAATTTGTTCAATATGTGGATCTGTAGAGACAATTGCAAACATCAAAGCACTAAGCGGAACTAGGAATGAACCTTTAAACTTCATTTTCTGCGAGATGAGATAGGCTTGTGAATAAAAGCCCTTCTTAATCACAAG
>CAZWOL010000074.1:0-11751 GCA_964635325.1 uncultured Pseudobdellovibrionaceae bacterium
TTATCGATCCACGTAGCTGTTGATCCATGCATAGCTAATCTCATCTTACAAATTATTGATCCCTGCATAACTAATCTCATCTTACAAATTGGCTAAGCAAGCGACCCCTCGGCTGCGCTCGGGGTGACGAGCAGTGAAGTTATTAAAGCAGGGATCAATAACATCACAAATTTTGCTTGTAACGAGCTAGACGTAAGTTATTCTTTGCAAGTGGCCAATCCGGCTTTAGCAACAACGCTTTTTCGCAAGCCTCGATCGCTTGAGAGTACATCCCGAGTTGGTAATGTGAAGAGCAAATATTATTAAATACAAGAGGATTATTAGGATCCAGACGAAGTGCCTCTTGACCAGCTCGAATCGCTAACTTATATGCTTTTGCATTAAAGAATCTCAAACTCAAGTCAACATAATCATCGGATCTTTGAAACACAGGAAGAATTTGTGTATTCAAAATGTCTTCAAACTCACGAGCCTTTTGCAAATACAGTTTGGAAAGCGGATCATCAGGAATCAAACGCAGACTATCTAACGCTAATGCCTCAAGCTTGATATAGTCCCATGTCTGAAAATAGAGCAGCATAAGCTTTTGTAAGACCTTAAAATCCGATGGAGCTATATTATGGGCTTCCTCCAAAAGCCCACGAGCCTCTGTAAAACGGTCCTGAGTCATGAGCCAATCCGCATAAAAAAGCGCACATCAGCTACTTGGGTATCATATTGAAAAGCACTTTTGAAATACTGCTCAGCCTCTTCATTTTTATGAAGTGCTGCGTAAACGATGCCTAAATTGGTATACAAAAGATCGCAGGAAGGCAACAATTGCAAAGCTCTTTTAAATAACACTTCAGCTTCCTGATAGCGCTTATCCTCTATCAAAGCGATTCCGAAATTCATAAGGCCCCGAGCGTTGTTGGGACTTTTTTGAGTCACATCTAGCCACAAACTTTCTTCACTAAACCAAACCTTATTACGCTCATAGACACCATATGCATTCAAGATACAGAACAAAGAGATTGCTATAGAGAAGAATACTTGCACATAAGACTTTCTAAAGTGCTGCATACAAAATTTGAAGAATAAATACACAGACCAGCAGACACTGATATGAAGTCCAACAAATGGAAAAAACATCCGATGATCATTTGTAACTTCAGATAAAGGTATCCATGATGTTGGAAACGATGCCAGTAGAAACCAAAGAAAACCGAAAGCCAAGGGACGGGTTGTCTTTTTTCGCAAAGCGTAGAAGCTGAATAAAAACATAAAAAGTAGAAATCCCACACCTACATATATTCTTAGATCACTCCATTGATGGAAAGGTCGCATATCCGTATCTGCAGAAAGACCTATTGGCAAAAAATAGAGACTAAAGTAGCGCAGCAAAACAAAAGGCTGAGTTAGGCGATACCACCAAGGGGCTTGTTGCGAAAAGTACGAAACTTGAGGATCCATATAGTGGACAAAATATCCGAGACCGATGACTAGCAATAGACTTGGTAGACTTTTTTTAAAAATATTTGCAATACTTCTTTCGCCTTCGATGCAGTACATGTAGGCGATCTGAATCGGAGCAAACATCAGAGCCGTCGGCTTTGAAAGCAGGCCCAAGACAAGCGGAACGAGGTAAAAATATGGGATTTTTCTTAGAATGGAGGAATCTCGATATGCAAACAATGTGAGACCTGCAACCACACCTAAAGTTGAGTACAGATCTGAACGTGAAATAATGTAATTTATGGTCTCAGCGTGTGATGTTAAAAAAGAAAATGCACAGGTCGAAAAAAAACTCACAGTAAACAAATGTTGATCTCTTAAACCTTGCAAAGTGTAAATTCTTAAAAAAAGAAAATACATCACTACGATCTGAACCAAAAACCAAAAGAAATTTGATAAATGAAAATACTGAGGATAGTAACCACCACCTAAGGCATAGTCTATAACCAAACTCAAAGTCACCAAAGGCCTGTAAGAGAGGTTTGGAGCATAGCTACTAAAGGTCCGAGGATCACTGAAAAACTCAGGCCACCTACTAAAGTTTTGAATACTAAGATTATCTGTTATGGTATGTTTGTCATCAAAATGGAAAGAATTATAAAAATGATTTGAATAAGTCAAAAAAACTAAAAAAACAGCATGGAAAACAACGTCAAATTCAAAATAGGCCATTTTTTCTTGCCCATCATAGGTTCTATACCGTCCTAAAATTAAAAATCTATGTTCATATATCTTATAAAAATATCTCATTTTTTATTAAGACAATCAAATTGCAGCAAGAGTCTTTCCCATATAATGGGAACTAGACCATTGCCAAAGAATCAAAATTGTTTGACCAAGGTCATTTGTGCAAAAAAAATCTAAAATTGCTGTTGTTATTCCCTGCTATAGGGTAAAAAACCAAATCTTGGATGTGCTCAATCGCATCGGGCCCGAAGTTTCAACGATTTATGTTATTGATGATGAGTGTCCACAGCATAGTGGAGCATACGTTCAAGAGCATTGTAAAGATGATCGCGTTCGTGTTCTAACTCATTCTAAGAATAAAGGCGTAGGTGGAGCAACCATGAGTGGCATCAAAGCTGCTCTTAGCGATAAAGCAGGCATAATTGTCAAGGTTGATGGTGATGGACAAATCGATCCCAAACTTATACCAAGCCTGATCCATCCAATTGTATGTACTGATGCAGACTATGCCAAAGGCAATCGCTTTTACAATTTGAATATCTCCACTATGCCTTATATTCGAACCTTCGGAAATCTATGCCTCTCCTTTTTCACCAAGTTATCTTCAGGATATTGGCATATTTTTGATCCAACGAATGGCTTTTTTGCCATACATGGAGGCGTAGCGACTCTCCTCGACTTTGATAGAATCGATGAAAGATATTTCTTTGAATCCGACTTACTTTTTCATCTAAATCTTTTGGGAGTCGTCATCGCCGATGTTCCAATGACAGCTAAGTATGCCGATGAAATCAGCTCGTTAGTAGTGTCTCGCGAGCTAGTCAATTTCTTAATCAAGAATTCTAGAAATCTCATTAAAAGAATTATTTACAATTACTTTCTTCGAGACTTCAATACGGGAAGCATTTCTCTGATTGGAGGACTGATACTCGTAATTTTTAGTTGTATCTTTGGTGGTCTAAAATGGTATACCAGCATTCAAAGTGGAGTACCAGCTACAGCCGGTACAGTCATGCTAGCCGCATTTCCACTCATTTGTGGCATCAACTTGCTTGTATCTTTCCTCAGCTTTGATATCAGCTCAAAGAATGATATTCCGCTGCAAAGAAAGCTTATTAGGTAATACTTATATATGTTGTTTAATATTCGAATCGCATGCGTTGCAATGACTCTTATTGTCGCTGCATCTAATTTTCTTGTTCTATACCCGATCAATGATTGGCTCACTTGGGGGGCCTTTCCTTATCCCATCTCCTTTTTAGTGACCGAGCTTAGCAATCGTTTTTATGGCCCAAAGGCTGCAAGAAAAGTTGTTTATGTTGGGTTTATTGTTGCTGCTATCCTCTCAATATGGATATCTACTCCAAAAATTGCTGTGGCTTCACTAACTGCTTTTTTAGTTTCTCAAATGCTTGATATTTTTGTATTCAACAAGCTAAGACAAGGAAGCTGGTGGCAAGCCCCCCTTGTCTCTTCGGTATTGGCTTCACTCATCGATGCCACTATTTTTTGGAATCTTGCATTTATTGGTGAAGGATTCCCAATTTTCAGCCTTGCGATCGGAGATACTGCAGTCAAAATTGCAGTTGATCTCACAATGCTCCTCCCCTTCCGCATCTTCTTACGTAATTTTAAACGAACCAGTTCACTTCGTTAGAAATTCATCTATGGATAGATTTTTCTGATTGAAGAGGCAATCTTTGCCCCCCAAAATTGGAAAATGGGTTCACCAAATACTTGAAATAACTCAAAACATTTCAATGAGTTTAGTACCGATCTAAATTTCATCAACGCATGATATGCTATATGGATCAGAAGATACTAAATTCAGGAGCATATCTTGGGAGAACGCATTCTTGTTGTCGATGATGTCGAAGACATGCGAGATCTTGTTGTCGCTGTGCTTCATAATGCAGGATTTACAGTAACTCAAGCTAGTTCAGGTGCAGAAGCTATTCAGGCAATCCGTCTGCAAAACGGTGGATTTGCAATCTATGTTTTGGATGTAGCACTCGATGATATCAATGGTTTTGACTTGCTAAAAGAAATTCGAGCCTTGCACCCCGAAGCCAAAGCATGCTTTTTAACAGGCAAGCGCAATCGCGAGGATGTAATCAAAGGCCTAAAAGCAGGAGCTGCTGACTACATTGTAAAGCCAATAGATCCTGTAGTATTTGTCAGCAAGATCAACGCCATGCTCGGTCGCAACACCTCAACAAAAAAAGAGTTTGTCAGACTGCAGGCTTCCATGTCTGGGAAGCTTGTTGGAATGCCTATAGAAATTGAAGTGCATATTGTTGAAATATCTGAAGTTGACGTCGTTTTAACGACAGGATTCCCATTTAAACCAGGAGTAGACTTTGACCTTGAGATCCCTCATCTCGCAAAAATGAGTAAAGATCTCCAAATATTTTCCTGCAAAACTTCTAAATGTGAAAAAGAAAATCCGAACTTTAAAGTGACTGCAACTTTTATTGGTCTTTCCGAGCAGACTACTGAGAAGATCCGATCTCTTACCATCAAAGGACAAAAACTCGTCGAATAACGCGAACTATACGGAGATAGTATGTACGGCCTAGTGAACAAAGCTGTTAAAGACCTCGTTTTAAATAAATTCGGAAAAGATTCATGGGATAAAATTCGCAAAGAGGCAAAGCTTCAAATTAGTGATTTCGAAGGAATGAAAACCTATGATGACAGTATAACCTATGATTTAGTCGGGGCTGCATCGAAGATTCTCAACTTACCTGCAGAGGCAATTCTAAAAGCATTTGGTGAATATTGGGTATTGTTCACAGCACAGGAGGGCTACGGTGATCTCATGGATCTTTTTGGACATGATCTTAAGACTTGCATCAAAAATTTAAACTCCATGCATGGCCGCATGGGCGCCATGATGCCCGATCTAAAGCCCCCTCGATTTGTAGTCACCTGTCCATCCGATGATCTGATTGAAATAGAATACCATTCTACAAGATTGGGATTGGCTCCCATGGTATCTGGACTCCTGGAAGGTCTTATAAAAAAATTCAATGCAGTCGCTACCGTAGCGCAAATACCAAAACGTGCAGGGGAAAATTTTGATCGCTTTACAATCACCATTAAGGGGTGATTTATGATTATCAAATTGGAAAAAGACCAACTTGAACTCGCATTTCCATTTGCAATTATTTTTGATGAGACTGGACAAATCCATGTAGCTGGAAAATCATTCCAAAAGATTAGTGATCCTTCCATCATTGGTGGAAATGTTCGCCCTTTATTCAATCTTATAAGCCCTCAGGGAGATTTCTCTAAACTTCCATTTTCCAATTTAGAAAGACAGGCTATCTCGCTTCAGCTTAAAAACAAAGAGTTGATGTTTAAAGGACAGATCATTAGAACTCATGTTAACGAAACAGAGTCACTATTTCTACTTCTAATTTCTCCATTTTTTATTGATACTAAAGTGGTTCTAAAGTTGGGACTGAACTTCAGTGATTTTTCCGCATATGATCCGATTTTTGATTTTTTAATGTTGGTACAGTCTGAGCGTCGCGCTACGGAAAGCAGTCAAAAGTCTGCAGAAATTATAAAAAACAAAAACAAAGAGCTAGAGACTGTCAACCAGAGCATGTTAGCTGAAGTTGAACATCGACGCAAAGTTGAAGATTCTTTAAGAATAGCAAAAGATGCAGCAGAGTCTGCAAATCGCGCAAAAAGTCAATTTCTAGCGAATATGAGTCATGAAATTCGAACTCCACTCAATGGCATCATAGGCATGAGTAGCGTGATGCTCACGACACAACTCAAGCCTGACCAAGAGCATCACCTACAACGTATCAAAACATCTGGGGATCATCTTCTTGCCTTGGTTAATGACATTCTTGATTTCTCCAAGATCGAAGCGAATGAACTCCATCTTGAAACGATCGACACGGACCTTTGGAGTCTGTTTGACGAAGTTTCGTCGATTTTTTCGGAATCACTCTCCAAAAAAGGCATCGAACTGCATATCAATTTCACAAATCTGACACCAAGATTTGTTAGGTCGGATACATCACGCATCAGACAGATCTTCATCAACCTAATTGGTAATGCTGTAAAGTTCACTGAGAAAGGTGAAATATCCGTAACAACGGATAGTGTGCTCACTCCATCAGGTCACTATCGATTATCTTTTCAAATTGTAGATAGTGGGATAGGCATGTCACCCGCTGCACTCAACAAGATCTTTAGACCATTTGTTCAAGCAGACACTTCATCATCTCGCAAGTATGGAGGCACAGGCCTAGGGCTAGCTATTACTAAAAAACTTGTAGAAATGATGAATGGAAGCATTCTCGTATCTAGCCAAGTTGGTCGTGGTAGTCGATTTATTGTCAATATTGAAGTGGGCAAATCAGAAACCCAATGGGAAGAGCCCCGCATACGCTTTTCCTCACCTGGAAAAACATTCTATGCTCAGGTTTGTCTCAAGGAACCTTTAGTCAGTGAATACATGCGAGAGCAGCTGCAGCAATGGGGAATCATTGCCATAGAATGTGGGGATCCAAACAGCCTAAATGAGAGTATTCAAGCAGCAAAAGACCGAGGCACACCGATTTCATTTGCAGTAATTGACAATATTACTACTAATGAAGATGAAACTTTAGCAGAAGATCAAAAAAGCATATCCGAATCTGAATTTATAAAAGCTATCGTAATTACGGATTCGATCCAGGCTGGTTCTGCTCAGCCACAAATTTTTAAGAATTTTAAATGTGAAGAATACCTGACGAAGCCTCTTCTACTCCGGGAAATCTTTAGAGCTATTGAAAAGATTCTTTTCGGAACATCTTCAGAGACTTCATTTAATCCTAAGAATCAAATAGACTTGGAAAAGCAAAAACGTCTTCGTATACTTGTTGCAGAAGATAACAATATTAACCAAGATGTTGTATCTTCAATGCTACAGATTATGGGACATGACTATTGGATCGTAAATGATGGTCGCGAAGCCCTCGAAGAATTCCAAAAAGGTGAAGTTCAACTGATCCTCATGGACTGCCAAATGCCCAATATGGATGGTTTTGAAGCAACCGAAAAAATACGAGCTTTTGAAGATGGAAAAAGTCGCATCCCAATTATTGCAATGACTGCAAATGCGATACTAGGAGATCGCGAACGTTGCATAAAAGTAGGTATGGATGACTACTTATCAAAACCCGTTAAAATAGAGGATCTGCAAACTGTATTACAAAAATGGACGAATAGCATTGAATTTGAACCACCAAAAGATGAACTAGATCAGCAGGACTCCGAAAAACCAACACCCCAAGCAAATTTAGCATCTCAGGAAAGTGTCCTACTGGATATAACAGCCATAGATAGATTGCGCCAATTATCACTACCTGGACAAGGCAGTCTTTTTGAAAAACAATCCACGCGATTTGTTCGAGAGTCTAAGCAACAAGTTGAAGAGATTTGTGACTTCATGGCTAAACATAATTTTGGTGAAGCCGCACGTCTCGCGCATAAATTCAAAAGTTCCTGCTTGGTTATTGGCGCAATGCGCCTGGCAGAAATTTGCGAAGCAATTGAAGCAGAAGGGACCCAACATACGTGGTCATCTGAGGATGAGAAGAAAATTGCTCAGAACTTTGTCAGCATTCTCGATCAAACCCTTCAAGCCCTCCTAGAGATACAAAATTGACATCTCCCCTCGCCGCAATTTTGGCACCACCTACTTGGGAATATAGATAGAACCACATTGCTTACAGAATTTGCCGCACTTTTTTTTGTGAGAACGCCTCATCGTTTCATCATCTAAATCCCCCTATATAAAATGATCGCAATGATTTTTCAAATTTCTCATCTTTATATTGGATCGGAGAATCTATGAAATTAGGCGGGATCAAATCAGCATTAGTGGCAGCATATTTTGGAACACAGTTTTGTGCAGGTATTAGCTACGCAGAAATAAGCACGGTTCAAAAAATAGACAAAAGACTTGCTCGCGTTCTCTTAGCAAAAGCGGAACCTAACGCAACAAACACTAGAAATTCAACAAGATCTAAGCACCACAAACATTCAAGAACGAATCATTCTCAAGTCTCACAACAAGATGAACCAACAAAAACACCCGATCCATATGCTGATTTCAATCTTGGCATGGATCAATTTGTTGCATTTTTCCAATCCAACTTTGGTCGCGGAGGAAGATTTGCACAACTCTTTATGCCAAGACCAACAACCTCTGCACCAACTCCAGCAGTGCTCGACTCTCATCCGGATCAACAAAACATTTCGCAGATCAGTACTGAATTCAATACAACAGACGAATCAAATTCCACTGACATGCTCAACAGCTCCAAACGTGTCCGCCATCGTCACATTAGAGTTGTTCATAATTCGACAGCTGGTGAAAGAATCTCCGATATGCGTAATGTTTCCGAAGAACCAATTCGTCGCAGTTCGGACTACGCATACCACAGCAGTTCAGACTATGCGTACTACACGAACCCCAGTGTCCAACAAAACTACACTAGTAGCTATCCCGTCTACGAATCAAATGAAAATGACAGCCCTGAAAACAGCACGGTTTACATCTCTAGCGAAGAAGATGCCTCTGGCAACCTAACAGTCTACATTTCTAGCGATGAAGGCAGCTCTGAAAATACAACAACCTATTCTTCTAGCGAAGAAGACGCTTATGCTAGTGATGAGTTCTTTGGAAGCGAAGAAGCGAACAACTCTTCCGTCATAATAGCTGACTAGGAAATCCTAGGATTCGCTATGTCCGCTTCCTGTGTGCTTCGATCTACTTTTTAGAACTACGCTTGCTAAAGACACGCCTAAGCTAGCCATATTTATCAATTCAATCGCATAGAACAATATTGACATGATGAGCTCTTGGTGTTTTGAATTTTTTCGAGTAAACTCATATATACCCATTAAAGTGGGTAGATTTTTGAATTTTTCTTATATTTTAACCCACTAAAGTGATTCAATGCCAGAAGATTCTCGAAAAATAACGATTCAGGTTAGGACAGCAAAGACCTGGGAAACTGCTGCTGAAGTTTTACTTACTGGATCTGAAAAAGATGGAGCGAATGCAGAAACACGCTTTGAGTACGACATCGATTATGCTCTTCAATACAAAGAAAAGTCTGGATCTAGAGCTGTGTCATGTCTCTTTCCCATCAATTTTGAACAAAAAAACTGCTCATCCTGGCCTAGCTTTCTGTTGGACCTCTTCCCGCAAGGAGCTGCTTTAAAATATATTGTCGAGCATTATAAGATCGCTGATACAGCTGAAAATTACTGGAAGATATTGAAAACAGCTTGCCTCAATCCTCCTGGCAATGTGCGAATATTAAATTCAAAGCATTTAGAAAACATACCTACTAGCCACTCAGGATTCACACGTGAAGAAATCTTGCAAAAAGGAGCAAATTTTCTTGAATACATGATTGAGAATGGTGCTCCCGTTGCTGGAACAACTGGAGCTGGTGGAGCAGCCCCCAAATTTTTACTCAGAGAAGACCATCGAGGACTCTTCCATGCGGATGGAGCTCTTCAAGATACAGAGACTAAAGAATGCTGGCTTGTGAAATACCCGAGAGGATATGAACATCAAGATAGATTAATTTTAGAGACAGAAAGCAAATACCTGAAGATTGCAAAGAAGGTTGGTTTAAAAGTTGATCGACTAACAAATTGGGAAAAAAATTGTTTATTTGTTCCACGATTTGATCGCAAAGTAGGAGCATTGGAGATCAACTATTGGGGCTTGGAGAGTTTCTATTCTCTCGTAGGTTCCACAGAATTTGGTAGCCGCTTACGTCACGAAACCTATCTGGATGCAATACAAAAATTTAGCTCAACACCTCAAGAAGATGCAATAGAATATGTATTTCGTGATTTTCTAAATATCATGATGGGTAATACAGATAATCATGGTCGAAATTCATCTCTAATTAAACACAATGATTTGGTTTCATTAGCTCCTCTCTACGATTTTGCTCCTATGAAATTCGATAGTGAATCCATTGTTCGAAATACACGCTGGAATTTTCAAGTAGATGCTGACCCCTTTGAAATAGCAGAAGTCTTGGAACGAAAAAACCTAGTTGATACTCATTCTTTTAGAGTAGCAACGAAAATATTCTATGACTCCGTGAAAAATTTAGATGCACTACTAAAAGATACGCACATCACCAGTCATTTTATTGAGGGGACCCGACAAGATCGAGAGTTCCTACTTGCGGCTATTTCGAGGTTTCTACGATGAAAAAAAAAACAAGGAATGAACTTAGGACAGAGTTCTACCAAGAAGTTGATCAAGGAACTCTAACCCCAAGGGAAGCCGTTAAAAAATTTCGCCGTATGCTCGGCCTTTCACAACGTGAATTTGCTAAACGCTTTGACATTTCGCCTCGCATCTTAATGGCATTTGAACAAGGCAAAGGGAATCCTACCCTAGCAACTATAAAAAAGATGCTAACAGCAAGTGGCCTCGAATTACGCGTCGCTCGGAGTGGACAACTACAAAAATAATTCTCTACGCCATAGAACACGCACAAAGCGTAGTTCAACCACATCAATACCTTGAATTTACAAAACAATTTTTTCAAAACACCCGCCCGCACGGACCTGTTGCTACGAGCGCTAACACGTGCTATGAATATCGCAAAATCTCCCAGAATTATTCAATTTTATATGGTGAATTTCTATGTGCCTGCGCAAAATTTTTGTCACATTCTTCTTCCTATCCGCACCTTTCACAGGTCTATCTTCTAATGAAACAATGGATGACCTCGCTCGGTCTTTTCAATGCTTATCCTGCATTAGCGAAGGCGAAGAAGGGGATGCTTATTACTATAGCGGCGATGAGAGAGATTTCTATGACTTTGTCCGCTTTGAAGAGGATCAAGCGGACGAAGGAGATACAGATGACGAAGGAGATGAGGAAATAGATCCAACATTTGCACTGCTCGAAAGACTAAATAATACTGAGTTGTCCGAGCTTCAAAACCTACTTTCTGCTACGTCACTCAGAAGAAACCCTGAGATCTCTTATCTTTTACGTGAATATCCAGAGGATGTACTCTATGAAGCTCTCTACAGTCCGTATCGAACACAAATTATACTAGAGAGCATGAGGACCCTAAATGTAGACATCGATGGTCCAAGAATGAATGCAATTTACGTTTCTCTGCAAGAATACTTGGCAAACCATGAACAAAGAGAAGCACTATCTATCTCCTATCAGATGGTTGAATCTTACATTAGGAATCGACCTGTAAGTCTTTGGCCCGACAACGTAAATCTTATCGAAAGAACGAGAAAAACACGCTCAGTACCTGTGAAACGCGGATCTGAAGAAATTGAAAGCAGATCTGCGAAAAAACAAAGGAGCCAAGAAAACGTTGAAGAGCAACCGAAAACAAAGCGTAAGCGTTCGGAGAGTTTTGAAGAGCACGCTTCTACACCTCTTAGAACGATTTCTCCATCCAAGCTGAACGAGCGCAGATTCCACCAAGCACAAGCCATCTAGTACTCCGTCAAATAAGTTTTTTCGTATCATAGGTTAGCTTAGGCTGTCAT
>CAZWOL010000075.1:0-5210 GCA_964635325.1 uncultured Pseudobdellovibrionaceae bacterium
ATCTTTTCAATTTCATCCAGACTCACTTCTTCTATGCGTCTGTCGTATAGCTTTGTGGTTCGGGGGTTTTAGACCTGATAACCGGATTCGTATTATGGGCAAAAAACCCAACAAAAGGAAGGTGAATCCTTTTCGCAATATAGCTTTGGATCTAGGATGCAGTGTTCTAAAATTCGGGAAGGGGTTCATAAAACGAGGGTTCGCTGAGTTCTTTGTAGGCCTGCGGATGAGTACGTTTGCTAATCTTAACTTTGTCGTCGATATGCCCTGCTCGTGTGCATGTAATCATTTCGAGATGAGGTTTGAGGCGTTTTACGCGTCCAAGTATGCGATCTCCAGAAGGCGTCTTAAATTCTTGCTTAGTTGCAAGAATAAGAAAGCTAGTGGAGAGACTTCGTAAGTCGATTTTTAAACTACGACTGAACTGCTGCCAGAAAGCAGATTGAAACACCTCTCCCGGAGGCTCTGCAAAATTGTGACACCAGTGTTTTGCATTCTCAGCGAAAAGCATAGGACAAGCTTCCTGATGAGGACAGGGTGCCAAAATCGTATGCTCCTTACGAAATTCCTCTCGTAGTTCTATCAATGAACGACTCACACTATGTGTTCCTGGCTCTACCCAAAATGTAAGATCAGCATGTGCGATCAAAGCTTTGATCTCACCTAGTTGCTTTGCATTTAACTCATTCAATACATGGCTGAGCAAAAGCACTTTTGTGCGGGCCTTTGCTTGGTCGTTTTCTGTATGGTTAGATTCAGTAGGAGGAGTCACCCACGATGAATGTTTCTGTGATGACCAAAATTCGACACTGGTCCCAGCAAATTCACGACGAATAGCACGTGCTGCAAACTGTGTTGCTTTATGTGAGCGATCATAGACAAAAACTTCTGCGTTGACGTGTGGATTGGCAGCTAAGAAACTACGACTTGCGATTCCACTACCGCAACCCCAATCCAAAATGCTTAGATCTTTGGGAACCACAGCACCTTTGAGGGCAAACTCCTGGAGAACGGCCTGCCATTTCCACCCGATGCGTTGGGCAAATGTACGATCGTAGAGCTCGAGTATTTCAAAAGACTCCCAATAGTCTTTGGCTCGTGAACTTTGTGATTCATCGAGGAACAAACTGCGTAATTGTTCCAAACTTTGCAGATCCAGTTTTTCCATTTTACAATTTCCCCGGAGCGGACACTAATGAGCCATTCATGGTGGCAAACTCTGGCCCAAGCAATGCAACTAAGAAGCGAGCGAGTTCATCAGCGGCAACCCACTTTGTGATATCTGCATCGGGCATGTCTTTGCGATTTGTGGGTGTGTCGATGATTGTTGGCATGATAGCATTTACGGTGATCCCAAATTCACGAATCTCACGTGCCAAACATAGGACAAACATATTCAATGCAGCTTTACTGGCAAGATAGAGACTCATCCCTTCTGCGCCACCTGCTTGAGTTGCTTTTGCTGACATAAAGAGCAAGCGTCCCTGTTTGGATTTTTTCATGTAAGGAAGTGCAGCTTGTGCAAGTAGCCAGGAACTTTTGATATTGCTGTTAAAGAGAACATCATAATCTTGTTCGCTAGAGTCTTCGACTCCTGCATAGCGGAAAGCTCCAGCAGTCGAAATCACAGCATCGATGCTACCTAGAAAAATAAAGGCTTCGTTCATCATGTGTGTGACATCTTTGCTCACACTCAGGTTGCCTTGAATGCAAATGTAATTCTCATTGGTACCGAGCTCTTTTTCAAGATTCTCTTGCTGCGTTTTGTTTTCACAAAATGCAACAACACGTTTGCCGTTTGTGAGAAGTTGATGAGTGAGATTTTTTCCTAAATGTCCTGCAGCTCCTGCGACAATGACTGAACGAATGGGATTCTGTGCCATCTTGTATTCCATTGGATGATTCTTTTGACGTATTCCTAAGTCAACTGTATATATCTTTTCATCGTGCTGAACGCAATGGATCTGTGTATTTCGGAGGCTATTATGAGACGTTTCTTAGGAATTTTTACCCTGGTACTTGGACTCACAAATGCAGCTTTTGTAGCGCATGCATCCGGCTCCACTCTCGCACCTTCGGCGCCCACGCATCCCGTTGCAAAAGCAGGTGGAGCTCTGATAGTCGGTGGTTGCTTTGCGCTTGGATTTACAAGTGTTGGGCAAGCAAGAAACAATCCATCCTGTGATGATCGATTCTGCTGCCCCTCCGATCTGCCAAAAAATGTGACGACATGTAAACCTTCTCCTCACCTCACGCAGCCTTGCAAGCATGGGGATTCTCTGTTTTGCAAAACCACTAAACCGGACAATTCGACGCACTGGGAGCCGACAACCTTTGAGATGAAAGCTTGGGTCCCTGCAGTGGGAGTGCTCGGAAGTGTTTCTCTAATCGCAGGCTTGTGTATGATGATTTGGTCTTGCGAATAAATGAGCATCCCAATTCGTAGATGGGCCGCTCCGTAAGCAACAATTGCTAAGATTTCCTATTCTCATTTTTGTCGAAGCAATTTGGACTCTTCTCTATAATACATAAAAATCACCACGGAGTTGTTTTTATGGATTACAGGGTCCTTGCTGTCCTTCTGGCGGGTATTGCAACGGTTCCAGCTTCCGACATCTATCTTCCTAGTCTCCCGGGTATGGCAGACTACTTTGCTATCAGTGCAGCAACTGCAAAAAACAGTATTGTAGTGTACCAAATAGGATCTGTGATCGGTGCACTGATTCTTGGCTTTCTTGCAGATCACTGGGAACGTCGTCCGCTCTTTATTGCAAGTCTCGGCTTCTTTGTTACAGGTACTTTGATTTGCGCTTCAACATCACATTTCTCACTCTTCATCTTCGGTCGCCTTCTGGAAGGTGCTGGTGCGGTTAGCATTCCAGTTGTTGGTTGGGCCATGATTCATGATATGTACAATGCCTTACAAAGCGCTAAGATCATGTCTATCTTTGGAGCTGTCTTTTCATTTGTACCCCTTGTTTCTCCATCACTTGGTGGTCATATGGATGCTTTATATGGTTGGCAGTCCAATTTTCTACTGCTCGGTATTGTATCTACTTGCATTCTCTTATTTTTCATTCTGAGATTTAAGGAACCTCGTATTCACCGCAATCGACAGGAGCTGAGTTTGTCAGCATACCTGATCGCTTATAAATCAGTACTTACGAATAAAATCTTTAGCTCCTATGTTCTTGTCTTTGCAGTGCTTCTAGTTGGTGAATGGTTTTACCTAACACACGTTTCTTTCTTCTTAGAAAGCACAGTTGGCATGCATCCAGAAAATATTGGAATCTATATCGCATCTGTAGGTATGGCTTATTTTTTAGCTTCTATGCTTACTGCAAGACTCATCGATCGCTTTGGACTGGAACGTACTATCGACATAGGACTCAAGACGTCTTGCTTTGGAGCAATCCTAATGATTGCTACGGTATTTGCTGCCAACTATGCCTATATTGTCCTAGCAGCAGGTATGAGTGTGTTCTTTGCTGGTCTTGCTTTTGCATGGTCCCCATCGACAACTGTTAGCTTACAGGCGGTCAAGCAGCGTAAAGGTCTAGCTTCGTCTGCACGCAGTATCATATACATTGCAACGAGTGGTTTGGGGAGCTTCCTAGCACGTTTTGCGCCTGAGAACTCGCTTGTTCCGATCATTCTAACGGTTTGTGTTTGCAGCTTTTTGGCACTCTGGATTTACAAGCAGATCTCTGTAGAAGCTGCGTAACAAAATGCTTAGAGCTGAATCTCAGGGTAGATCTCTCTAAGCGTCTTGCTGACTTCTTCCATGCGCGGACGAAGGGAATGATCATCTAGCATTTTAAAAATGAGAGCTTTTTCTTTTGGATCTACCTGATTCAACAGGTTGTGCTGATCTATAGCTTGTTTAAGAGCGGTTCCGTCTACCAAGTTTACCCCTCTTGAAGTTCTTGTTAAGCAGTTCGAACACAAGTTTGCATTCGTGAGTAGAGTATGCAAACCTGACTTTCCCAAACGCATATCTAAAAAAAGAAGGCCTGTATTGAATACATCAATGGAAGTTATATCATAGTTATCTCCTCTGTTACTTGGGGAGAAATCATTAAGGGGGCCATAGGTGCCCATATAGCTTTCTTTGTAGAGGCGATAGGTAGCAGAGCTTTCAGCAGATCCATAGTCAGTGAGTCGCGCAGTTCCATCGGAGGTGTACAGTACATTAGCAGCTTTGCCGTCGATATAGATTCTTTTCGAAGCATGCAGTGCTGTATAAGCGTCAGCTGTAGAGATGAGTAGGTTTGGTATTTTTTTGGCATCGAGTGTGATTTTAGCTTTATTTAAATCACCTTCCAGTACTTCAAAAACACTAGTGAATTCGATTTCTTTAGTGCTAGGAAAATCTCCGCTTCTGAATGCTCCGTAAAACTGAACACTGTCAGGATGTCTTGCCATTCCTTCCGATGCTGCAACTTCATTGAAGAAAACAGAACGATCAGATTCTCTTAAAGACTGATACTTAAAAGCTAAATTGAAAGAGTGTTTATTATTATCGGTAAATCTAATATTCCATACTTCACCAAAACTCCCTTTGCCAAGCTCTCCTTCTACATGTGCTGAGAAAATTGTTGCTTTTGAATCTACCATAGCTGAGATTGTGAAGTTATGATCGTTAGATCTGTGCTTTAGCCTGTCACAGCTGAATTGCTGTTTAGCTAAGGCCTCTACAACCGCTGTTTTTCTAGTAAAATCTGGATCAGAACTTCCTCTGAAATTGCGGGTAGGTACCAAAAAACTGCCAGCTTTTGAAAGTGTTGCCTGCACTTCCTCGACGCTTTTATATACGGGAATCACATTGTTGACTTGCAGAATAGCAACACCATCAGAGTCCGGAATGAGTATGCGGTATTCCTTCGTTCCGATGATCAGAGATTTAGAGGTATTTTGGCTTGTATTTAATCGAGTTACGAATGTATTTTCTTTGGCTATAGCAAGGAACACTACATCTTCATCGGGAGCAAATTCAAAATTATCTGGAGAATTTGTTAGCGTAACTTTGTATGGTTTTTCTTCAGCGCCAACCTTCAACCCTATAATTTCTCCATTCTCTCTAAGTGGAGTGAATTGGTTCTCTTCGATATTTTTGGGTGGAGTAACAGAGACATATTCTGGAGATTGTCTGGGCGGAGTAACAGAGACATATTCTGGAGATTGTCTGGGCGGAGTAACAGAGACATATT
>CAZWOL010000075.1:5310-11696 GCA_964635325.1 uncultured Pseudobdellovibrionaceae bacterium
GGAGTAACAGAGACATATTCTGGAGATTGTCTGGGCGGAGTAACAGAGACATATTCTGGAGATTGTCTGGGTTGGGTTACTGGTACAACATCAGAATGTTGGGTCGGGACTCTCTTGTTGTGAACTGCGTATGCTGCGCTTCCTATGCCTAGGGTTAGGATCACAGGAATGACGCTAGCTAGAATAATATCCGTATCAGAATTTTCTTGACTAAGAGATAATCGTTTTGGTTTATCGGAAACGATTATAATCCTATCTGCGGTATGGAGTAGATTGAAAGAACCTTGATCAATGGAAGGTATTAAGTTTGATGTTTGCCTCCTCAATGGTTGTTCAGCAGGAGGTCGATGCAAGCGACACGATGATGCGATGCTAACTATGCACCAAAATATCAAAAGAGAATGCAAGTCGAATTTGGATAGGATTCTCATTTCCCTCTCCGTAAAATCAAATTTCTACTATGCATTCGGGCTTTTTTTGAAAAATCTTAGAAATTATCTATTCAGAAACTCTAGGATCGATGAAATTTTCGGTGGGATGTGATGATTTGATTGGTTTTATTCACCTTGCCTCTCTTTAGTATAGGGGCTGCTTGGTGAATTTAGACTTGAATCCTAGAAGCGTGACCACAGGTACTGGTTGGTGACCTCATGGTGAAAGATCACCTCCTCAGTCTTGATTAGGGTTCCTAACTCCTTGGAGCAGCGATCAGCAGCAATGCTTTTGCGATCTACGTATTTGTCTTTGGTTTCTTCTCCAAGCAAACTTGTGATCAGCTCGCTAGCTTTAAAATGTTTGATCGCATCTTGAATGAGCCCAGGAAGCACACGTGTGCGTGGACGCTTCTGTGCATTGCCAGTCTCCATCGGGCCTTCGAGGCCGACACGTAAGAGTAGCAAGAAAGCCATGTATGGGTTGACATCGGGAGCTACCGAACGTACCTCGACTCGTGATGATGCTGCATTGCCAAGGGGAATGCGTACCATCGATGTGCGGTCGTTGGAGGATGATTTGATTTGATTAGGAGCTTCGTAGTGTGGATCCAAGCGTCGATAGGCATTGACACTTGGGTTTAATGCTAAGCAAAGGTCGTTAGCGCTAAACAGTATGCGCTCCACAAAGTCCCAAGCTACTTGTGACAGTTTTTCAGGGCCCTGTGCATCGTGAAAGATATTTTTTCCCTGACGCGAAAGAGAGATGTTGCAGTGCATTCCGCTGCCGTTGATGCCAACAACTGGTTTAGGCAAAAAACACGCAGTTTTTCCGGAGTTTGCAGCAATTTGTCGAGCAAGCAATTTGTAAATTTGTACTTGATCTGCAGCGAGGAGAGCATCGGTATAACGGTAGTTGAGTTCAAACTGTGAAGGAGCAACTTCGGGGTGATCTTTTTCGTTCTCAAAACCCATGGCTCGCTTGGCTTCAGCAAATTCATCAATAAAAAGTTTGAGTGGATCGCGTGGTAGAGTATTGAAGTAGCCTCCACCCGATACGAGTTTGAAACTTTTTGTGGTTTCAAAATTTTGCTCTGCATTGATGCCATCAAGAAGAAAACCTTCGCATTCGACAGCAACGTTGGTGATCAGATTTTCTTCGTTATAGAGTTTGTCGCAGTACAATTTGAGCTGCGAGCGTAGATCAGAAATATAAACGCTACCATCTTTATCTTTGACCGTTGCAAACATGATGACTTTGCCTGGTCCAAACACATCACTTGGGAGCCATCTAAAGGATCCCCAGTCCGGCTCAAGACGTAAGTCAGATTGGTCCACCTGCGTGAAGCCTCGAATGGACGATCCATCAAAGGTCAAATTATCGTACGAGCTAAGCAGAAATTTTTTATCGTAGTCCAGCATATGAAAGCGGCCTTCGATATCGGAAAAACATAGGGTCACCGCTTTTAGAGACTCTTCTCTTTCCAAATAAGCTGTGTAGTATTCCTTCAGCTCTTTTTCAGGAGTGCGATTTTTGACCTTGGCTTTGGCCTCAAGGTTGAGTTCTTCGAGTTGTTTGTAAGGTAATTCCAAGAAACTGCGGAGATTTTCAAAATGTGGCATATGTTCTTCCTAAAAATAACCAAACTAGCCTAAATTGAGCCAGGATTAACTTAAATGTTATGATAACTATGTTAATTTGTCTATTTTTAAGTTTTTAAATCTTTGGGGTGGCGAGTTTTCGGGATATTTGATCCTCCATGCCACTAAAACTCGACTTTCTTATCCTGAAATTGTGAAAGGCTACAAGGGCTTGGATCTATTTGCCTAAAGTTTTAAAGTTCGCAATATCAAAAACCGAAAAAATTTCTGGATGGTCGAATTCCATGTGAAGTACCGAGGATGTAGGCATTTTGTGATCACTCGTCATAGAGGGATAACATGAAGAAGAAAAGTACAATACTTTTAGCCGATGACGAGCCGATCTTTCTTGATTTTATCGCTTATGAACTCGATGCTGCCGGATTCCGTGTTTTGCGAGCTGAATCGACAAGTGAGGCTCTGCAGTTATGTGCGAAGGAGTCGGTAGACTTAATTATCTGTGACATTCGCTTACCAGGGACCAACGGTTTTAATCTCGTTAAAAAAATTCGTGAAATGCTAAAAGCTAAGATTCCGGTGCTCTTTATGACAGCCTTTGCAGCACATCAGGAGGCTGAAATGAGCGACCTAGGCGCAGTCGGGGTACTTAGTAAGCCCTTTGAAGCCTATGTCCTCATTGAGAGTGTAAGACGGATACTGATTAACATTGAAGAAGAAGAAGTTGAGGAGGAAGAACGTCTTTAAGATTCCCTACCTGTTGCTTGGTAGGGAATCTTAAAGCTCAAGATGAAAACATCTAGGCAGAGAGGCTTTTAAGCAAGCTTCCTAGTCCTTGATTTTCCGTATAACACTACGTTTCGTTTGGTCGAGAACCTTCTTACGAATACGAACAGTCTTTGGGGTGCACTCGATCCACTCATCATCGTCGATCCATTCAATGCAACGCTCTAATGACATATCACGAGCACCGGAGAGAATGATCAGACCGTCTGAAGATGTCGAACGCATGTTCGTAAGCTTTTTCGGTTTGACAGGGTTGACGTTCATGTCGTTTGGTCGACTGCATTCACCGATGATCATACCTTCGTAGACTTCGGTTCCTGGTTTGATGAAGAGCTCACCACGTTCTTCGATATATTGAAGAGCGTAGTCAGTTGTTTTACCAGCACGATCCGCAATCAGTGTTCCGTTTGCACGTGCAAGCATATCACCACGGTAGTCTTCATAACCTTTGAGCTGTGAGGAGAATAGACCTTCACCACGGGTTGCAGTCAAAAAGCGACTACGAATACCCAAAAGTCCACGTGAAGGAATCTCGAAGGTCAGACGAACGCGTTCGTTACCAAGCTCTTCGTAAAAGGACATGCGACCTTTTTTGCTTTGAAACATCTCAGAAACATCACCGACATAAGCTTTCGGTAAGTCCAGAACAGCAAGCTCGATCGGTTCGAGTGTGTTGCCTTTGTCGTCTTTTTTCATAACAACTTCGGGACGACCGATCATAAATTCCAAACCTTCGCGACGCATCGTCTCAATCAAGATGGCAAATTGTAATTCACCACGACCGAAGAGATAGAATTGCTCAGGAGTTGGTCCATCCATGTATTTCAAAGCAACGTTGTTGCGGCATTCTTTGAGCAGACGATCTTTGAGCTCACGTGATTGCACTGCTTTTCCATCTTTACCAGACATTGGACTGGTGTTGATAGTGAATGTCATTTTCAAAGTTGGAGGATCGATCGGAATACGCTCAAGCGGTGTAAAATCCCGAGAGGTTGTAACGGTGTCACCGATGTTGATGTTGTCACAACCTGCGATCATCCCGATGTCACCAGCAAGCAAATCGTTGCTGTCAACTGGGTTTAGTCCTTCATAGGACATGATCTTAACAATGTTAAATGGAGTTGTTGTTGCAACACCTTCATCCATTCCTAGAGCAAAGACCTGTTTGCCAGTCTCTAACTTGCCAGAAACAGCACGTCCGAGAGCAAGTCGACCCAAATAGTCGGACCAAGCAAGGTTGAAGATCTGCATGCTAAATGCAGGGTCTTCTTTGTATGCAGCTGGTGGCAAATAGTCGATAGCAAGATCTAAGAGGGGTTGCAGCGTGCCAGTCTTTTGGCCGGTTCGCAGTGGAATGATGTCGTCGAAATTGGTGGTACACCAGCCCTTGCGTGCGCAAGCGTAAATAATTGGAAATTCGCACTGTTCTTCAGTTGCGTTAAGTTCAACGAAAAGACTGAAGGTAGCATCGACAACTTCGTTAATGCGTCGGATGCCTTCTTCTTCGAGTTCACCGCGGTCAACTTTGTTGATGCACAGTATAACTTTGTGTCCACGGCCCAATGCTTTTTCAAGAACGAAACGAGTCTGAGGTAGAGGTCCTTCGACCGCATCTACGAGCAAAATAGCACCGTCGACAGCACCCATAATGCGTTCAACCTCACCACCGAAGTCGGCGTGGCCTGGGGTGTCGATAATGTTGAGTTTGTGGTCTCGGTAGTGAACAGAGGCGTTTTTCGCCAAGATGGTAATACCCTTTTCGCGTTCCAAATCGTTGGAATCCATAACGCGTTCTACAGCTTTTTCATGGCTGGCAAAGGTTCCTGATTGTTTCAGGAGGTGGTCGATCAGCGTGGTTTTGCCGTGGTCGACGTGAGCGATAATACAAAAGTTACGAACATCTTGACGTTTCATCATAGTTTTTCACACAAAATGTCTGGAGCAGGTAGAGGCATGCTCTAATTCCTGGCTCGGTTAATGTAGGCATGATAGGAAATCAGGTCTGTGACTTTTATCGAAAATAGCGAAGATTGTCGACCTTAAATAATAGTTTTATCGTTTTATCAAGGGCTTCCCCAGTACTTTGGCTTTTTATACCCATGGCGATAAGTCCTAAGTTTCAGATTTCTATGAAGAAACACACAGTAGGCGCATCTGTGATTCAATAGATGCTATAAAAAAGAACACCATCCCTCGCAATTGAAATGGCCTCTGCTTCTTTTGGTATAATCCAATGTACGACATGTTTTCAGAGAAAGGTATTGCATGGTACTGAGAAAGTATTCTTCAATATTGTGTTTACTTTGCGTTTTATCATGCGCGAAATCTAAATCTGCTCCGGAGAACCTCGAACCCTCTCCTTCTCATCCCACACCCGTACCCGTACCCGTACCGACACCCGTACCCGTACCGACACCCGTACCCGTACCGACACCCGTACCCGTACCTGTATCAACCCCGAAACCTAAACCCGTACTTGCACCGACACCAGCACCGACACCTGCACCAGCTCCTACAAAGACACCAGCATTTTATAGGATGCAGACTTGTGTGAACGGGGGAAAAGATTGGGAGTGGGATTCGAAGCTGATGAGGTGCTTTTATTTTGGGACCAAGCCTCACTTTATCATCTACAGTGGTTTCATTGGTCCGAATGGAACGAGGAAAGATGCATCCAAGAAGATATTTGAGCAGCATAAAAAATATGCAGACAAACATGCTTATACCTATGAGACCTTTGATTCCTATCCTCTACAGGGTGATGATCGTCGATGCTTGGGCTCTGATGGAAACCAATATCCCTGCCTACCTTATTGGGCCAAGGTTGCATACCTTGTGAAAAGGCTTAAGGAGATGGAAGGGGAGAATCTTTGGTTTGTGTGGTTTGATGATGACATGGTGCCACTCAAGCAAAGTGTTTTATTGGAATCCATTTTAAAAGATACGAATTCGCCCATGCTCATCACGAAAGATAGCAATTCGACAGAGAATCACAATCCCGTAAACACTGGTTTTTTTATGATCCGGGCGGACTTGAAGTCCGGATCCAAAGATTTTGTGAAAGTCTGGTATGACTACCGAAATAAAAATGAATTAGGCATTTGTAAGAATCAATCCTGCTTGCATGAGCAGGAGGCGTTGGGTCTGATGTGGATAAATAATGTAAAGTTTGAGGATAAATTCACAAAAAATTTTTTGAAGATCATTCCCCAATCAGGAACCGAACATGTGTTAGGTATCAACCGCTTCCGTCGCTTCTCTCACTTTGATGTAACTCGTGATATGACGTTAATTTACAACGATCCCAAAGAAAGTCGCTGTGATCTTAAAAACGATTTTCTCTGCCAATGCACAGGTATGGCAAATCTAGGCTATCTGTCTGGTGAAGATCCTAAAAAGGCTAGAGACCTTCGCTCAGAGTGCTTAGAAGGTCTCGTCAAAGATGTGCACTACTATTGATCCCTGCATAGCTAATCTCATCTTACAAATTGGCTAAGCAGGCGACCCCTCGGCTGCGCTCGGGGTAATGGTATGGACCCACCTGATTCCAAAAACGGCATCTAGGTGCCA
>CAZWOL010000076.1:0-11122 GCA_964635325.1 uncultured Pseudobdellovibrionaceae bacterium
ATAATGCTTCTCTACGGTACGGTCGCACAGCTGACGTTTGCAGAAGCAAGTGCATCGGTGAGACCACGGGCTTTCGCTGCAGTTTCAATCATGGTGCAGTTTGCTGAGGAATTCAGAGCTTTATCAGCTCGCATAATCGCTAAAATCAGATCTGTATATCCGGCATCCGACGGGAAAAAATCCACACCTTTGAGTACATCTTTTGCAATGGTTTCTGTGCCAATGGCTGTGACACCTCGGTCACTATTCCCTGCAGCAAGATCCCAAAGCATGGAAGAGATGACTTGGGACAGCTTGTGTGGTTCTGTAGGAACATTTGAATCACCAAAGGCCAGTGGAAATTCTCCAGTACGCAAGCATTGCGCTGAATAGCAAAGCGTTCCTCCCTTAGGACAGAGCAGTCGTCCCAAGCACGGATCTCCAGTTTGTGCGAAAACAAAAAAATCGGCAAGACCCTCATGCAGAACCAAGGATTCACCACTTGTGCTTGTCAGTTGTTGGTAGACAATATGATGTCCAAGCTCGTGAAAAACTGCATCATTATCGATGAAAAGATTTTGCAAAATAATTCCATCGCCAGTACCCAGACGTATTTGAGGGGGTGTACTACCACTCTTTGGCAAAAAGACTGCTGTGTTGTTTACGAAATTATTTGTCCCATCCATATAGAGATCGACCTTCGGACCAGGCCACTGAGTAAGGACGCCTAGACCCATGAACCAATCGGCATGACGATTGGCGTTGACAAATATTGCGGTCTCTTTGAACCGTTGGTCGGTCGTACTAAAGTTAAAGGCCCCATCGCTGGCAAAAGCTCTGCGAGCTGTTGTTGGAATGACTGTTTGAAAACGTGCGCTGCAGAGGGATCCTCCATCACTCATACCTGTGAGGGTGAAGGTTTGTAATTTTACAGTTGTGCTCGCAGTTGGACTTTTGACATAAGCTTGTGCGGTCTCAGTTGCTACATCGAAGAAGCGAGCTTCAGCACGGATCACATTATCAGCAGTCACTAATCCGTAGTAGGGACGCTCGTTCACCTGAAATTCAATTTCTACCCCGGCTTCGAGCTCATTGTTTTCATTCGCGATTAGGCAGTCTTTCTGGACAATATTCGATGCTGTCCCTTGTAAATCTAGCGTGTCGAGTATGCGAGGGATCTCGTTTTTATCGGAAGTATACGCAGGGGGAATATCCGTGGATACAAGCTCTCGAGGGAGCTTGCCTTCTACAAAAGTAGTATCGACCATGCTATGCACACGCGCTCCGAATTGGCAGAGGGGTATGCCACCAAGCGAAAAAGTGAAATTCACATGGCGTGCACCACCACGATCTATATAAGAGTCTGAGACGAGGTGTGTCTGGATTGGCGAAGGCACTAGGTCGGAGACTCGACTTTGTGCTTCCTCAAGAAAATAAGAAAGTTCTTCTGTGAGATGGAATGCACGTAGGCTAGTACTAGTTTGAAGCAAATCACAGGATGCATCCGTTGTTTGGCTTGTTGTTTTCGTCTTTTGTGGAGATGGACATGCTAAAGATGTGGTTAGCATGAGTATGAGCACAATAGGTTTGCAAATTCTAAACCAGGATATCGTCATCAAAAAGCCTCCGAGCGCAATCTGCTCTTATTTAAGTCGTTTGAGAGGGGCCCATTTTATATCAAGAGGTTGAAGTGATGGAACGTACGTATGCTTCTATCTTAGCATCGTTGCAGAACTATGAAGCAAGTCTAGCAAGGAATCCCTTTGGTCTGACGAGCAGTGAACAGGATGATGAAAAAGCGATTGTCTCGAGATTTTACCAATTTCTCAATTCGACATCAGAAGCATTCTCGAGATTAAATATGGCTGGTCACTTGACCGGTTCTGCTTTTGTCGTTGATAGGCAGTACCAGCGAATAGTTCTCACCCATCATGCCAAGCTTGGGAAGTGGGTCCAGCTTGGTGGGCACGTAGAACACGAGATATGTCTATCGGAAGTAGCTTTACGTGAGGCTTATGAGGAGTCGGGTCTACGCCGGCTGGCCTTACTTTCACCTCCCCTGCTGCCTCTTGATTTTGCTATTCATGAGGTGCCTGTGTCAAAGGGGGTACCAGCTCACTTGCACTACGATATTAGCTATGGGATTGTAGCCTATGATGAAGATTTGTTATGCTCCGACGAATCAATCGATGTGCGGTGGTTCACCTTTGCCGAGGCTTTGCAGATCTGCGAGCCAAAGATGCATCGCTGCCTATACAAGCTAGAAGCTTGGCTAAAGACGCTTTCTCAATAGGATATTTGAATGGAAGACTATTACAAAATACTAGGTGTCGAAAAAACTGCAAGCGAAGCGGAGATCAAGAAAGCCTACCGCAAACTTGCGATGCAACATCATCCTGATCGCAATGCTGGTGACAAAAAAGCCGAGGAGAAGTTCAAAAAAATAAGTGAAGCTTATGCGGCGCTGAGTGATACAGAAAAACGCAAGCAGTATGATACCTTTGGTGCCAACCAGTTTCACCAACAGTATTCGACGGATGATATTTTCCGAGGTGCTGACTTTGGCAACATCTTTGACGAGATGGGTGGCTTTGACAGCATTTTTTCACGTATGTTTGGTGGAGGCCGTGGTGGTCCGCAGGGTGGAGGCAAGGGACAGGATGTGGAATACACTCTTCCCATTCAGTTTGACGAAGCGTACCGAGGTGTGGAACGTAATGTAGATCTGACGCTCAGTAATGGTGAGCGACGGACCTTCAAACTCAAAATTCCAGCTGGCGTAAAAGACGGTGGGCGCTTACGCGTGCCGGGTCGAGGTGCGTCTCCACGTCACCCACGGGGCACACCTGGGGATCTTTTTGTGAAGATTGAATTGTCGCAAGATAAGATCTTCCATCGTATTGGCAATGACATCGAAGTCAAGGTGCCGGTGAATTTAAGCGACCTCTTTCTGGGGCGTGCCTGTGATGTCCAAACTCCTGAGGGGTCACGTAAGGTAAAGGTTCCTGCCGGTGTAAAGCTAGGTACGAAGATCCGTCTGCGTGGTTTGGGTTTCCCCGTGATTGGCACTCCAGAACGTGGTGATCTCTTCGCGATCGTTGATGTGCGTGTGCCTGAAAGTCTGAGTGCAGAGCAGAAGAGGCTCATCGAAGAGCTACGCGCTAGCGGGCTTTAGCCTCATCGACATCCCGAGCGAAGCCGAGGGATCGCCTGCATTGAGTTGTGTAAGTGCTTCGACGGATTCCTTCGTTGTGAGGCGACCTGGCTAAGAGTGCTTCGACGGATTCCTTCGTTGTGAGGCGACCTGGCTAAGTAGGCGATCCCTCGGCTTCGCTCGGGATGAAGCTTCAAAAGTTAGTTTGGTTTGGTCTTCTGTTCGACTTTTTTACCCTGCTCATAGTCCGCAAGCACGACGATAAAACTTCCAATTTTGATATCCGCTTCGATCTTCAACAAACGTCGTTGCGGTTCGTCGTATGCGATCCACAAACGTGCTCGTCCCTTCTGCTGTAGCTCTTTACCGATGAATGTCTGTAGATTCAAGCGCACAGCTTTGTGTTTTCCGTTTGGGACTGTCAGCATGACAAAATCTTCACGTGTTGCAGTAAGCCACCAGTTCTTTTCCGAAGTGTAGACCTTAATGCGTGCTTCTTTGTTGCGGATGAAGTCATAGGTACGCAGTTTGTAGAGGGCTCCCAAGATATCAGTCGCATCGGGTTCCATTTCTGCGTGCACGGACTTTGTTGTTTTACCTTCGGGGTCTCGATAAATTTCCGTTACATCACAGTTTGCAACATCAAATTCTAACAGTTTGTCCTCGACGTAACCCTTGCCTATGAGCTCCTTGTGATTTTGGGTGACGCGAAATTTGGTGGCTACAAAGTCAGGTCTTGTGAAGGCAAAGCCTTCGTCCCTAGCTTTGAAGATTTTCTCGTACCATTCTCCGGTTTCGACCAAGACTTCGAAAGCCATATTCCAGACCCCGTTGATTTGGGCTGGGTTCAGGACGCGAAACTCCATAAATCCTGCATTCATCCCGAGGTAGCTCACTTTCATTCGAGAAAATTCACCCGGGGCGAAGGGCAGCTTGTCATAGACCATCTCGGGTGGTCTTGAAGGCGCAGCTATTGGTGGAACTTTGCAGGCTGCTTGCAAGTGGGGCGCTGTGAGAGAGAAGGCACCAATAAGGATTAGGACAAGGCTTCTAAAAACCACAATTCTCCCTCAATCTATGGGTCTTGCTCCATTATAGACCAAGACGTGAGAAATATTAGCGATTGCATTCCATATAACCGTGTGTTAACGAGGAACGTCAATTAAAGTATTGTGAACTTTTTCTATCGCACCTCAGTCCAACTGGACTCAAAAGGAGTACCTGCGTTTTATGAATCCAGTAACAACCTCTAAACTACCGGGCATCGGGTATGTAAAATGGGAAGATGCAGATAACGCTGCCTTCGATGAAGGCCTCGATGATTCTAAGGAATTCAACGAGTTACTCGAAAAAGTTGAGGAAAGTTCCTCCGTTCGAGAAGGTACCATCGTACAAGGTATCGTCGTTGGCGTTAATGAAGATGTCGTTCGTATTGACATCGGACACAAGACTGAGGGCGAAGTTCCAGTCCATGAGTTCCGTGCACCCAACGGTGAGCTCAAATGCAAAGTTGGCGATAAAGTAGAAGTTTATCTCGATTCTTTCGAAGACGGCGATGGAGAGATGATTCTTTCCCGTGAGCGTGCAGAAATGCTCCGCGCTTGGGACCGTATCGAAGAAGCCTACGAAAAAGGCGAAGTTGTCGAAGGTATGGTCATGGCTCGCGTAAAAGGCGGTCTCTCCGTCGATATCGGAGTCAAAGCCTTCTTACCTGGTTCGCAAGTGGATCTACGTCCAGTTCGCAACCTCGACAAGCTGATCAACAGCTCTTTTGCTTTCAAAATCATTAAATTCAATAAAAAACGCGGCAATATCGTATTGAGCCGTCGCGCACTTCTCGAACAAGATCGCGAGAAACTGCGTGCTGAGACCCTCGCTAACCTTAAGGAAAGCGCAGTTCTCAAAGGTATTGTTAAAAACATCACAGATTACGGGGCCTTCATTGACCTCGGTGGTATCGATGGTCTTCTGCATATCACAGATATGTCATGGGGTCGTATCAACCATCCTTCTCAGCTCTTTGAAGTTGGTCAGGAAATCGATGTTAAGGTTCTTAACTACGATGAATCTCGTCAGCGTGTATCTTTGGGCTACAAACAATTGCAGCTCGATCCTTGGGAAAAAGCTTCTGCTAAATACCAAGTCAACACCAAGACCCGTGGAACTGTTGTTAGCTTGACAGACTACGGTGCATTCGTTGAACTCGAAGATGGTATCGAAGGTCTGATTCATATCAGCGAGATGTCATGGTCAAAACGCATCCGTCATCCGTCTAAGGTCGTTTCGATCGGTGACGAAGTGGATGTTGTTGTCTTGGCTATCGACCAAGATGCTCGTCGCATCAGCCTCGGTATGAAGCAAATGGAACCAAACCCATGGGAAATCGTAAAAGAGAAGTACCGTATTGGTGACATCATCCGTGGTCATATTCGCAATATCACGGACTTCGGTATCTTCGTAGGTATCGAAGATGGTATCGATGGTTTGATCCATATCTCCGATATCAGCTGGTATGATCGTATTAAACATCCAGGCGACCTCTACAAAAAAGGTGATGAGATCGAAGCAAAAATCCTTCAGATCGACACCGACGGTGAGAAGTTCTCCCTGGGTATTAAGCAACTTCAAGAAGACCCATGGAACTCTGCTGCGAAGAAATTCGTACCAGGTGCCAAAGGTGTTGGTAAAGTTACGAAGTTGACGGATTACGGTGCTTTCGTTCAGTTGGCTCGTGGTGTTGAAGGCATGATTCACATCAGCGAACTCGATGTGAAAGAAGTCACAAAACCAGGTGACGTTGTAAAAGAAGGCGATGAGATTGAGTTTGTAGTTCTTGCAAGCGATGCTGAAGAACGACGCTTCTCTCTATCTCGCAAAGCACATCTTAAAGGCCTTGATGGTGATGAACTTAAAAAGTACATGACCACAATCAGTGAGCCACAAACAGTGTTTGCGAACGCGTTCACACAAGCTAAAGAAGATTTAGAGAAAAAAGTTCCTAAGTCTACATTCTAAGGTTTGGAACTAAGTTCAAAGGCCTCGTACAGGTGAAACTTGTACGAGGCTTTTTTGCTTTCCGATAGCCTTTCGTGCGTGTCTGATGTATGGGAGCAATAGCGAATTAAGAAAACCATGGGAGACCTGCCGTGACAAGTAAAGTGACCTTAGCAAGAGAATTTGCCTACGATGCTTTTACCCAGGTTATTGAGCAGGGAAAAAATCCTGAAATCATTCTTGATGATGGTTACCAAGAGCTTAAGGACCAACTGTCTACCCTGGATCGAGCTTTTATTAAGGAGCTTCTCTATGGGGCCTTGCGTTGGTACTCCAAAATATATTGGATCGTGCAAAACACATCTAAACGCGATCTCAAATTATCTCCTCCCCCTATACGATCAGCGCTAGTACTTGGTGCTTATCAAATTTTTTACATGGATAGGGTTCCCGATAGGGCTGCTGTCAACGAGAGCGTCGAGTATGTGCGCAAAAGAGGTCAGGCCTCAGGCAGTGGCTTTGTGAATGGGATTTTGCGTGCTATAGCCCGACGTGCTGAGTATTTTCCTAAGCCTGACAAAGATAAGCATCCTTGTGACTACCTAGCTTTGCAATATGCACATCCTCTATGGATGGTGCAGCGTTGGTATCAGAGCTTTGGTTTTGAAAAAATGCGTGATCTACTAGCGAGCCACAATCAGGCTCCTCCTCATTCAATCCGTGTCAATAGTCTAAAAGTTTCTGCAGAAGATATGCAGGAGTTGCGTTCACGTTTGCTCAAAGACGAAAAAAACCATTCAGAGCGTCGAGCCTTACGTTCATGTTTGCAGTTGAGAGATTCACCACGCTTTGGTGCAAACAGCCTCTTTCAGCAAGGTTTTTTTAGTGTGCAAGACGAGTCCTCACAGTTGATTGGGCACCTAGTGAACCCTCAAGCTCAGGAACATATTGTCGATGCCTGCGCTGGTAAGGGAGGCAAGACTGGACATATATTTGAACTTTCCAATGGTGAAGCTAAGATCACAGCTCTCGACAAGAGTGCATATCAGATCCAAGTCGGTCAAGAGAACATGCGCCGTCTCGGGCATGAGGGTATAGCATGGCGTGTGAGTGACTTCGTAAGCTTTCGTCCTGAGCAGACTATTGATAAGATACTTCTCGATGCACCCTGTTCGGGGTTGGGTGTATTGCGTCGTCATCCCGAAGGCAAGTGGCAGAAGACTCTTGCTATCATTCCTCAGCTATCCCGTCTGCAGCGCAGCTTAATTCAACATGCGTTGGACATCCTAAAAGATGGGGGTGAGCTTATTTACTCTGTATGTTCGTTTGAGCGCGAGGAGGTTGTAGAACACCTTGCTTGGTTGCGTGAAGCTTATGCTAATCGCATCGAAGTCATTTCTCCGGTCTCTCGTTTGCCAGACTATTACAAACGTTTTGTCACTCGTGAGAATGCTTTGCTCATCTATTCTGGAAACAAAGACGGCATGGATGGCTTTGGGGCCTTCATCGTCCGTAAGTTAGCTTCTCCTGTGGTATAATGAGTTATTGATCCCTGCTTGAATAACTTTATGCTCGTCACCCCGAGTCCATGGCTTCGTCGAGGGGGCTACTTAGCTAATTTGTAATATCGATTCCGATGAAGTTATTTATGCAGTCCTCAATGGTTCTATACCTCTCAATGGTAGTGAGAGGACAATGATTCTGGTTTGTGGGGGAGTGTAATGCGAAACTTTGCTTGGACCTTCAAATCCCTCTTTATTTTCAGTCTCCTTTTTTTATCTCAAAACATACTTGCGCAAACAACGACTCAGTCCTTTGCATCGTATGATGATTTGCAAAAAAAGATTGTAACCTTGATCGATGATGCGAAAGGGCGGGTGTGGCTTGCGACGCGCTCTCTTCAAGACCACGCTATACTTGATGCGCTTCTTTCCGCATATAATCGCAAAGCAGAGGTTCGTCTGCTTTTAGGAAGTCCCGAGCTTCCTGGATCGAAGTTTGCCGTCTTTCATGATGCGCATTTGCGAGCAGAATCTACAACTGCTGTATTGATTGATCAACATTTGATTTGGGTGAATGTCCTGCTAACGGGATCTGTATCGATGTCTCCTCTCTCTTTGCAGTATCTGGAAAGTCCAGACAAGTTGCAAAGTTTTGTTCGCTATTTTAGTAAGCGAAGTCTTCAAATTGCAACACTTCCTTCTGATCCACAAAAAGAGTGGGAGCAATTGCCTTCGGTCTTTGACACTCGCAAACGCAAAGAAAATCAGTCTACAGAAAAAATTCGTACTCTACCTAGAGATACTAAATGGAAAAACAAAACCGGGAGTTTCTAAAATGCGTTTTTCTTTACGAACGATTTTTCTATTTCTAGCTCTCGTTGGTTGCGAACGTGGTTGTGTATCACGTTCAGAGATGTCTGCTGAGCAAGTCGTCGAGGCCTATCTTAATGCAGCTTTGAACATGGAGAAGTTGGAACAGAAACAAAATCTCATGTCCTTTGCTACAGGTGCTCTCAAAGATGCAATTGCTGGTGCGAGTGATGAAACCATCAAAGCAGCATATATTGATAAGCGTTATTTCTTGCAACGTTTTGCACTGCTTAGTCGACTCGACAGAACACCACGAGAGGTAGAAGTTAGGTATCATCTCGCATACAAAGAGTTCCCCGAAGGAACTCAGGATGAGAATCAGGCTGTCGATGTGCAGACAGAGAACACTATCGTTGCAGTGCGAGAAGATGGTGTTTGGTACATACGTGATGTCTTAAATGCACAAACAAGCTTTGATTTTCCCACGCAAAAAATCACAGCAAAAGCGAGTGATGCGCTAGCCCCCTGACTTGACACCGGTCATTTTCAAGGTTAGACTTTGAAAATGACCGATATAAAAAGAAATTGTTTAAAATCATTGCGTTATCTCCTTGATTCCTTCCCTTGTGTAGTCGTCTTGGGGGCGAGGCAGGTGGGAAAAACCACCCTTTTGGACCAAGTTTTACCTGGCGCAGACAAGTACGACCTTGAGCGGCAGGCTGACTTTCAGCTCCTAAGCCGAGATCCCGACTTCTTCCTCTCTCTGCAAAAAAAACCAATCGTTATCGATGAAGCTCAACTTTTACCAGAATTATTTCCGGCGCTAAGAGTCGCTATCGATGCACGTCGTTCGGAAAAAGGACGCTTTCTACTCAGCGGGTTGAGCTCACCAGCGTTGTTGAATCAGATTACAGAAAGCCTGGCAGGTCGAGTTGCAATCCTGGAACTCGCAGGTTTTCAATGGGACGAATTTTGGGAAAGACCGTCTTCCAAATTCTATGATGTATTCCAATCTGAGACTTCTGATTTCAGTAATTTGGTAGCACGTTATACACATGAAGAGCTCTTGCAAGCCTGTCTAGTGGGCTCTTATCCAGAGCCAGTACTCAGGCGTGATGATGCAAAATTCAATGCACTGTGGAAGGAAAATTATCTAAGCACATACGTTAAAAGAGATGTGCGTGCGCTCTTTCCGGACATACAGCTGCAAACCTACGAAACCTTCATCCGCATGCTGACGCATTCGTCCGGGCAAATTTTGAACCTTTCTGATTTTGCTCGATCTCTCGATGTGTCCCAACCAACAGCCAAAAACTATTTGCGTATAGCGGAAGGTACTTTTTTGTGGCGCAGCTTGGAAAGCTATCATCACAATGTTGTCAAACGTGTGAGCAAACTACCACGGGGCCACCTGCGAGACTCAGGTTTGCTGTGTCACATGCTCAATATCAACTCTAAAGAAGCTCTTCTTGCGCATCCTCAATTTGGTCGCATATGGGAGGGCTTCGTTATCGAAGAGTTGCTGCAAGGGTTTTCCAATCGTCTGATTTCCGTCAAGCCTTACTACTATCGAACTCAGCATCAGGCAGAGATCGATCTTATTTTGGAAGGATCCTTTGGTTTGATTCCGATCGAGATCAAATCCGGATTTAAGACAGAAAAGAAGCAGTTGAAAGCCCTACAAGATTTTATAGAAGAACAAAAGTGTCCTTACGGTATTGTCATTAACAATGCCGATAAAATCCAAGCATTGACTGCAAAAATAATTCAAATTCCGGCAAGTTGTTTGTGATCAAAGTTCATCATGCTCCGTATCAGGCTCAGGTAATTTGACTTTGATGTCGGGTGGAAGTCGTGTAGGTTTTCCCCAGCAGTAAAGGCTAGCATCTGTCCTTACAGCACATTCAGAACCAACAGTCGTTGTGTCTCGAGACATTGACATACTCACAAAGGGACCGACGGAGTCTGGAGGAGCTTGAATGTTTCCTGCTACACTTATAGATCCGTTCGTATGCAGAACGTAGACTCCATTTGCAGTTGGAATAATATTTCGAACGTTTTTGAAGTTAAATGTATTAGGATTAAATTTATTTAGAATATCACTCCCCCAACAAAGAGCATCGTTGCTCTTCAGTTGTATTGCACAAGCATAATCATGATAAATGGCAATTTTTCGCACAGGGTCTAGCTTGTCGGGGGTGTCGGAGGGGTTGCCCTCCCAATTCCAGCAAGATACAGTATGATCCATCCGAATAGCACAGTTCCTGAGGTTCCCAGTTGTGATGCTAAGAACTTTACCTAGTGATGTAGGAATGATTGGATTTCTGCCCCAACATTGAGCTGTAGAGTCTGCTAATACTGCGCAAGTCTTTCCGTAAGCAAGAGAGACCTGCTGAACTTTAATGTTTTGAGGTTGTGTTGTATATCGCTTATCTTGATCGTCAGAATAAAAGCAAAGCAGTTGAGAATGCTCATCAATAACACAAATATCATCTTTATATGCTTGAATTGTCTTGGCGACCGTGTTTTCTGGGATTTTTTTTGGAAAATCATCATATATATACTTAAATCCACTACATAGAAGTGGTCGATCATCTACAATTGCGCATTGAATGAAGTGCTGAACAACCAGAGGAGAATACTCGGTATGGAAGAGAGCTTTTGTCTTCTTCCTGCTTCGATC
>CAZWOL010000077.1:0-10678 GCA_964635325.1 uncultured Pseudobdellovibrionaceae bacterium
AATCATAGGTCAATCGCTACTCTTTTGCTTGACCACCCAGGTGGGTCCATATATGACGAGTCTCCGCTTGGGATGCAGGCGATCCCTCGGCTCCACTGCGTTCCGTTTGGGATGACGAGTTTCCCTCAAGTGACGACTTTGGTGAATCACCCTAACCAGATGACTTCGAGATAACTGATAATAAAGTCGACGGTCAGCAGAGTGATCAGTGTTACGACGACAGCAGATGTTGTCGCTTGTCCAACACCTTTGGCACCACCAGATGCATTGATCCCAAAATAGCAGTGAATGGTCGAGATGATAATTGAGAAGATCAACATCTTGCGCAGCCCACTGATGATATCCGAATACTTCATCAAGGCTAGGATCTTGTCCCAAAAGGTTCCGATGTCGACATTGTAGATCACTAGACCAACAATGAAGGTGCCGATCATTCCAACAAACATAAAGAGTCCACATAACATCGGCATCATGATTATGGATGCCCAAACACGAGGGACCACAAGGTAGTTGATCGGATCGACAGCCATAACTTCGAGAGCATCGACCTGCTCGTTGACCACCATCGTTGCAATTTCTGCTGTGATTGCCGAACCAGCTCGTCCCGTAAGTAGAAAGGCTCCGATGAGCGGAGCGAGCTCCTTCGTCAAAGCAAGGCCTGTCGCACCTCCGACCAGCGATTCGACTTTGAAGATTTCAAAGATACCCCCAATCTGCAGACCGAATACAGCACCGGTGAAAAAACCTGTAAGCACAATGATAAAGAGTGACTGATTGCCGACAAACTCCATCATCTGAAACGTAAGATGTACGCGATAGGGTGGTACAAACATCTGGCGAAATACATCGATAAGGTAGAGAAGAAAGCGACCAAAACGCTCTAAAGAATCTGTGGTTTTGTATTGGAATTTTCCGACAAGCATACCAAAAATATTCGGAATGCTCAGCTCTTGGCTAGCCATTTCTGTTTCCTTATGGTGAATCACCCAGCTAGTGACTTGGCAAATCGGTATACGGAAGAGGGATTATGGATGCTGTAATCCTTCTCTTCAACAGCTAGTGATAGCATTTCGTGTTTGTGCACAGCGCCTAATTTTTGCAAGAGTTCGTTGCACACCTGCTGCTCATTTATTTTACGATGCATCAACTGAGAAAGAAAAGGAGAGAATTGACGAGCTGCATTGCCTGTGGATTCTGCAAGTGCATCCAATTCAAGACGCAGGGCCTCTGGTAGATAGCGATTCAACACAACACCATCGAGGGGATAGCCAATCTTCGCAAGTTCGGTCCCGAGTGCCAACCCAGTCCGTATACCAGGAGCTGTTGGTGCGGTAACTAGCAAGAAACCCGTCGATTGCTGATGCAAGGTATGCAATATGCTTTCGCTTGCACTGTGAAAACCATCGATCACCTGTTGAATCAGTACAAGAAACTCCCCAAACGATTGCAACGCCTTAAAACCCGTGACCTGCGCAACTCCTCCCATCAGTTTTTCGCTGAGGTTCATCAAGCGGCCTATACCTAGTTTGGCAGCAAGTAGAAAAGGTTTGATGAGCCAGGTCATTACTTTTTGTTCACGAAATCGGGAAAGCACTCCAGGACGAGCTAGAAAATCAAGAGCGTGCCCGTCCGGAGGTGTATCAAGAATCACTAGATCATAACGGTGATCATCCACCATCTCTTGCAAGCGTGCGAGTGCCATATATTCCACAGAACCTGAAAGATGCATGCTCGATGCTTTATACAAGGGATGACGCAGTATAGCCTCTGCGGCTGATGGACTCTTTGCATAACGATGCACCATGTGATCGAACATCGCTTTTTGATCCAACATTGCAGCTTCCAGAGAGCCTGGCAAAGCCTCATCAAAATGCACGGGGGTTGTTTTGCCCGTGAGGCTCAAACCAAGCGCACTAGCCAGACGCTTTGCAGGATCAATCGAGAGTAAGCCAACACGCTTACCTTGCATTGCAGCATGGACAGCGATTCCGATGGATGACGTCGTCTTACCGACACCTCCAGGACCGAGTATCACCAGAACTTTTTTTTTCACAACAAGGTCAAGTAGGCTCGGTGGCAAGAGTGATTCCTTCGATAAGAGGTGAAAGTTGACGAATGAACGCATTGCTGAGTGGCTCAGGAAGCGCCTGCAGGTCTGGAAAAGCGTAGATATGCTTGCAAAATGGAGTCTTCTTGAGCAAGTCCACTAATTCTTTGCGTGCGTTTTCGGTCTCGTGCATCTTGCGGTCAAAATAATTTTGCAAGGCTGGTGGCAAAGTCTCGGGAGCATACATATGTAGACGGTTGAGCACGATTGCAGAAAGTTCGACCGGTGATTTCTGTGCGAGTATAGGGAGAAATTCGACAGTCTCATTCATAACTAAGCTTTCGGGTAATGTGACGATGAGACTGCCACATTTTTCCGAATCTTCCAGGAACGCCTTGACGCGAGTCACTTCATGGATGAGAGGGCCAACAAGTCCAGACTGAATGATCGCATCCGGTGTCGCCATCATATTCAAAAAGTGACCGCTCGCGGGAGCGTCGAAAATGATGAGATCGTATTTTTGTGCGGAGCTAAGTTCAGAGGTGTAGAAAAGACGTCCCAACAGCATGGTCTCGTCAAGTCCAGGGATTGCCTCTAGCAAACTGCTGACCAGCTGGTTGCGAAAGACACGATCGTAGAGGTGCTCCATCCCAAGGTGAAGCGTCACATATTCTTGGAAGCAGCGCTTTGCATCCAAATTGATACAGTGCAAACGATCACGGACCTGTACTTCGTTATGTCCAATAGGAGCTAGTCCAAAGAGGGGCGATAATTTGTCAAAGGCCTGAGCTTCTGCAAGCAGAACTCTCTTCCCCTCTTGAGCGGCAAGCATGCCCAGCATCGCAGCTATTAGGCTCTTGCCTGTTCCCCCCTTCCCGCTGATAAAAAGGATTTTCTTTTTGAAAAGATGAGAGAACATATAATCGTAAAATCCTTCGTGCGAGATATACCTGAGTTTTTAGGAACGCCGTGTATGCACTAACGTAGTATGCAACCAATTGATGACGATACGCTCCTAGGGAAGCATAACAAAAAGGTGAGAGATGAACAAAAAAACGAGTGCTTTACCAACGATCTATGGTTTGCGGGACTTTCAAGAGAGCGAAGGCCGCGTTCGTCGCTGCAAAATTGTCGGTACTATAGGCCCAGCTTCCTCCGACCCTAAGGTTCTGCGTGAGTTACTAGAGAGTGGCTTAGACATCGCGCGGCTCAACTTTTCACATGGCCAACACAGTGATCATGCCCAGGCCATAGCCAACCTCCGTAGCTTGGCGCAAGAGACCAAGCGTAATGTCACCATTTTGCAAGACTTGCAGGGGCCCAAAATTCGTGCAGGGCAATTGCTCAATGGAGGCATCCAACTGGTCGAAGGCGAAACCTATACGCTGACCTACGGTGTCGAACAAACAGACCCCAAGATCATTCCTATCGACTACAAAAACTTGATAAGCGACATCAAAGTCGGAGAACTCGTTCTAATGGATGACGGATTGCTTTCGTGCGTTATTCAAAGCGTCGACGACAAATCTGCAAGCATCCAGGTACGCGATGGTGGTTTGCTCAAAAGTCGCAAAGGGGTTAATTTCCCAAACTCTGTTTTATCTGTCCCAACGCTCACCGAGAAAGATAACCGTGACCTTATTTTTGGGATCACAAATAACGTCGATGTCATTGCCTTATCGTTTGTCCAAACAGCGCAGGACATTATTCAGTGTCGCAATATCATCAAAGCGATGGGCTCTGATATCCCGATCGTAGCAAAAATAGAACGTCTAGCTGCTGTCCAAAACATAGAAGCCATTGCTGCCGTTGCAGACGGGCTGATGGTTGCGCGTGGGGATTTAGGAGTGGAAGGGAGTGTCGAAAAGGTTCCGACCTTCCAACGTGCAATTATTGCAGCAGCATCGCGTCATGCTAAACCGGTGATCATTGCTACACAGATGCTGGAGTCGATGATTCAAAATCCACAGGCCAGTCTTGCAGAGGTGACCGACGTTGCAAATGGTGTCTTAGAGGGAGCAGACTGTGTGATGCTTTCCGCAGAAGTAGCATCCGGCAAGTATCCTGTGCAATGTGTTAAAAAAATGGCGTCCATCATCGATCGTGTCGAAGAGTGGCATTTACAAAAGACTCCGCGTTACTTTTCGCTCCCCGAAGATAATCAGGAGTGGCAAATTCACAAAGCTATTGCTCGTGCTGCATGTGAAGCTGCAGATGCGTTGAATGCTAGAGCAATTGTCTCCCTCACTCTTACAGGATCGATTGCGCGTCTTATTGCAAGTTGGCGTCCTCGTACACCGATCATTGCGATCAGCCCTCGACTCGACGTGATCAAACGACTTGGTTTTACTTGGGGAGTCTATGGGATGGTCAATCCTCTCTTCTATAACACAGACATACTTTTGCAAGACCTTCCCAACCTTCTCAAAAGTTTAGGTCTTGCGAAGAGCAACGATTTTGTGGTGATCACTGCAGGGATTCCCCTAACGGGGATGGGGGCAACGAACATGCTTAAGATTAACAAGATCCCCTGATCATTAGGGTGCGATTCTTACTTCTTGTTGCGGCCTGGTAGTTCACCAAAGTCAGCACTGTCTAGGAAGCGGATGAATTGGCTCTGACGCAGAGGAGCATTGCTGATGTTGCAAGGTACCAGTTGTATGCTTGCTTTGTCATGAAACGGAGTGACACCCTGTAGCCCATACTTATCAGCAGGAACTCCGATGCACAGAGGATTTGTCGTATTGACCTCGATGTGTGAAATGCGGAAAGCGTTCACACCAGCGTTATCGCTTGGTGTTGCTGCTGTGAGTGAGAAGAGCTGGTCAGGGCTTACTGTTCCGTCTGCATAGACGAGGCAAGGTGCTTTGATGAGTGTAGTACCCTTAGACGTCAGGCATTGGTCCTGAGCTTTGATGCTAGAGTTGGTTGCACTCGAATCTGAGCCCAATGTTATGTAGTACCATTCCTTCAACTCTGCTTGTGTTCCATTTGCAAGCTGACTGCGTGTAGGACTTGTCATCCCTTTTTGGTAAAAACGTAGGGTGACAACCTGATTGCTATCAAAGGTACAAGGCATCAACTGTGCAGCTGAATCAAATTGCATACATTTTTGTGCTTTAGTTGCAGAGGCAACATTTGTCATCTGTGCGGTACTTGTGTATTCGAAGACGATAGAGCGTGGTTGGTCGAGACATACGTATCCGTTCCAGAAGTAGCCGCGTTCTTTGCATTGCTCTTTTGGAGATTTTTCGTATTCAACATTCACCTGCTGGTCTTGCAGCAATTTTTTCAAGGTCAAGTTAACCGTCACATCACCCGGTGTAAAATCTTTGGTGCTGCCTTGGTACCAAACAATGCTTGGTCCATTTTCGACGGTTTGATAGTAAATGGCAGCATCGATTTTGTAGGTGCTCGTTTTCACCAAATTGGTTAGCGAAACTTGCAAGTCTCCGCAATCTGCAATCGAAGCGATCGTGGACTGTACAGGTGTGTTCGTCTTTGTGTTGGTGACCTGCGCCCAAAAATGCCAATTTTCGTTGGGGAAGCGAGTATCAATGGACCAGCATGCGGAACTAATTCCCTCGCTGTTCACATTGGTGGGAGCATGTCCGCCACCAACGTAATTTTTGACGTTTGTTTCAGCAAGTCCAAGGCCACTCGTAGCATTTGTTGCTGTCGGTATCATCGTTGCTTGCGACGAAGACGTTGTTGGTTTTTCTAATCCCATAGGAACGGGAAGGATCATCTTGTTTTGATCATCCAATGTCCCTGAGATTTCAGAGCCTGAGGTGTCTTCGATCTGTTTTCGCTGTGAAGTTTTGCAACTGTAGGCAAATCCAAAGAGGCCAAACACTAAGAGGGAATTGAGCATTTTCATGGGCGTAAACTCCCAGGGGGTTCACATATTGAAGTGGATGATTCCATTCTCTAGTTTAAAGCTTACGGGCTGAAATGGAAAGTTTCGCGAAGTGTCTTGGGTTTGGTATAAAGTATATAAGCGGACAACTTAGTTATGATCTAGAGATCTTAGGAAACTTATTGAATCCCGTCATCCTGACGAAGCCCGTCATCCTGACGAAGTCGAAGGATCGCCTGCTTAGCCAGGTGGTTGCGCATCGAAGGAATCCGTCGAAGCATTGACAAAGCTCAATGCAGGCGACCTCTCGGCTCACTACGTTCCGCTCGTGGTGACGATGACTCACTGCAACTAGCGTAACCAGAGTGTTGCGGACATGATCACTTCCGCAACGTCATCGCAAAAGACCATCACATAGGGGCAGTCGTTGATATTTGCGACATCATCTTTGATCAATCCAAAGCGGTTGCGATCGCTTTCGCTCAGAGCTCCTACACTCACAAAGCCAACTGGAGTGGTGGGATCTCCTGTTTTCCGTTGCACCATACCTAGAACGCGCCCGACAGGATCGGTGACAATGAAGTAGCGCATGTAGTGTGTGGTGCTGACATCTTCGTGCATGCACTTGATGAGTATTTGAAAGGCCCCAGTTTTGTCTAAGCTCTGCACCCAGGCTTGCAAGAAGTGTCTCGCAATATCCAAACCTGCAGGAAAGTAAAACGGAGAGTACACGACACCACCAAGAGGTGCAGCGGTTAGGTCGGCTCGTACAACAGCTGGCAATGATGCGCTTGCAAGGGTGCTACGTTGTAGGTCTGAACTTGCAACGAGTGTATAGCGAAAGCGGTTGGTCTGACCAGATGTGCGTTGCTGTATGTAGAGGAAGTATTTGTTAGCACTGAAATTCACATTATCAAAGATCAAGTAGGGCAGAAATCCTGATGACATTTTATCTTGGTCCGAAAAATACTGAGCAGCAACAATGCTCGAGTCTTCAGAGACCAATATCACCTTGTCTATATACGAATCTGCGGTTTGGGTTTGTTTCAAAAATACGGCAAGAAGTGCTCTGGTCTCCAATCCCTGTGTTTTGTAGCGATATCCACTCACCCAATAGCGAATGTTGGCTGCAGGCCATGAAACAGCGCTTTGGAAGGTGCTCAGATCACTGCAGTCTTGGGGAGCTGCAGACGTGTCTGCTGTGCTTTGCCCAGGAATGCTCTGTCCTCGACCTGCACGTGACATCAATGTAGCAGCAGCAAGGCTACCTAAACTCAAAAGACCGAATTTGCGACGAGTGAGTTGCATCAATAAACTCGGACAAAGGTTCGAACGTAGTACATATTCTGAACTAGCTTATAACAAATGAATTCAGGATACTCGAGGATCTGCGTGAACGGGCTTCCCGGTAACGACAGGATGTTTCCAACCAGGTCGGTGACGTAAAGGCTTTCAAATCCACTCGCCTGAAATTGAATGGAGTTGGGGTCGACCGAGCTGATACGATTCTGTGTGATGATAGTACCTTCTTTAATAATCGGTGAGAAGAGGGGCATAGCCTGGTTTGTCGAATACGGAAGTGGAGTGCTGCTACCTGATATGGACGGTAGAGACGAGGACGAGAGTCCATAGGCAGTTTTACCAAGGAAGAGATTGTTAAACGTAATTGAAATCGGACCAAACTTCAGCAGAGGGTCACACGATGTGCAGCTAAGCTTGAAGACCAGAGCGACCTGTGTGTCTGCTTTGATGCGAATGTTCTCGAAAGTGAGTGCGCGCACTGTTGTGTTGAGTCTTACATCGGAGTTTGGAAAAATTCCTTTTTGTGCAACAACGCGACCTGAAGGCAGTAACATGACTGTGATGGTCTCTAAGATTCCATGTTGGTAGTCAGGTAAATTGACGACCATAAGAGCAGATGTCGAATCCCCGTAAAAGGTACAAAGCGTTCGTAGGTTGGGGGTCGCGTTTTGACTAATATCTGCAAGATTGATCTGTGCGCTCTGACAGTCTTGAGTCTGCGTCGTCGTGCTGGTTGTATTGGAACTATTCGTTGCTAGTGGGGGAGCTTGGGTGCCGGTCGGTGCAACGCGAACCCCGGATGAGGACGATTGGGACGCATCGCTATTCTTCTTGTTGCATGCAGCAAGCAGCAGACCCAGTCCACCACCGAATAGGGCCTTGAGATAGGTCCTGCGATCTGCTTTGTCTGCTAAGAACATAGACGTCTAGACCTCCTATGTTCCAGTTTAGCATAGATTGGAATAGACCTACGTCTGTGTCCTCGGAGAGCGAAAAAGACTTAGCGAGCGTTCACAAGTTCGCGAAAATCCTTCTGCAGCATCTCAGTTACAGCACCTGGTGTAAATCTATAGTCGTCGATCGCTTCGACCGGAGTGATCTCAGCTGCTGTGCCGGTGATGAAGACCTCTTGAGTGCGCGCAAATTCTTCGGGGCGTATGCTCCGTTCGCTTACACTCAACCCACGTTTTTTTGCAAGTTGGATTACGGTCTGTCGAGTGATCCCGTTGAGGAAGCAGTCGGGTGTTGGTGTGTGTAGTTTTCCATCAATAACTAGAAAGATATTGGCCCCAGTTGCTTCTGCAATATTACCCTCGATGCTGAGCATGAGACTGTCATGGTATCCTGCTTCTTCTGCAGCATGTTTGGCCATCGTTGAGATTGTGTAATGGCATGCAGCCTTACTTTGCACGGGTGCGGACTGTGCAGGTGGTCTACGCCAAGGTGAGGTGATGAGCTTGAGGCCCGAACCTTTTTTCAATTCAAAGTAACGGGGCCATTCCCATACTGCAATTGCAACATGGATGCGACTCAGACGCGAGGACAGGCCCATCTGCTCGGTGCCTCTCCATGCAATCGGTCGTAGGTAGCAGTCTTTCAGATTGTTCTTGTGGATGCTTTCGTTACAAGCTTTTTCGAGTTCTGCGGTTGAATAGGGTAATTTATAACCAAGAATCTCCCCAGACTTTTGCAGACGCTCGATGTGTTCACGCAATTTGAAAGCGTGGCCATCGTAGGCACGTATGCCTTCGTAAACACTACTTGCATAATGCAAGCTGTGAGTGAGTACGTGGACCTTTGCTTCGCGCCAGGGCACGAAGTTACCGTTCAACCAGATCCATCCATCGCGATCATCAAAGGGTACCAAACTCATCGTTTTATCTCCATATTTGGCTTCTTTACTAGATATACGCAATGGTCTTGCGCCATATTCCGTCACCCTCTCATAGTTGAGAGTGTTTCCCAACGCTTAAATCCATAGCGTTGGGTTAGTGCATTTTGCAAAGTACTATCTATAGGCTGTGTGCTGAGTAACAGTGGTGCCAAAGAACTAGGTTTGTGAAGACCCAGCTGCTCAACTAGTGTTTGTGTGCGTAGAGCGACTGCAGGAGCTGAGCAGATCCAAGAGATGGGTCTGGGAGCAAGTTGAGTCAATTCATCTTGTAGATGGTCAAAATGAGTACACGCAAGGACTACGCAATCGAGATCTGCATTTTCAAAAAACGGTGACAATTCAGAGTCTATCTCAGCAAGATCGAAGCTATCTCCTCGAACTTTCGCTTCGGCAATCTCTACCAATCGACGACTACCGACTCGTATGATCTGGCAGTCCTGAGCAAAGTCGTTGATCAAACGGTCTGTGTACGCTCTGCGAATGGTTGCTTCGGTCGCAAGAAGGCCGATCACTCGGCTGCGTGATTGGGTTGCCGCTACCTTGATCGCAGGTACCACACCGACGACTGGTATAGATAAGCGTTCGCGAATTGCATCTAAGGCCAACGTTGATGCTGTGTTGCAAGCGATGACGAGCAAGCTCGCATTGTAAGCCTTCACGACTTGTGGAAGAAGTGAAGTCACCCGATCGATGATCTGTGCATCAGCTTTGGTGCCGTATGGAAAAAATGCATTATCCAAACAATAAATGATTTCGTTATGTGGGAGCAGTCTGCGAATTTCCGCAAAAACACCCAAACCCCCGACCCCGGAATCAAAGACGACGATTGGTGTGTTTTGCCCTGCCATCATCCCTCCAGAGCCTCCTCAACTTCGGAAGCGCTTGTATAGGGCGGAGCACCCTCGAATCCGATGCGAGCATTGATAAACGCAGCGATCTGCTGCGCTGTGAAGGTCTCCTGCGTAAGCCCTCGGGCTATACGTTTGTAGAGAAATTCAACCTTTTGCTCATCAAAGACAGCGTCTTCTTTTGCGAAGGCTCGCTTGGCAACATCGCTAAGATGTTGGGATTTCCAGGCGAGGGATTCGGGAATATGTCCCAGTAATATCTCGACCTCTCGCAATTTTGCGATAAGGTCTTCGGCCCATATTGGGCAGCCATCTTTGAGGGGAGTCTTCGTATTGGACATGCAATCTTGGTCCTAAATTGTGAGAGTGTCCAAAGTTCTAGGTTTTTTTAGTACTTTTCGCAAGTGAGAACCGCCGCGGACCTACTTAGGCAGCGACTCATCTGCTATAATAGGGACTAAGGCATAGACACAAAAGAGGATACTCTATGAAAATACGTGCTCTATTAGCGCTCATTCTTATGTTCCTAAGTGCATGCGAATCCTTTTCTCATCTCGGTAGTTCCGAGCCCATCAATGAGAAAGAAAAATTACAGTACCAACAGGAACTGCTCCGCTGTGTCAAAACAGGAGGAACACGTATTGTAAAAGTACGGGGCATACTCCATTGCTACTAGGGCCTGTACCTAGTTTCTTAAAAGTTTGAGCCAAATCATAGTCGCCACCATG
>CAZWOL010000078.1:0-10534 GCA_964635325.1 uncultured Pseudobdellovibrionaceae bacterium
AGTTTAAGATATGATCCTGATACGAAAAAACTTATTTGACGGAGCACTAGCGTTACTCCGTGGGCACCTTGGAAGAAATTGCCTCAAGCCTATACTCATCTTCGTCGTTTTCGCTTACGCAACAGAATGGAAGCAAAGGCCATAAAATCTCGTAAAAAACGAGGTCCCTGCGGTTCACAACTAAGATTATTTATCAAAAAATTTGAGAAAAGAGTGAACTGCATTGCTTGCTACAATCGAAGAAATAGTAAAAATGCATTTGCTTATTGGGCATCAACGGACCTGACTTTGTCAGAGACAAGAATCTGGGAACTTGGACGTGCTCGCTGGCGTATAGAAAAACTTTTTAGGGAGCTCAAGCAACTCCTCTCCTTTGGTCGTCTTCCTAGCAGTAGCAAGGAGGCAGCAGAGCTATCAATCTGTCTGCCATTTATCATTTATGCATCCTTGCAATTAGAGCCCGAAATATGGGGGAAGCAGGAAGAAGCAACGACAGGGGACCTCATACAGCGAGCACGAAGCGAAGCCATGTTAAAGTCTTTAACACTAGCAGTGAAACGCCCGAAGCCCGATAGAGTATTAGTCCGCTTCTCTGCAAGAACTTGCACGACGCGAGTCAATAAGAAGCCCGTCAACAGACTTGCGGATGAACCAGATCGGATGGAAAACCTTCAGCAAAAGGTGTCTTAGCTATGTAAGCAGGTTATCGTTGGGAAATGTCAGATAAGTATTAACGAGCATTGAAGAAGGCGGCTTGCGTTTTATAGTGTTGGAAAATATATTGTGGAAAACGCAACTTTTGGGTTTGAAACCATTGGTCTAGGTTCATTACTAAAAACTCAACTCAAATTATTCCCAGGATCGCCATCGGGGACAGATATGGGAGTTGCTTTGCCGTAGAGATTTACCACCCTATATCCAGGATAAGATCCTTCTTTGATAAGTCGTACAAACTCACTCCTCGACATAGCTTTTTGATTGTTCGTGTCATAGAAGAGTTCATTCCGACCAGTTTTGCTTTCCTCTAGCACAATAACAGGCTTGGTGGAATCTCCCTGAAAATCAGAATTTCCCGTAAATTTCCGCTTATCCTTGAGATTAAGAATCATCTCGCCTTTTTTCATTGCATGCAGCAGCGCTTTTGCCAGGGTTTCTCTTTTTCGAGTTTTTTTGCCATACCGTCGTCCAACTGCATTATTTCAAAGATCCATATTGCGAGAATTTGCAGTATTAGGGCTGTTGTACGCGTATGTTGGAATCTCATTCAATATACCGAGAATATTAGCGACACTCTCACCATACTCCTGAGTAAAAACACCACTGACATACGCATGACGAAATGCGTCTACATCATTATCACCAAATTCATTTGAGAGTTCGTCGAAATTTCCGTTAGAATCCCTGGGAAGTTTCCTGACGTTTTGATCGAAATATTCGTAGGCTTCTTGGCATGCTTCATCTTTTAGTTTGTGAAACCGAGTTTTCATTTCTAGTTAACCTTTGCAAACAATAAGGCTACGGAAAGAATTGCAACAATATAGATCACGAGTGCACCGTCACCTAAGTAGCTATCGGCAATCATTGGAGAGATAATGAAGCTTGGGATCAAGGCAAACACCCCAACCATCCGATGGTTTTTTGCGACAGCTAAGGTTGTAAACCACAAGCCGCAGTTGCACACGAACGCGATAATAATTGCACTTACCGCGGCAACGTACCCTCGTCGAAAATCCTGAGCCTGAATCATATGCCTAATATATTGATGAATGTAAGCAGCTGAAAGTAGCACGCAGCTCAGTCTAATAATCCATTTCATCCAACTTTGAAGATCTACATTCCTTGCAATTCTAGCCTGCATATCTCAAGCCTTTTTCAATCAGTTCAACTATCATTTCGTTTAAACTTTTTCCGTGTTGCGCTGCCTCTTGCGCGAGTGCTGCATGTAAGTTTGGCGAGGTTCGCAGAACAAATTTGCCGGAAAATATACGACGGCTGAGGGGTTCAGGTATATCCCCACCTCGCTTCTTCGCGGTTTCAAGCCAGAGTTCAATAGCTTCTTGTGCATGCTTCAACGCTTGTTCAGGGGTGTTACCATGCGTATGGCAACCCTCAAGTTCAGGTACGCGGGCAATGTAAAGACTGTCACGCGGATCAAAGGCGATATTCACCTGGTATTCGAGCCATCCCGATATTTTCACTGGATTTTGTTGGAGTCGTCGCGACGTTTTTGGTGCTTTAGGATTTTTTGCGTTTTTCATCTACGTCAGCCTCTGCTACTTTTTTTGTATAGCCTTTACAAGTACTATGAAGTAGTATCATATATAAGAGGGAGTTACCAGATCATTAGAAGCAGTCTTCAAGGTGTGATACCAATGCCAAAGTGCCCGCGCAGGACGGGTGCCGACAAAAATACAAGCTCCTAAGGGTGCATGAAATGGATCTTCTTAAAGTTACAAAAGAAGATCGCAACATCAACCCTCTTGCTAACAAGTGCCCAGACCAACCCAGCAGCCAAAAAACCGTTGTACAAACCTTGATTCATCGCAAGTTGTGCTGAATTCGCAGCAGCACTTTCGCTTATTCTAAAGATTTTTAGCCCGATTGGTTTTTGCCACAAAAACATCTCAAGAACTAAGAAAGCAAAATGTTCGAAAGCAATGAGAGCTAAAAGAAAACATATCCAAATCGATTCCATTTTCACTCCATCGTATGCAAAAACTAGGAATAAGGCCGTGTTATGATTTCGAGATAATGACCTGAAGGATCTTTGAAATAGAGCCCACGTCCTCCATCATTATGATTGATCTGTCCTTCTCGCTTTGCCATTGGGTCTGCCCAGTACTTTAAGTTTCGTTGCTTTATTCGTGCAAAAATTGCATCAAACTCGTCTTCTCCGACCAAAAAGGCATAGTGCTGCCCACGTATTTCTTTGTCGGTTTCAAGAAAATCTAAGCTCACTCCGTTTGCTGTTTGAACGACGAGAAAGTGAGAAAATGCTTTAGGCTCCGGCAATCCGAGGATTTCTGCCATAAACTGCGCTGACTCGCGTTTATTTACGGCATGAACGATTGTATGATTGAGTTGAATGCTCATGTTTTCCTTTCGTATATGAAGATTCACTAATTTACCGCTAGCGTCTCCTTATAAATCGACAAAAGACCATCGACACCCCAAAAAAAAAACGAATTTGCGGCTTGCGTTTCTTAGGGCGTACTAGGTTCTCGAGCAGTGGACGGATGACTTCAAGACGATCACTAGCACGTTCGATCTCGACTTTTTTACGTTGCAGAAAATCGCTGAGGGTCGAGTCCACCTCGTGACCTACGAACTATCGACACTCGTTGGTACACGTTTGTGCTAAACAGTTTAGAGTTGTGCCATATCGATGACAAAGCGATAGCGCACATCACTTTTTGTCACACGTTCGTAAGCTTCGTTCACTTGCTGAGTCGAAATGACTTCGATCTCCGGTGTAATCTTATGCTTAGCACAAAAATCTAGCATCTCTTGAGTCTCTCGAATGGAACCAATCATCGACCCAGCATAGGAACGACGCTGCACAAGTAGAGGAAAGGCATGGATAGCCTGTGCTTCCTCGGGAATACCAACGACAACCATTGTCGAATCTAGTTTTAGAAGTTTTAAATACGCATTGATATCGAGCTCCGCTGACACTGTATTTATAATCAAATCAAAATGACTCGCGTATGTTTTAAAAATATCCTTGTCAGCAGTCGAGATGAAGTGATGAGCTCCCATCTTCAAGGCATCTTTTCGCTTCTTTTCCGAGTGACTCAGCACACTGACTTCGGCACCAAGAGCGACTGCAATCTTGACCCCCATGTGACCAAGCCCACCTAAACCGAGTATTGCTACTTTTTTTCCTGGGCCAGCTTTCCAATGCATAAGTGGCGAATAAAGCGTTATGCCAGCACAAAGAAGCGGTGCTGCTTTATCCAGAGGAATAGAGTCTGGGATTCTGAGTACGTAGTTTTCATCGACAACGATGACATTGGAGTATCCACCCTGCGTACGCGTCTTGCCATCACGCTCCCATCCATTATAGGTCACTGTAGAACCTGCAAGACAGTATTGATCGAGGTCTTGCTTGCAATGACTACAGGTACGACAGGAATCCACAAAGCAACCGACACCAACGTGATCACCCGGCTTATATTTGCTCACTTTCGATCCAACCGAACGCACAACTCCTGCAATCTCATGACCAGGCACCATGGGAAATACAGACCCACCCCACTCGTCTCGGACCTGATGAATATCGGAATGGCAGATTCCACAAAAGTGAATATCGATCACGACATCATGTTCTTTAGGATCTCGTCTCGTGAATGAAAAAGGCTTCAATGGTTCTTTCGCGGCATGAGCTGCTATACCTTTTGCTTGAATCATCTTCAAACTCCAGCTTGGAATGGCATTATGAACTCGTAAAATGCTAACACTTTTTCTCATCAGCGAACGCATCTATAGTGTTCGTCAGACAGAACCTAGCAATGATATAATTGACAAATCATGGAGTCTAGCGAATATGACAGGAGCTTTGCTCTAAGCCTGAAAGTTTTTTTCACAGTGGGCTCAGTATGCAAGTGGTTCGCTTCGGAAAGTTTTCTAGACCCTTACTGCAAAAGTTTTTATCAGGATATCATTTGGATCGGAATTGAATGGTAAGATGTTGTCGTTTCTGCTAGGTACAGATACAGAAGCCAAAAATCACAAACCGTTGTAGCGAAGCTACAAAGCAGCTTGAAAATTTCATTAACAATAAACTGAGTTCTAACGCAGAGAAAACAATGGATAGTACGGTCGAGAAAAAAACTTTATTGAGAAGAATGATCAAAGCATCGATATTTTCGTTTCTGCTGATCTATGCCTTATATCTAGGATATCGAATTGATCTGCCATATATCAAATTTATTCCCTCCACAGTAGCTATCATTCTCATAACCATTCTTTTCTATAAAAAAATTTGGCTAGAGCTTTTAGGCTTACGTGCCACTTTGAAACAAGCTGCTTGCGCCCTGGCTCTCTCGAGCTTATTTTGCGCCATTTCCTACCCAGTTATTATTTGGAGCCTGTCAGTAAAAGGGTATTCCCTAATTTATCAAGATATTTTTGGCTACCTGCTTGTCCCATTTCAAACACTTAATGAAGAAGTGATCTTTCGAGCTTTATTTTTGGGGCTCTTATTAAAATTAGGTCTTAGCAAAACCAAGACTATCGTATTACCTGCATTGGTCTTCAGTGTCTTCCATTGGATTTTTTACAACTCTCTCATGTTGCCAGAGAATCAAGGTATTGTTCAGATAGAAGCTCTTGTGACTCTTTTCATGTTTGGTATAGCTGCAAATTCTTTGTTCCTAAAATATCGCAATATCTATTTTCCTTGGGCTCTCCATTGCGGGTGGAACATACATCGTTTTGGTAGCAAAATTGTCCCAGATGGTGAGCTTAACCCAGCTAATAGGGTGAAAGAATACATGACATTCAATCTTTTAGAAGGTAGCTTGCCCATCACGATTTTGAGTATTCTCTTAGCTGCTGCTTGTTTTATTCTTTATGCTAAAGGCAATAGAGTCTTTGCGAAAGTTGCCTAGGCCTTGTATTTTGTTGCGTAAGGATTTTAATCGTTGATCTAATGTGAAAGCTACAAAACCAACAAGCAATCTGGATAGAATCATCCGTTGCTTTTATTGTTAGTTTTGCAAAGACTCTAATTATAAATGCGATTTATGAATCTGTCGACCGCGACACAGCCCCTTGAGAAAAGTAATCTCTTCAGGAGACAGAACTCGTTTTGGAATCAAATAAGCTCCGCACATAGATTGATAAAAACGAAAATCCGCCTTGCTTTCGACAATTTGATAGAGATCTGTAAGGGCGCAATGATATGTCAAATTTGCTGAGCGCACTGCAAAATGCGTCGCAGAAATATTGTAACGCATCGGTTGGAACATAAAGGAATTAGTAGCCATCTGCTTTTGCATTCCAGAACGTATAGAGATTCGGAGAAAGCCGAAAACTCCCAACAAACAGCCCATGGCTGGCAACCATTGCTCCCAAAAATTGTCTCCTTCAAACGCTTTTCCCGTAACAAAGAGAACCGACATTATGGATCCCCAGAGTAGAATTTTATTCCCAAAGCCCTTAGTTAGTTTTATGTAATCATCCGGAGTTAAAGTTATTTCTTTATCAAACGTGGTGTGAAAGTTTTTATCCTACCAAACCTTCAAGCTGTAACAATGGCCGTCCCAAAGTTTGATTTATAAAGAGCCCCATTGTGTGGGCTAAAATCTTTCTGGTTAACCGCAATGACATTCTAAAAACGTTTCTGGACCTTGTTTTTTCGATATGAAAACGCTCTGTGAGTTGACCAATCACGGTTTCAACTAAGCGTCGAGTCCTCTTCATCCAGTTCAAATATTCTTCAGGACGATCTTCTTTCATGTTCGATCTTACAGGGTGCTCTAACTGTAAATCTACAGCAGAAAGTTCTTCTGAAAGAGACGGTCTGATTAAGCCTTTATCTCCAAGTATTATGCCCGTTAACCCCCAAGCAGTTTCTGGCAAAATATCTCTTTCATCGATATTTGCAGGTGCAAACGTGAATCCTGAGGCTACACCAAGAGAATTAATCACAAGATGACCTTTGAATCCATAGTACGTCTCACCCTTTGCAGCACAAAAACTGTAAGCAGCCTCACCTTTAAAAATCTTTGAAAAATGTGCTCTCTTGAAGTGAGTCACAGGGATTGGAAAGCCATCTGTAGTATGCAATAAATCTGATTTTGCTCCCATTTCCCCTGCTATTTTTTCTTGCAACCGTTGTGTCCAATACAGAAGATTACCCGCTTGTTTTACAAATGCTGTTCTGTCACCTATGCGGGGGAAAAGACAACGCCAATTTCTGCTGAAATATTCCCAGATCGTCTTGTCACCATCCATACCAAGGTACTCACCAACGATCTGCATCGTAATCACTTCAGCATCGAGAAGAGCTGGTTGCGGACCGCGTTGCCTGACCTTTTTATTAGCAGTTAGAGCACTAAAAAAAATTATCGATGAAATAGAATACGGTAATGATAAACTGTTCTCTGTCCATTGGGACGTCCCCTTTGTGTTTTTGGGTCGCACCGAAATCATAGGGGATTTTTTGTTTCTAAGCTAACCAATAAAACTTTCACACCGCGTTTATCAAACATGTTGTTAGCGTCCATAACACTCTTTCCTTTCAAGTATCTTGTTAATCAAATATTGTAAATAAATCGTTGGCAAAATAACCACCAGTATGTAACTCCACCACTTGGAATGTCCTTCCGTCTTCGAGATGAATTCTCTATACAAAACGGACATCCATATTCTACTCAAAAGTACTAAAATAATAGTGACCTGAAGAGCTAAATAGCCAACTCCACTTGAACATACAAGTAGGATTCCTCCAAAGAGTAGCAATAAAAGACTTAGAAACTTATCTCGCATGATTTCATGCAGATCCCCTTCATTGACTTCCCTCCCTAGGCACTCAATCTCACAAGCCAATGTCACGACTAGATACAGCCCATAAGGAAACAGTGAAACAGTTAATAAGATCTGCCTAAAAAGATTGCGCTGAACGAGTGGGAAGCGCAGCTGTAAATTTCGACTAACCCCCCACCAAACGCAAGCTAAAGTAATGAGAAGGAATAAAGCACCCTCAAAGAGCTTGTACATCAAGGCCTGCTTCGAATTACTAGATGTTGAGCTTGATGCATTTAACGTGCCGTCTATCAATTCAGAAAGCTTGAATGAGAGTCCTTGATTTTCGATTCTTTCCAAGGCTTCCTGATACGAGGAAGCCTCAGATCGATTAGCAACTGTACGAATCAAATACTCATAACCACCCTTATCCCCTTCAGAGATGACTTTGCGTTGGTACCTAATACCCCCCTGAGTAAAAGAGTCTGAATCTGCACGATTGTAGTCAATTCCACGCAGCGTGCGAATAGAGTGTCTATCAAAAATGAACGGATCGACAGCTACTGGACCAGCGTAGTTATTAAAACGCAACCTTGGTAGGGTCTGCAGCCCCCAAGAGTTGAAGTACACCATCCCTTTATTATCAGCTTTAACAGCTAATATATATTCTTCAGTCGTTATAACTTTGTTATCACCATCGACAAGTTTGTCGACCAAAGTCATGTCCTTTAAGATCTCAGCACCTGAGTAAGAGTTCGCATAGAATTGCCGAAATTGTTCACCAATTTCACGCAGTCCGTAACGATTCACATCAACTCTAAAACGATCTGCCGCATCTGAGCGGTATATCGTAGTAACCGCAATCACAACTCTATCGTGCTCAGCATCCCAACGCAGTTCTTCTGAAACATCCCGCAGCGGCTCCTGATGTTGAACAAGCGGAATCTTAGTGAGGCTATCGCTATCTCCCTTGATTACATATGCATAACCAAAATTATCAATGCTTGCGAGATAGGCTGGGTCTCCGACATTGGAACGAGTCGGATCAATCCAAATGTCTTTACCATCAACGATGGCCAGAACGATAGCATGATCAAAGCTGTAAGTTGAAGGAATATAGGAATTAAGATCCGGCCCTAACTCCGAATTTACGAGAGCAACATGAGCAGTAAATCCAAAGTGATTGAGCAACCCTACGAGCAATAAGGACTTGTCTTTGCAATCTCCATAGCCTCGCTTCAGAGTTTCGAGCGGTGAACGGGGCTTGTGTCCCCAAACGCCTTCTTCTTTGCCGTAGTAACGAATTTTGTCTTGCACAAACTTGACAATATCATTGAATAGCTTGCGCTGATCTTTTTGTCTGCGAAATGGAATCAGCAAATCTGCTGGCAAAGCGTCAGAAAATTCGTAGTATTTAGCAACAAACTGATAATCTTTCCAACTCCTCATCGTCGAAAGCTCGACAACAGGAGAGTCAACAACACCCGCAGGAACTAGGTTATTTGGAGCAATGGCCCGTTTCACATTCCACAAACGAATATCTCGTTTATCTTGTAGAATCTGTTTTATATCATCCTGAAAATAATTTGAGGAAAAACCTTTGTGTAATCTGTACACCATGTTCTTTTGGGTGTGCACTTGGAGACTGTGATAGAGAACATCATGTCCACGACGGAGGGGAAGCCAGTAGCTGTAATGTCCATTCTCACTAAAAATCGTTGGACCGTTTCGCCTTGTGAAAGCCAAATCGATTGTATCTCCAACTTTGAGACTATCCGCAAGGAGCCGAACAGTCCTGTCCCCATTGGAGACATAAGAGCTTTCCTCGTTGGAAAAGATCTTCATATTCTTCGCACTTAAATGATTGATGCGCTTACCATTTCGTATGACATCAAAACGATGAAGAAAGATCATCCCATCTTCACGGAAATGAATATTTAAAGAAGGAAGGTCTTGCAAGGCTGACGTGTTTAGCAACCTATAGACTGTGTGCAGGAAGGTGTCCTGTTCCTTGTATTGCCTATTATAAACAAGATGAAAAACATCACCTGCAAAAGCATCAGGAACACTCGCATCAAGGTTAACACTATCAATATCAACGACCCACTCAGGAGTGGAAGTGATTTTAACTGTACCTTCGAGACTACACGGAACTATCAGAACCAGGATCCATAACAAACGAATCATATGGGAATATCCAAATTACGATGCGAGCAAAAACGCGACATAGTTATTACGTTTTTTCCAGGAAATCACAAGGAAATTTGTCGTAAAATCTGCAAGATCATCATTGTACTGAGAATTTTCCATATGATATAACATGGGGTATGGAATGCCATTTCCTTCAGTCGCTTGTCCATTCCTGAAGTCGATTTCAAACTTATTGCTGTGCACATGAGTGCTAAATATTTTGATGAAATACTGTACATATAGGATGTATCATGAAGGCTAAATGGATCGAAGATCTCAATTATCTCAATATGCAAGAAATCAAAAAATTATGTTCTCAGTTGAACATCCCTTACAAAATTCACTACGAATACGAAACTCAGGTCCGTTCTAGCGGTGAAGTTGATCGCAAAGACATCATACTTGCGCGTATTCGACAATTTATTGAAAACGGATCTTGCACAGGCAAGACTATTTATCCTGCAAATGTTGTTTCTTTTGCTCCTTTAAATTCCCCACTAAAAGCTAATGATCTTGTATACTACGGCCAATATAAAACGACTCAAAAGCCTATTTTGAAGCTCATGAAGAGCTTGACTAACAATCAGTTTAAATTTGGAGCGATTTCTCAAATTGTGATTCGTGATTTTTGGAGAACAGGCAAAGCTCCTTCTTACTTGCAATTTGCTCATGCATGGACAAAAGCACTACGGGATCACGATAAACCAAGACCGGAATGGGCATTTCTCACTGATTTGGCTGCAGGCATGAATATGAAGGAGTGGAAAAAATATCGAGTCGAAAAAGCGAAAGCCGTTCTCGTTAAACTACGCTCTCTTTCTCTAGCAGAGAAGAATTAGACTCTAATTAACGAAATTAGTATTTATCTGGACTA
>CAZWOL010000079.1:0-9947 GCA_964635325.1 uncultured Pseudobdellovibrionaceae bacterium
GCTATATGTTTGGCTTTTAGGAATTTGAGTAAAGCTTACTAAGCAAGGCTATAACAATGATGATACGCAGAATTTTTCTAACTCTTTCTATCGCCTGTAGTTCGTTAGCCCTCGCTAGCCCTGAAGAAGATCAAGCTTTGTTCGAACACGGTATCCGTGCTTATCAGGCAGGAGATTATACAGAGGCAGCTCGATGTTTTGGTCCGCTTGTTGAAAAAGGCCATGCGAAAGCATAAAACAATATGGGGATCCTCTATCTTAATGGAAATGGAGTGACACAGAACGCTGAAGAAGCGGTGAAGCTTTTCCATTTGGCAGCCGAACAGAATAACGCTGAGGCTCTACAGAACATGGGGAATCTATACTTGAGCGGCAAATGTAGCCTCATTAAGAAAAATACTGCGGAGGCTAGACGGTATTTCGAACTCTCAGAAGAGCGCTCTCCCAATATCGATTATAATTTAGCAAGCTGTCTTAGAAATGGAAACGAAGACGAGCAAATAGAAGCCGTGCGATTGCTAAGAAGTGCTGCGGAAAAAGGGATTGCCGAAGCCTATAATGATCTGGGACTGATGTACCAAGCCGGTCGAGGCGGACTAGCGCAAAGTGACTTGGAAGCTCTGAGATGTTATGAGCTTGCAGCAGCGAAAGGCTGCGAAGCTGCTATAGATAATGCCCGCACTCTAAATAGTCTTATAGAAAAGAAAAAAACCCAATACGCGGTCCTCGTTCACATCCCCTAAAAAAGCCCCCCTTGACAAGTTGAAGTTTGAATCCAAGTTTAGGTTGTGAATAGGAATTGCAACTTAGATTGGAGTTAAATATATGAGTTTTCTTCAAGATTGTTCAAATGTTCCAGCTCAACATCGATTTAATAATACCCTTGCTGGACGCAATAATTTCTTTGGTTTGATGGATGATTTTTTCAAAGAATGGCCTAAGTCCACTGCATTGAGTGAACGGACTTTTCCAGCTTTGAATATCAAAGAAAATGAGACGAGTTACGTTGTCGAAGCAGAATTGCCTGGTGTGCAAAAGTCAGATGTTTCGATCGACTTTCATGATTCGTTACTGACGATCAAAGGAGAGAAGAAAGCGACGACGGAAGAGAAAAAAGATCAGTATCACAGAATTGAACGATCTTATGGTTCATTCTCGCGATCGATCCAATTTCCTACAGATGCTGATGCAGAAAAAATCGTCGCAAAGATGGAGCATGGAATTTTAAAAATTGAAATTGCAAAAGCAACGGAGGATATGAAGAAAAAAAGAAGCATAGCGATTTCATAATGTCTTCGCATCATCGAGCGAAGCCTGCTGAGCCAGATAGACGGACATCGATGCGCTGACAAAGCTCAATGCAGACGATCCCTCGGCTTGTGCTTTGCACTTCAATCGGAATGACGACACACTTCGAAACTTCGAGTGAGATTAAAGATGAACAGATATCAGTCTTTTTTCCACTCAGTTTCGTAGACGATCTTAGACTCTCGGTTCCAGAAACGAGCCGAGATTTTCTCTCGATGGATTTCTAATTCAAGGAAGCCAAACTGAGCGCTAGCAAACTTCACACCCTCACCATCTGCTTGCACATCCTCGAGGTCCCCTCCTCCTCCTCCCGAAACAAATAACTGGCTTGCGCAGCGCTCAAGCTTACGATGCTCCATGTGGTGTGCGTGTCCTGCCAGCCACATGTCAGCTTTGTCGCAAGCAGCCCACTGAAAAAACTTCCCGTACAAAGTTTTTCCTTCATGTGAGCCACCCTTTTGACTTGCTGATACCAGTGGGTGGTGAGCCATTATGATGTTCCACCGCATGGGATTGTGAAGTTCTTTAAGCATGAAATCAACGACACAGACTTCAGGCATGAAGCAAAAATCTGCAAAGTTAGAGTCAAGTCCGACAAACTGAACAACGTCACCAAAACGTGCTGAATAGAAACGATGAGGCATCTTCCAACGTTCATGAGTACGACTGTATCCAACATAGGCTTCACGATTACCGGCATAGTCATGGTTGCCGAAGAGAGGATAGATGCTAGTCTTTTTTAGGCATGGTGAACCGTAGGGTTTTTCGATCTTGTCGACCCACTGCAGATCGTCTACCGAGCTTACCCCTTTCATGTAAAACTGATCTCCGAGCAGCATGAGTCCGTCGACTTGCGGGACTTCCTGACAACGTTTCTCCATAGCTGCAGCAACAGCCATTTGATTATCGTCTCCAGAGCCAGTATCTCCGACAACAAAAAAATGCAGAGGTAGATCACCATGTTCCTGCACCATATGGATGGAGCCGGTGCGCATCTTCGGAACCTTAATTTGACGCCTGATGGCTACATAGGAAAAACCACAAATAACGACAAGAACCAAGGTCCAAGAGATGCTACGTAACAATGGCTACATCCTTTCTGGAGCTTCGATACCAAGAACAAAAAGACCCTTGCGTAGAGTCATACTAAAGGCTTCGACGAGACTGATCAATGCGCCACGTTCGGCATCGGTGTTTGCTTTCAGAATAGAAACATCCGCATAGAAACGGTTGAACGCACGACACATATTGTAGAGGTGATTTGCCAGTATCGAAGGCTTGTAGTGCTCACATGCCTGCAATACTGTCGGATTGAAGTCTGACATAAAGCGCAGCAGATCATGAGCTGCTGGATGAACCAATGTGTCAAAGTGGTCGAAGCTACGAACGAATCCTTGCTGGGCACATTTTGCCAGAACTGAACGTGTACGACTGTAGCTATACATCAGATACGGCCCTGTATTGCCTTCAAATGCTGTCCAACTCGTAATATCGAAGACGATCTCTTTGCCTGGATCCGAGCTAAGCATTCCGTACTTAATAGCACCGACCGCAATTTGATCGGCCATTCGTAGTATATCTTCATCTTTCCACTCGCCCTTATATTTTTCAAGATAGGGAGCGAGCTCTTTCAACAAGCTGTCTCTAAGATATGCGAATGGAAGCACGTTTCCAGTTCGGGAAGACATTTTTCCTTCGGGTACTTTGACGTGTGCATAGCTGAGGTGAAAGCAGTTTTTCGCTTGTTCAAAGCCCATCATCTCAAGCGCTTTAAAAAGTTGTTGGAAGTGGAAATTTTGTTCACTACCAACAACATAGACGGAATGTTTGATTTTAAAGTCTTCGAACTTACGTCGGGCCAATGCAAGATCTTTGGTGATGTATGGTGTTGAACCATCGGACTTACGTGCCATGAAGAAGCCAAGTTTAGACTCCGAAAGATCGATGCCTACAGCACCTTCTGAGCTTTTGAATAGACCCTTTGCCATAAACTCATCGACGATCGCTTGGGCTTCTTCAGAAACATCAGACTCGAAGAAGTAGTGGTCAAAGTGTACTTTCATCCAGGCATAAATACGTTTGAAATCATCGAGACATTCTTGACGACTTTTTTGCCAGACGCTGTAGCTTTTGCCACGTTTTGCTTCTAAATCAGCAAGAATGGAAGAGATTTTCTTTTCGTACTGAAGTTTTTCTTCGGGACTTGCTTCGCTCAACTTACGCGTTGCTGCAACATAACGTTGTCCGTACCAATGTGCTTTGTTAGGCTCATCGACAGGAGCTCCGTCACCTTCGTCCAAAACTTGCCATAGGCATTTTGCAACGTGCGTACCTTCATCACCGATATAGTTTGCTGCGATGAGATCAAAGCCCATGTATCCAAAGATTCGACACAGAGCATCTCCTAAACACACGTTACGCGCATGTCCAACATGAAACTCTTTGTGTGTGTTAGGTTGAGAGAACTCGATCATCACACGTTCTTGTGCACAATGTGCACGTGTCTGTGGGAGAGCAAAGAAATGCTCAGCAATCACTTCGGGTATGAGGTGCGCAGCAAGCTGAGCTTGGTTCATAAAGAAATTAAGAAAGGCACCCACAACTCGGAGCTCTGCAATCCATGGAGCTTTGTCTTCGGGTGTAAAGGCTGCTTTGATGGTTTCTGCAACGAGAGCTGGACTCTTACGCATTGTCTTTGCGAACCGAAAGCATGGGAACGCGTAATCCCCCAAATTGGCTTCGGGTGGACGTTCAAGAAGTTTGAAAACATCTTCAACGGTAAGATCCATAGTTTCGAAGCTACGTTTGAGCACGGTAAAAATCCGTTGGCTCAGTTCACTACGGACGGGATCCATCTCTTGGATATGTTTGAATTCGAAGGAGACTTGCACGGGTCCTGGCTCCATAAAATTTCGCAATTTTTGCGTCTAGGTTGCTACGTAAGACCACCTGGCTACGCAGGCGATTCCTCGACTCGATTTTGTTCCACTCGGGAAGACACCCTCGTGGCTAAAGGATATCAGCGCTTATGATGCGATGGATGACCCAATACTACAAGCTCAATGTTCGTTTTGGAAACAGCCAGAAAAGCATGGCTAGAAGAATCCCGCCCAAGAAGATAAGTAGGCCTAAATACAGGCCTGGAGGCACAAAAGAAAACTCTATGCTTTGCCCCTCTGCTCGCGCCTTAGCAATGACATAGGCCAATCCGACTTCGGGATCGTATTCTAGCGGCACAGGGCTTGCTGACCAACCTTCGATATAGTTTTGGTTAAGATAGACTCGGGTATCCACAGATGAGGGCCCCAATTTGACTTGCGGAGCATTGGGAGAGAATTCGATACTTGAAATTGTAGACGTCGCACTATCCTGATAGAAAAAATTGTACCGTGCATTCACTCCTGATTGCGTCTGCAAGGCCTCATAGCAGCGCAAAACATCACGACCTTCTAAAAGCCCTCTGTACATAGGAGAGGACCCTCTATGTGGACTTGTATAAACATCTAGAGTTGGGGCCTGCCGCTGCGCAGAACTTCGCTCCTCAGCAGCTTGGTTAAAGACATTGTCAAAATGACCACGATTCTGCATGACGATCTCAGCAGATGCCAAAATTAGCAGCACACTCAACCACCTCCTAAGGCGTGCATCCATGCTATACCATGACCAGTGTGAATTTTGCACAAACCATCCGACATAAAGCGCAATAAACAACACAAAGGGAATGGTGTAGCGCCCTGGATTTCTAAATTTATTGAGCAGAGGCAAATGTCTCAGTACTTCAAATGGCGCAAAGATGCTGTAGGATCCCTGCGACATCAACAGAAGAAAAATTGCACTGATAGCAAGTGCCAACCCTTGTTGCCACCGTGTTTTTTTAAAAAAGTCTGGAGACACTATGCTCAGTATGCAGGTCAGTATTAGTATATATGCAAAAGCCCCTATATAGTTTCCGTACTCATGCCAGGTATAGAGAAAACCAAACATACGTTCATGATTGCCCGAATAGGGATCTAGATAAACTTGCAGAGGGTTATAGATTCTGTCAATCGCATCCAATAGTGCTCGCGTATCGACCTTGAAAGGACTGTGCAGAAAATATATGACGGGGATCAATTTCGGAGCTGAAAAAACTGCTGTAAAGAATGCATAAAGAGAAAAATCTCCGATCACTTTCTTAGAGCGTGTCAAAATTCCGTAAACACCAACATAAACTGCAAGTCCAAAATGAAACATGATGAAGATGTGAATGCCCCCATTGTAAATCATAAGAGCACCAAAAAATGCCGCAAGAAAAAAATACCTTTTTTGCCTTGAGTACTCGTAATGCCAAAGACCGTAAAGCACCCAAGGTCCGTAAGCAAAGGGAAGAAAGGTGCTATGTCCAGCTGCTATATGCAACGCAATGGAACCAGAAAAAAGTGCAATCACTATCAATAAAATAAGAAACGGTACAAACTGAATGTTGAATACTTTGCGCAGAAGTTTGTGCATGCCGACAGTGCCCAAAAAGTAGTGCAGAGCTATGTTGAGTTTCATGGCCATCGGAAGAGAAACAAGCAAGGTTAGTGGGTAGACAGGGCTTAGCAATGCGATCTGTGGATTTTGCCAGAGAACGTTCCCTCCGCAGTACCAGGGATTCCAAAAGGGGAACTGCTTATATTCGATAATATTTTTTAGCACTGCACCATAATAGAAAAGATGCTGATCCCAATCTGCAGTACCAAGCTTGTTGCTTGTCAGAAGCAAGGGAAGGCAGAACACTAAAGACAGACCTGCATAGAACCAATAGATCAAGATTCCCTCCACAATTCATTGGCCGCCTGCTCTTGCGAAACCTAGTGTTTAGGCAACGACAAACGAGACTCGAGGCGAAAGGATTTTTGTGAATGTAAGCATACAGACCGCTCTTTATGATGCGATGGAGAGCTCCATCCTTCAAGTTGAATGTAGCTTCACGAGAGGCTTCACCGGTATGCAGCTAATCGGGATGACAACAGAAGTATGTAAGAGTGGACTTGAAAGAGCTCGAGCTGCCTTGGAGGAGCTAGGTATTGCAATTCCACAAAAGCGAATAGTGCTCAATATCAGCCCAGCTCATACACGCAAAGATGGTAGCCACTTTGACCTACCTTTTGCCGTAGGACTTGCAGTCTTGATTACAGAGAAAGAGCCTGTCCACAACTTAGATAAATGGCTTTTTGCTGCAGAGCTTGGTCTGGATGGACGTCTACGTCCTGTTAAAGGTGTTATTTCTTTTGCACTTGCTGCAATGAGTGCAGGCTTTGAGGGAATCGTAGTTGCGCAAGAAAATTGGGAAGAGATTTGTGCTCTCAATAAATTGAAAGTGAGTGATCAAAAGGAACTGCGTTCGTTCACATTTGGAACTCTCCGAGAAGTGCTCGACTGGTTATTTAGAGGGCAAAGTCTAGGTGAAATCCACCAAAATTTGAGTAGCAGTAGCACAGGATCGGAAGCTCTCCTTAACTTTGATGATATGGTACTGACTCCTGAATTAGAAAAAGTAGCTCTCGTTGCCGCAACAGGTTTACACAGCGTTCTACTCCATGGGGCACCTGGTACTGGAAAATCGATGTTTTCTGCACGCCTCACCAGCATACTTCCCCCTGTAGAACGGGAGGAGCACTTAGAGTGCCTGAAGATCCATAGTTCGGTTCTGCAAAAAATGCCCGAAAGCCTGCTTGCGGGACGTCCCCCCTTTCGTGCACCTCATCATCAGTCCTCAGCCTCAGCAATCATGGGTATACCTGAGCAACCTGGAGAAATCTCACTGGCACACGGAGGCATACTTTTTCTCGATGAGTTTCCAGAATTTCGTCGTGACATCATCGAAGCCTTACGTGAGCCCCTCGAAACAGGTTATGTGCGGGTCTCGCGTGCAAAGAAAAAAGTAACTTGGAAGTCCAAGATCACTCTTATTGCAGCATGCAATTCATGCCCCTGTGGGTGGCTAGGGAGCAGCTTACGTCGCTGTTCCTGTCCGAGCACCAAAATCATTGCATACCGTCGCAAACTCTCCGGGCCCATTCTCGATCGCATCGACTTGCATGTACGTATGCCTGATCATTCGAGCGCAAGTTCTGAGCTTTTTCTGCAACTCCAAGAAGAGCAGACTGGCGAATCTCTCACTCATAGACTTGCACAAGCTGTAGCAAGTGCCCGCAGCTTTGGTGAGGAACGCAATCGTAAATTAGGCATACACTACAATCGTGATCTTAGGGCCGACCAGCTGATCGAGGCTTCGGGATTAAATGCCAGCGAATTCAAAAGCCTCGTTGATGCCCATACCCCCAAGCAGGCAACCCGTCGGGCCCTGATCCGTTCTTTGCGGGTCGCTCGTAGCCTAGCTGATTTAGAACAGAAAAAAACCATACAATCACAACACCTTAGACAAGCGTGGCAGTGGCTACCGGATTCGGAAGAGAAGAGCAAAGAACATTTCGCCTATGGCGTGTGAAAGTTGTGCTCAAGCTTTGCTTTCATTCTTCCGACAGAAGGAAAGATCGTAGAATATCTTCGAGAGGGAAGGTTTATGGATATGCGAAAGCGTCTGAGTCAATCACGAGGGTTTAGTCTTGTCGAACTTATGGTGGTCGTAGCGATTATCTCTATATTAGCTGCTATTGCCATTCCAAAATTTCGAACCTTTCAAGCCAAAGCACGTCAATCGGAAGCGAAAATGACCTTAGCCAATGTTTACACATTGGAGGTTTCCTACCAGGCTGAAAATGATACATTCTTAGCCTTAGCTTCTCCCGGCCCATGCAATGGCGCTGCATCTGTGTCAAACGCATTGGGATTCCTAATCTCAGACTGCACCAAGTCTCGATATATTTACTCCATAGTAGCTCCTGGTGCTCCTGCTACGACCTTTACGGCAACGGCACAATCGCCAGGTCCTACAGGTGCAGCTGTTGTTCCAGGTTGCGCAACCAGAGACACCTGGACTATCAATGAGTCAAAGATTCTCACCAATACAGTAAACGCTGTAGCTACTTGTAACTAATCTTTAGAAGTTTACAAAGACTCTCTGCTCGCCTTTTTCTTTTCTATGTAAGACATTAGATTAGATTGAAATTGGGAGAGCAAAAATGGCTTTGATTCCTCTACGCGTTCTTTTAGATCATGCCGCAGAAAACAACTACGGTGTTGGTGCATTCAATGTCAACAACATGGAACAAATTCAGTCGATCATGGAGGCTGCTCGGGAGACCGAGAGCCCTGTTATCGTACAAGCCTCTCGAGGGGCTCGCAGTTATTCGCAAGATAACTACCTACGTCATTTGATGCTTGCTGCAGTCGAACTTTATCCGGAAATCCCCGTCGTCATGCACCAGGATCACGGCAACAGTCCAGCAACATGCTTTTCTGCCATTCAACAGGGCTTCACTTCTGTCATGATGGATGGATCGCTTAGAGAAGATGCAAAAACCCCTGCAGACTTTGATTACAACTGTGCAGTCACCAAACGTGTTGTCGATGTTGCACACTCTTTTGGGGTTTCTGTCGAAGGAGAGCTAGGCTGTCTCGGATCTTTAGAAACCGGCAAGGGGGACAAAGAAGACGGACATGGAGCAGAAGGCATACTATCTCGGGAGCAGCTTCTAACCAATCCAGACGAGGCTAAGGAGTTTGTTACAAAGACAGGAGTAGATGCTCTTGCTGTAGCGGTAGGAACTTCGCACGGAGCTTACAAATTCAGTCGCAAACCAGACGGAGCTATACTTGCGATTGACACCATCGCTGCGATTCACAAACGTCTACCGAACACACATTTAGTTATGCACGGCTCCTCGTCTGTACCACAAAAACTGCAAGACCTTGTCAACGAGTTTGGTGGCAAAATCAAACAAACTTATGGTGTTCCTGTTGAGGAGATTCAAAAGGGTATTCAGCACGGTGTACGCAAAATCAATGTCGATACCGACAACCGTCTTGCGATCACGGGTGTTATTCGCAAAATGCTGATGCAACATCCTGAGGAATTTGACCCACGTTTCTATCTCAAGCCCTCTCGAGATGCTATGCGTGAAGTTGTAAAAGAACGCATGATCTCTTTTGGTCAGGCTGGTCGCGCTCCTCGTATACGTCAGACCACCTTGCAAGAGATGGCTCGACGCTATCATACTTAGTTTGGCGTCGTCACCTCGAGTGTAGCGAACGCAATCAAGGGATCGCCTGCATAGCCAATTTGTAAGATGAGATTAGCTATGCAGGGAATCTTTATGCAGAATTTCATACGCTTCTTTAATCACATACAGGCTAATTAGAAATCCAATCACAAGGTCAGGATAATGCGATCCTGTCACAGCAATGATCACACCTGAGATAAGCACACCTAAATTTGCTATCACGTCCGCTCTTGTAAAGATCCATGCAGCACGAATATGTACTTCTTTTTTTCCAAGACGATTGAGTCTTGAAAGCACATACAGATTTACAAGCAAACCCATAGTTGAGAACAGGATCATAATGAGGCTGATGGGTTCATCCGTTCCGTTCCAAAAGCGGTGCACAACTTCAAGGAACAGTGCACCACCTAGGATCAGCAGCAAAATACCACTCGATTTAGCAGCGGTATTCTTTAGGTGCACATATTTGGTTGCGAAAGCAGCTAGTGC
>CAZWOL010000080.1:0-9782 GCA_964635325.1 uncultured Pseudobdellovibrionaceae bacterium
TGCAAATCGTTGCTTTCATGTAGCTAGCGTTGCTTGTGGCATCTGCACTAATTTTGAAGGTTTGGGAATCTGCTGAGCAGGGCTGAACTTTTGCGTCGCTGACTTTGAGGTCTTCAGCGCTCACAGCGCTTGAGTTCGTATTTGCCGAAAGTATTCTTTGATCTCGATTTTTTTTTGTTGCGCAGCTTAGACCGAAAGCAAATGCAGTTGCAAAAATCAAATAATATCTGGACTTCATAGTATAGACCTCCATGATCCATTGTACGCAACTTCAATTAAACTCTAAAAAAATGCAGCAAACTGAGTTAGAATAAAAAAAACTCAGGAGTTAGACTATGAAACGAATCTTAGGGATGTTTGCGTTTTTGGTATTTTCCCAAACACAGGTATTTGCTGCTGACGGTAGTTCGGGATGCGGTCCTGGTTGGTATGTGTTTAAAGAGAATTCTCTCGTATCTTCGACCTTTCGTAATACCACGAATGGCTTTCTTGCTCCGACGGTGACCGTTGGTATGACCTTCGGTACCTCAAACTGTACGCGACATAGCATTGTCGAAGACAACAAGCGTAGCCTTTACTTTCTTGCTCACAATCGCGATGCGATCGCAAGCCAACTTGCACGCGGACGCGGTGAGCACCTTGATGCTTTTGCCAATACGCTCGGTTGTTCTTGGCAAGCACAGGATGTATTGACCGGAGCTATGCGCTCTCATCTCGGAGAACTTTATCAAAGTGACCTCGACAGCACCGAGCTTTTGCTACAAACTCGATCTTTGATTCATCAGGATCGGGTGCTTAACAAGGCATGTTCTTAATTTATAAATTCCGTCTTCTTGCTTTTAGGCGATCTCTCAGCTTTGTCCTTGGTGCTTTATGCATCCCTACCTGCTTGCTTTATGCTGAAGTGTCGCAATTGCATTCCCTCGCACGTTCTCCCACCTGGTTGCGACTGCTTCACTATCAGGATGCGCTTTTCCCGTGGGTGGACTCCCATTCTCATATTGTAGGCAAAGGTTTTTTTCTATCTCCAACCGGTCGCAATGACCCTCTTGCGGAGCTAGAACAAACTTTGTATGCACTGCGTGATCCCAAGCATCGTATCGGTGCGGATCAGCAAGCGGCTCTTTGCTTGTTTCCAGCTCGAGCGCAATTTCTTGCTCGTGAGTTGAAAGAAGATTTTCCGACCGTTGCATGTCCTTATCTTGAGCAATGGATGCAGGCCCTCGCTCCTGAGCGTGCTTCGATCATTTTTGCAAGTGCTTACAGCTCCAACCCTGCATCTCTTTTTGGTCATACGATGCTGCGCATTGACAGTGCCAACAGTGCGCAATTGCTGTCGTACACAATTCACTATGCTGCAGCAAATAATCCTAATGACAATCCTTTTGCTTACGTGATCAAAGGTCTTACGGGAGGATATGCAGGCTTTTATATGCTCTCTCCCTATCATGATCTCATTACACTCTATGCAGATGGGGAGAGTCGTGATCTTTGGGAGTACCCTCTCGCTCTTAGTCAAGAACAGGTACGTTTTCTGTGTTTGCATCTTTGGGAACTTCTGAATGCAGCATGGTCACCGTACTGGTTCTTTGATGAAAACTGCTCACATGCACTACTTGCATTGCTTGAGGTTGCGCGTCCAGATCTTCGTTTGCTGCAACACTTCTCCGGAGTTGTTGTTCCGCTGGAAACGCTACGTAGTCTGCAAGATGAGGGTTTGATTCAGGAGCGACCCAAACGTCGTCCCTCACGCAAAGCAGATTCGCTTGCTTGGTTGCAGGCATTGAGTTTTTTCGACCAAGCTAAAGCCTTTGCTGCAACCCGTGTTGTGCAAGAGCCCACCAGTCTCTCTACACCAGTCCTGGATGGTGCTATGGCTATCCTCGACTATCGTAAGATGAAGAACCACGGTATCCTAACTGCAAGTGAGAGCACGAATGTACCGCTCCTTAAGGCAGAGCGTGCTCGTCGCCCAGTCGATGACTCGACTTTGCAGATACGTGAGGCAAAAGCTCCTGACACACAAGTGCCTCCGCAAAAACTGCGCACAGGTGTGCGCAGGCAGGAGCAAGAGTACTCGTTGCTCTTGGCTTATACCTATGGACGTCATGCTCAAATGGACCCATCTGCTGGTCATGAACCATGGGAGAGCATCGAATATATGGGTGTGGGGTTGGAATTGGATCATGACCTAGTGCGCCTCGATTCTGTGACTCTCTTTGATATTCAATCGCTGTCACCATGGACGCTTCTGGATCCACGACCTGCATGGCGCGCTTATGTTGGGGCGCATCGTATTGAGAATCTAATAGTACCAGAGCTTTCTGCAAACATAGGTATAGCAATGGCTCCATGGGAAAGAGAATGGGCACTGCTTGTCTATGCGCTTTCAGGCCTAAGAATTTTTCCAAGCAACAGACATTGGCAACATCAAAGTGGTGTATCTGCACTTATTGCTAGCATAGTTGATTTGGGGCGTCTACGCTTGCAAATGTCTACAGAAGTTCTTTTCGCACCGTGGGCGTCTGAGAGCAAATACTACCGCTCATGGATGGGCGAAATGCAGTGGGACATGACAAAAAATTTTTCTTTGGATCTGAAACATCAGTTCGATAGCTTGGAAAAAATACATTGGTGGCAACTGCAAAGCGTTTTTCGATTCTAGCTTGTGTTTTACAAATAGAGTCTTGTTGATCCATCGTGACTTGCAAAATGCTGAAAGCAAGACTATATCCTGCTAGTGCTTTTTTTGCTAAAGCAGGAGTGCGTGTGCGTGCGAGAATTTGCAGTTTCGTTCTTATGCTTCTCTTATGTATTTCAACATCTCCGGCACTCAGTATGCGATGGGTTGAAGACCTAAAGTCTGCCAATGCTGCAGGTCTTGTGTTTGCCTATAAAGTGACAGCAGACCTTATCTTTACTGCTATGCAAGGCACAGTTTTAGCGTTTGCTATAGCGAGTCAGAACGAATTGCACCAAGGAACTCACTTGCTGATGCTAAACAGTACACATTTGGATGAGCCTAATTTTGAGGCATGCCGTCAATTGGTTCATGGGCTCGACTCCGCTTTTGATGAGGATCCTTTTGGCTCAAAGGTCGATGCGCCACATTCCAATAGTTCCGATTGCAATGCCTTGACCCAACGCTCCGAAGATTTGATGCGCTATATCGATGGAGGAGCGTATCTTATGATGGTCACACTTGCGGCGCAAGGTTTGACTCTGAGTCTGGCTGCTCTCAAAATCATTCATACAATCTTTGAAGATTGCAAATGCATAGACATAGTGCATAAGCGGCTCTATCCCTTTTCTCTACAAGGCGCTGCAATGGCATTTTTTGGATCTTTTGCCAGTGGGGTTGTGTGGGTCGCCTTTAGTCTTAACTATCCCGATTGGTTCTTTATGAATCAGCATGCTTGGTTGAAGTTTGTCTTTCCATGTTCGCTCTTCATCCAGATATTTGCAATCTATCTTAACTTCAAGAGTGTTAAATCCGAACTCCAACTTAGGAATGCTTACTAATGAGAAAGACATGTCTTGCTACTATTCTAGCTTTTGCACTCGCTGCTTCGCCTGTGCATGCTTCACCCTTCGATCATAAGGTCTTTGTAGATGTTGCCGTTGCTGTTCTGCAACTTGTAGGTGCTGGTCTAGCTATTGAAATCATAAACTCTAATTCGATGGATCCAAGCTGCTATCAACATTGTGAGCGGAGCGATGGCTTTGATGGTTTTAAGAGAACGATCGGAGATTTTTCTTTCGCTGCTTTGGGGACTTCTGTTGTTGCATTGGTTCTGGATTTTTGTGTGACGGGCACTCGTGAGCTTATAAAACAAGGAAGCACCAAAGAGTGGCAGAATACAGAGAGATGGTTGTATACCCTTTCGGGCCTTCCACTTTTGGTCGTCGGAGGCATTCAGGCTCTCAATTGCAATACAATTTCGGATCTAGGTGGGGCCTACTCTAAGGACCTAGCCTTGGGCTACAGCCTGAGTGTGCAGCTGGTTGCAGGAGTCACCGTTATCTTAGAAATGATGAACGTACTCTGTTTTTGGTCCTTAGGAAAATTACAGCTGACCTCTCAAGAACTTCCACTTATCGATCCTCTATAATAAGGGAGATGCTTTGCGTATTCGAATTTTGACTTCTATGCTATTTGTTTTTTTCTCTCTTCCAAGCTATGCATTGGATGGTGTGCAGCAAGTGCGACGTGCCATGGAACTGATTGCGACTCTCTGTGATGCGGGTGTCATTGCGAGCGGAAATATTGCAAAGAATAGCTTTCAGAGCAAAAGTCTATCTCTTAGCGATGAACAACACGCTGCTAGCCATGAGAAAAATGTTGAAATGGATCTGACACAGATTGTTGATTTTGCTGTACGTGCAACTGCATCGGGAGTCTTGGTTCTTATGTTGGAGGCTATTATTGCATCTGCAGATCAGGCCTATGGTCCAGATGGTCCGTGGATGGTTCGTCTTATAAAGAAATTTACGACAGTCTCTTTGATAGTTCCTAACATGTTTTCTGTGCTTTCTGGATGGTTTGCTCTAAAAGCAGCAGAGTCTGTCTTTCAAAATAGTGATACCATTGTTCCGCAGGTCTATACCATGTCTCTAATCGGTATCCCACTTGCAGTTGCTGCATTTTTGCAAAGTTATAGTGTACTCGCGGTGATTCTGGGAGAGTCTTTACCGACACTCCAGTCACTATGGCTTTTGATTCGGCATGGGCAGCCGCTTATGAATGCACGTGTGCATGCGCAAGAGCATGTTTAGTTCTCGTTAGTCGCGAGAGCTGAAGTTTCCAAAATTCAAACTGTGTAGATATTCGCCTGCAAAGAGAGCTTTTTTGTGAAAGAGACGATTCTTATAAGAGGATTGCTTCTTTGTAAGAATGTAATGCTCCATCTGCGTAAGTTTGATTTGATTCTCTTCAAAGTAGGCAGACAAAATTTCAAAAAATTTGCGACTCTTGTAGAATCCAAACTTGGAAAAGAGCAAGTTTGCAATGTTGCGACGTACGCTTTCTTTCATCTCTTCATCACTAAATCTGCTAAAAATTGGGTGATTTTGGCGATCGTAGAGTATCTCGTGAAGCTCTTTTGATCTTTTGACTTTTGCAAATGCAGCATCTCCCTCTTCCTCACGGACCAAGTCGTCTATTTTCTCACCCTTGAGTTTTGTAAATTCTTGGAGGATGGTGCCTTTCGATGGTAAATAGCTGAGTGAATAGCTTTTGTCCTTGAGCAAATAACGATCCATTCCAACCTGAGCCTTTAACGATGAATGCAATGAAGCGTTGAGGTTGAGCTCCGCCTGGACCAGCTGGCTAAGCGACAAGATAAAGTAGGTGTCTGGTGGTTCTGAGGTCTTCAGTATATGGGCAAGATTGGCCTTAAATGCCTTACGATTGATATAAAGCGCATTTTTTGCTTCTTTGTGTTGGCCAATAGCGCTTTGGTACTGGTCGAGTATGCTACGTGCATTGGTGAGCAAGTCGATATATCCACTCTGCACATCAATCTTAGAAGTCCGTGCCAGGGATTTTGCAAGCAAGATGTTGGGGATGGTGCCATACCCACACCCAGCAATAAAACGTGCCTGATTTTCTGGGTTGCTAGGGCCTTTGTCAATGATGCTTAAAACCCCACCCGTAGCAACGACACCGACATTGAGTCGACTCGCCTTGTAAAAGTGCATAGCAGCTTTGAGTTCCAAAGAATGTTCGACCATGTCACTAATAAAACTAAAACGGTCTTTCGGCAAACTTGGGTGCTCACCGAGCTCATGGATCTGCTGAGGAAAGTCTGGAATCTCATCGATACTGAAGTTTGAGACGCTGTAGTTGAATCCAAGCTTTTCCAGGGCAATTGCACCAGCGAGTGTATCGAAAGCAAGACGTATGCTTGAACGTTTGTGTGCTATTTCACTACCTAGATTGGCAAATTGTCCAAGTACAGTAAGCATTTCACGAGAGTTTTCTGGATATTTTTTTGCAAGTAGCTTTAAGTGTGTGTAGTAGTAGGACTGTATTTCGTATTCCGTCAAAAGCTGGTGCACAGTTAAGTAGAGTGATTTGATGGTATAAATTTGGTCGAGGACCGTTTTCATCATCAGTAACTTTATAGACTTATAAACATACTCTTGGTTGGCAAGTCGAATCCAATTAGAGGGCATCAGGAACGAAAACACACTCGAAAACGCGCGGTGAACTGAAATCAAAGGAAGGCCATCACCGATACTAAGGTTGATTTGCGGGATGATGTTGCCCCACTGCGCATGGATATTCAATTTTCCTCTATAAACCTGTTCAAGTGCATAATGTATGGGAAATCCATCCGTCAATGCGCGATGAAGAACGTCCTTTAGAGAAAAGGAGCGCGGACGGTCCTTGAAAAAATGTTGCGTATATTTGCGGTGTGTTTGCGTCCAAATTGGCGTTTCATAGTCGTCGCTCTGATGATCAAAGAAGTTTCCAGTACGTAGAATCTCTTCGCTTTCAGCGGGTGAGAGAGGATCTTCCTTAGAAATCAGATCGATCGTTGCAAAGGCAGCGCAGGAGGTCCATATGCTAACTAGGAATGTCCCCCACCAGAGGGTCTGCACTCTCGATGTCGACTTTTTTGGCATAAATATCAACGTGCTGTGCTTCGTTTTCTCGATCCTAATGGAGTCTACAAAAGAAGTCGAAGCAAAAGCGAAGGCCAAAAAGTCTCGCAGGCTTCAATAGCTTCACTTGATTGTAAAACTAATTTCACCAGTGCTGATGTATTTGGTGCAAGAACCCTCTTCTTGACCGTATAAAAAGCGGGCATCGGAGCAGTATGAGGTGAGGAGATTGTTCTTCAATTGGGTTTTATGTTCTTTGATCCAGGCTTTGCACTTACGTTCGGACTCTTCTTTGGATTCGCCACAAAAATTTTTTTGGTCCTTTTCTACCTTAGTGCCTGCATTTGTGTTGATATTGATAGTCTCTTCAATTTTCTTCTCGCTGCGATGAATGACGTTCTTGGGTTTGGTTTCTTTCTTTGAGGGCGCAGTCGTGCTTTGGGCCTGTGCAAAATTACCGAGAGATAGAATTACTAAAGAGCAAAAAATTTTGTACATAATGAGACCTCATTTGAAATTGTGGATATCTTTGATTTTAAGCTTTTCGGACTAAAATGCTATTGCTGCTTATAGCACCTAACGTGCGATTGTAGCTAGACCAAAGAGACCCTTAAGATCCTCATCAGTGAAGTTGAATCCTGCCCCCACAAAGTATTGGAAGGGCTTCTTGGTGCCTGTGTCAGGGTCACGCTGGGTGAGGTCGTCGGCACCGAGCATAGCGTAGATATGGTTGAAGAAAAGTATGCTGACGTAGGTCTTGATACGCGCAAATGAGCGAGCTGAAGTTTTGCGGAAATCAAAGATCTCAAGTGAATAACGGATCTTGTCATCCAAAAGATAGAAGTCACCTGCAAGACCACCTGTGGTTTCGAAGAGACCAAAACGCAATTGTGCAAAGTTCCAACGTTGGGCGTATTGAATGTTGAAGCGAATGTTTTTACGTTCGACGGTGGTCTGCCTATAGGAAGTTGCAGAAGTCGCATCTGCTGCGACATCCCCTGGATTAGGAGGGCGTCTCTCCGTAAATACCTCTTTTTCACTTTCGACAACATCAGTCAAACCGATGATATAGTACTTGTCAGGTCGAGGTTTGAGGATCACGCTTGCGTAGCTTTGAGTACGTGAGTTGCCTTTGTACTCGCCATGAAAGTCAACAGCCACCTGCATTCTTTTTGCAGGTGCAATAACTGAACGTATGTCCTTAAGAGCATCCTCAATCTCATTGATGGCTTTCTCATCCGAAACCAAGCGTCCGAGGGTTCCCTCACCTTTCTCAATTTTTTGTGTGATCCCTTTTATGGAACCCATCGAAGTGTCTAGAGATGCAAGTATGCGATCGACTTTTTCACGATTTTCAGGACGTAGAATCTCCTGCAGGCCTTCCGATATGCTATGGATATTTTGCACGATTTGTTTAAGTTCACCATTTTGACCAGAGGCCAAGCTATCGATGGAGTCTGTGGTGTTTTTTAGATTGGTGACGACGTCTCGGAGGTTTTCGCGATTTTCAGAAAGCATATTTTTGAGAAGGTCAGCAACGTCGCGGACATCCGTGAAAAATTTGCTAATATTGCGCGTCCCATCTTCATTACCGATCACCTCAGCGAGTGCGCCTGTCATTTTCTTAATATCTTTGCCTATAGAACTTGCGACCTTAACGAGTTTAGCAATGCTGATTTGGTCAGGTGAGGGTGCTAGGAAGTCTCCCGACTTGAGATACTGCCCCTTGTCTTCGGAGCGAATCACTTCGAGAAAGACATCTCCGAGCAGACCCTTTTCTTTGATTGCGATTTCCGAACCTGCGGGAATTTTAATCTCAGAACGTACCGTAAAGTCGATGCGACTTTGGTTGTCTTGCAATTGAACGTTCTGTACTTTTCCAATGACAACGCCGCTGGTCTTAACCTGGCTTTTTGCAACAATGCCCGAAGCATCGTCGATGATTGTGTAGAAGTTGTTCTCTTTAGCTCCATTGAACATGTCAGGACTTAGCACAAAAAACATATAAAGAATGACCGCGATTGCCGCGAGAGCAAACACACCCACTTTGAATTCATAAGTCCAACGCATCAAGAGAATCACCTGCAAGTTGAATATCTATAGTTCGGTCTAAAGCAGAGAATCTTAATCCCCATACCTATTTTATCGCAAAGGGAAAAAACTTGCTTGATAGGAAAAATTTGCATGGCATGTACGACAAGGGTTTTGAGCCTAGTTCTTAGACAGATGGCGGTGTCTTGCATGTGGAGAGCCTAGCCGTGCTAGGTTCCTCTACAAAAATTCCATCGGGCCCTCAACCTTCCCAGCGAAAAATTGCCTAACGACAGGATCCTTGGTGTTACGAAAAGCATCTGGCGTGTCTGCAAGAGCTACTTTCCCCTTGTAAAGCATAATAATGCAGTCGGCTGTTGCTAGAGCTGCTTTTAGGTCGTGAGAAATCACCACAGAGGTCAGATCTTTGTTATCCCGGCTGGTATCGACGATCAGTTGGTCAATCATTTCCGATACCAGTGGATCCATGCCGGTTGTAGGTTCGTCGTAAAGTAGTACCTTGGGTTTTGTAATCAACGCACGAGCAAGCCCCACGCGTTTTTTTTCACCTGTAGAAAGCGCTGCAGGGTACTTGTCGAGAAGCTCATCTTCAAGCCCAACCTTGTGAAGCGTGTTCTTGACAGTTGTTTCTATATCAGCATCCGAAAGACGACTCATCTCTTTGAGAGGGAATGCAATATTATCGTGTACTGTCAGACTGTCAAACAGAGCAGCACTTTGAAAAAGCATCCCAAAGCGCCGACGATGCCTTTGCAGTTGCTTGCGGTCGAATTGAGCGACATCCTCACCATCAAATAGAATCTGCCCCTCATCAGGATGCAAAAGTCCGATAAGATGTTTGATCGTTACAGATTTACCCTCACCTGATTTTCCAAGTATGAACGTAATTTTTCCAGGCTCGAGCTTAAAAGAGAGCTTGTCGAGAATCTTCTTTTTTCCAAAACTCTTCGATACATTCTTAAATTCGATCATAGCAATCCTATAGAAGTAGCTATCCTGAGTCGAGGGTAGCACAATTGATCTTGGCACCTGGCTATGCAGGCGATCCCTCGGCTCCACTGCGTTCCGCTCGGGATAATGGTATGGACCCACCTGATTCCAAAAACGGCATCTAGGTGCCA
>CAZWOL010000081.1:0-9387 GCA_964635325.1 uncultured Pseudobdellovibrionaceae bacterium
TATGACAGCCTAAGCTAACCTATGATACGAAAAAACTTATTTGACGGAGTACTAGGGAAAAGGCGAAGCACCATAGAAGCCACTTCTCTAAACCTAGAATCATAGTTTCCTCATTTGAAAAACGCTACTCCACATTGCTAAAGTGACGAGCCTCCAGCGACTGGTTTGTGTTTCGCTCGGAATAAAAACTTCGAAGTCAAACATCTTGCGCTTCTTATTTTATCATGAAATTCTCATGGGACTGTGATTACAAATTGACACGAATTGAACATGAGGAATTTTTATGAGTTGCCGCTTTCTTCGTTTTTTCATACTAAGTTCCTCTGTTTTTTGCGCTATGCAAAGTTACGCGCAATCTAGGCTCCCACGCATAGTTCTCTGCACTGAGGCACCTATACCTCTCGATAAAAATGAGTCGGTTGCCGGATATTTGCAGTGGCAGAACCAAGCTACAGATGCGATATCGGGCTGCCAAAATACGCAGGGCTGGTCCCAAATGCGTGTGCACTATCGCGGTAACAGTTCGATGAAATATGCAAAGAAACAGTACTCCCTAAGCTTTGTCGATGATCATGGTGGCAAGGCTAAAGTCGCTCTTGGGAATTTTCCAAAAGCTGAGAAATGGGTCTTACGAAGTACCTATGTCGATCGCAGTTTTTTGCGTGATACTTTTGTCTATGAGCTTGGACGTAGACTTGCAGCATCCCGTGGGGACTCGTATGGTGCACCACGTACTCAACTGGTCGAGATCATCGAGAATGACCAATACCAAGGAATCTACGTGCTCACCGAGAAAATAGCACGCGCAGAAGATCGCGTCTCTCTGAGTGTTTTCGATGCAAACAACCCCAAAGCAATGACCTATATTATGCAGCTGTCTTGCGGGGATGGACATTTTAAGACAAGGTACGGAACATCGATCAAGTACGTAGACCCAACGGAAAAGAAACTGAGCAAGCTGCAGAAGTCTGATGATCCAAGCGTTGCACTTGTACAAGATACAATGAAAACTCAAATCGAAGCTTTTGAAGAAGCCCTCAAATCCAAGGACTTCGATGATCCGGATTATGGGTATAAACCCTACATTGATGAAGCATCGTTCGTGGACTATTTCTTGATTCAAGAGCTGACTAAAAATTTCGATGGCTTCCGTCGCAGTGTCTATTTTTACCGTTCTGAGGATGCAAAATTTCATATGGGTCCGCTCTGGGACTTTGATATTACTCTTGGTAATCTGCTTCTTTTCGGTATGGGAAGACCTGAGGGTTGGTCCTACAAAAAACAACGACACATACTACAAAAGACCTTTTGGTTTCGTCGAATGCTGCAGGATAAGTCGTTTGCGCATGCGGTTCGAGAACGCTACCAAAAGCTACGTCAAAGTGGCAATCTGCTTGATTGGAATTTGCTCGAGAAAGAACTGGACCACCTCAAAGATAGCTTAGGAGATGCACCAGATCGTGATCGACTTCGATGGGAAGGTACGCAACCCTTTCGTGTTCGACACATTATTCGAACCAAACAAAAGAGTGAGAACTTCGAAGGCAACGTTCGTATACTGAAAGATTGGCTGCAGGCACGCCTCTTGTGGCTTGATAAAGCCATTGCAAAGGAGACATTTTGAAAGTCGTTAGCGCACAAGAAATGCTTCGAGTTGAAGGCCTCAGCTACCAAGAGCATGGACAAGAACAGGCCTTAGAGTTTATGGAAAATGCAGGTGCTGCACTTGCTCGCTTCTTGCATGCACGTTTAGCTGCAGATACAAAAAGACCGATCGTTCTTCTCTGTGGCAAAGGCAATAATGCTGGGGATGCCTATGTTGCAGGTCGTCACCTACTTGAGAGAGGCTATGCAGTCTGCGCCTTGCAAGTTCTGGTCCTGTCCGAACAGAGCTCACTCGTTCGTACAAACCAAGAACGCTTCCTAGCTCGAGGTGGTATTGTCGTTGCTCCTGAAGATGTTCCTGCATACGTCTTCTCCAAGAAAGCAGTGCTTATCGATGGTCTACTTGGTACCGGTTTTCATGGTACGCTGAGTGAAGGACCACTCGTCGATATGATTCGTCGAGCGAATGAGAGTCGCTGTCCAATCCTTGCTGTGGACCTACCTTCAGGTCTTGATGCAACTGAGGGTTGGGTGATGGGAGACAGTCCTATCATCGATGCAAGATGGACACTGACGCTTGGTTTAGCTAAGACAGGTTTTTTTCTACACGATTCATGGAATGTGTTGGGAAAGTTGCATAGAGCATCCTTTGGTCTCGAGAAGAAGTATGTGCAACAAGCGCAACATGATTTTCAGTGGATCAGCAAAAAAGATATAGTGAATCGTCTCCCTCAAATGCAACGCAATCGACACAAGTACCAACGTGGATCGCTTGCAGTCTTTGCGGGTTCACCAGGTATGGGTGGAGCAGCACTGCTCAGTAGCTCTGCTGCGTTGCGTGCAGGCTCAGGTATAGTGCGTCTCCTACATTCTGATGCGATTGCATTAGATGTGGCTCAGGGACCGTGGGAGCTTCTCAAAACAGCATATGGATCCAAACTTGGTCGAAGTGATCGTGAACTTGTAGTAGCGGTAGCTAGCAAATGCAAAGCGCTTTTAGTTGGGCCGGGACTTGGGCAAGCTAAGACAATGCAAAAGTTTCTGTGTGATTGGTTACCCTCAGTCGAGCATCCGCTAGTGCTCGATGCGGATGGACTCAATACTCTTGCCGTGCATAAATTCGATCTGCCCAAACATAGCGTGTTGACTCCTCACGTTGGAGAGATGACCCGTCTGTTGGGGCTTTCCACAACTCCATCTCGAAGCCTAGATTTTATCCAACGCTGTCAGAAATTTGCAGAAACAAAAATGTGTACGATCATTTTGAAAGGTGCACCGACTTTTGTATTGCATCCTGGGCAGAGTCCCCATGTATGCACAAAGGGTGATCCAGGGATGGCTACTGCAGGCAGCGGAGATGTGCTTGCAGGAGTTGTAGGATCATTGCTAGCACAGGGTTTGTCGACACATGCAGCGGCTCTAGTAGGAACTTACATCCACGGTCTTGCAGGTGAATATGCAGCACGAGCGAAAACTTCACATGCGATGATTGCATCGGATATCATCAAAGCTTTGCCTCAGGCATACGCTTGTCTGGAGAAGCGTTCTTAGGAAGCAACTCAGCAGGCGATCGAGAGTCCGTCGAAGATCTTACGAAGTTTAATGTCGGCTTTGCTCTGGATGAAGGATGGTGACGGGGTGTTTGTACATACTGGGAGATAAATATGTTTCGTTTCTATGTCTTCTTGTTTATTTCAAGTCTCATAAACTCCTCTCTTCATGCAGGGCCTATTCCTCGTCCGAATATTCTTTTTATACTTGCTGATGACTTAGATACCCAATACGGGCAATGGATACACTCGTTTCCAAAACTTAAATCCTTACTTAGCGATGAGGGGATAACTTTCACCAATGCTTTTGCAGGTGTGTCCGTCTGCTGTCCTTCTCGGGTGTCTATACTGACTGGTCGTTATGCACACAACACACGCATTCTCACAAATGAAGCACCTGGAGGAGGTTTTCACAAAGCCTTGCAACTGGGTTTGGAGCAGTCGACCATTGCAACATGGCTAAAGTCTGCAGGTTATAGGACGGTGCTACTTGGAAAATATCTCAACTCCTATCCAGATGCAAAAGATCCAACCTACATTGCTCCAGGTTGGAGCGAATGGTATGTTGGAGAGAACGATCCCTATTTGCAATACAATTATACCCTCAACGAGAATGGACAGCTTGTACGCTATGGTGATTCGGAAAAAGACTACGCTCAAGATGTACTGACGCGACATACTGTCGATATCTTAAATCGTATGAAGTTTAGCTCCGAACCATTTTTCATTATGCATTCCTCGTATTCTCCACATCGACCAGCATCATGCGCGCGTCGCAACCTCAATGCCTTTGCTGATGCAAGAGCTCCGCGTCCTCCAACTTTTAACCAACGCAATGTCAGTATGCAAGCACAGTGGATTCAAGATAGACATCGACTCAGTGAATCTGAGGTGGCTTGGATCGATAAAATGTATGGACGTCGTATGCGTGCTGTGATGGGTATCGAAACGAGCGTGCAGATTCTTATCGATGCTTTGACTAAGAATGGACAACTCAACAATACTTACATTGTTTTTGCATCGGATAATGGATATCACCTCGGACAGCATCGTCTCCGTGTTGGTAAGAACACACAGTTTGAAGAAGACTTGCGCATACCTCTCATTATCCGCGGTCCAGGTGTTGCCCGAGGAGTGCAGGTACAAGCAATGGTGCTTAACAATGATTTTGCTCCAACATTTGCAGAACTTGCAGGTGTAAAAATTCCTGCAACAGTGGATGGACGTTCTTTGTTGCCATTGCTGTTTCCATCATCCACTCGAGTTATTTGGCGTCAGGCATTTTTGATGGAGCATGGGTTTAGTTTGAAAGATAAGCAACCCCATCCCTTCCAAGGAGTGCATACTCTTGGAGAGAGCTACGTTCATCACCCGAATACCAACGAACGTGAGTACTACAAGCTTTCACAGGATCCCTTCCAAGAAAGAGATCTTGCGAATGTCACAGATAAAGATACGCTCGATAAGATGCAGGACTGGCTGGAGAGCTTACACACGTGTTCGGGACTAAGCTGCCAGAACTTTGAGAACCAAGCTCCTAATTAAAAATGCATCTGTCAAGCAACACTACGAATCTGATCTGCAATCTTCTGTGCAATCAGTGGAAGTCCATCGAAGTGGATGAGAGAATGCATTGTTGCTTTTAGCTCAAGCTCGGCATTCAGTAGCTTGCGAAGTTGAGCATCGCGGTTCTGCTCAATGATGTAGAGCGTGTCGTAAGCTTCTAAACGAGCTTTCAAGTCACTTGCAAACGGAAAAGCACGGATGCGTATGCAGTCAAGGATAATGCCTGAGTTGCCAAGAGCATCAATGCATTCCGTAATCACTTCTTTGGTTGATCCAATATAGACAAGACAGGATTTTGCCTTGCCATGTGGGTTTTTTAGATATTCGGGAGCTGGCAATTTGTCTGCGAGCAAACTAAATTTCTTCGCAATGCGTTCCATATTTTCTGCATATGCTTTTGCATCTTCGGTGTAGCGACCAAAGCGATCGTGCCCCGAACCACGTGTAAAATAGGCCATACGTGGGTCATCACCCGGTAAAGTGCGGTAGGGAATGCCATCTCCATCGTCATCCGTGTAACGAAAGAAAGGTTTCTGTCTTGCTTCAAACTCAGCCTTGCGCAAGACCTTACCTCGATCTGGACTTGCCCCATCCCACTGTAGAGGCTTGCTGACAAATTCGTTCATACCGAGTTCTAAATCTGACATTACAATTATCGGAGTTTGGAAACGCTCAGCGAAATCAAAGGCCTGATAGGCGAATCGAAAACCTTCTTCCGGGTCTCCGGGAAAAAGCATCACATGCTTAGTATCTCCGTGCGAAGCATATGCAGCTTGCAAAAGGTCAGCCTGTTGGTTGCGTGTTGGCATCCCCGTCGAAGGCCCACAGCGTTGCACGTTAAAGAGTACGGTTGGGATCTCAGCATAATATGCATAACCCAGAAATTCGTTCATCAATGTAAAACCGGGACCACTTGTTGCGGTGAACGAACGGGCTCCATTCCAATTGGCACCGATCGTGATTCCGATCGCAGTCAACTCGTCTTCGGCCTGGATCATTGCAAAGCGTCGGGCTCCTGTTTTCGGATCCCTGCGATGCTTCTCACATAGAGATGAAAACTGCTCGATCAATCCGGTAGACGGAGTGATCGGATACCAACCAACGACGGAGGCACCAGCATACAAACATCCAAGTGCCATCGCATAGTTGCCTTCGATCAAAATTTTGTCAGGATCTGCTTCTTTTGCCTTGATCGCAAAGGCGAGAGGACACGGAAAGTTTTGTTTGGCATACGCAAACCCAAGTTCGCATGCCTCGAGATCCTTGTCGACACCCTTGCTTTTGCCGTAGCGTTCTTGGATCACCGTCTTGAGGACGGGCATCGGGATTTCGATAAGTGCAGCAACAGCTCCGACATAGAGCAAGTTTTGTAACATAAAACGTTTAGGACTACCGGGAAAGGTCTGCAGAGCAAGTTCTGTCATTGGGAGAGCGAGATAGTGCAAACCTTCGACTTTGGGGGGCTCAAAATGTCCTGTCGAATCGTAGATAACAAAACCACCAGCACGCACACCACCTAAGTCGCTTGCAATGCTGTTGCGATTTGCAGAGACAAGGATGTCTGCATGCTCCTTGCGAGAGCTATACCCTCGCTCGCTGACGCGTATGTCGTACCAAGTGGGTTGGCCCTGTATGTTGGAGGGGAACATATTCTTGGGGCCTATGTTCATCCCACACCGAAAGAGCGAACGTGCAATGATGCCGTTTGCGCTTGCGGAACCTGTTCCATTGACCGTTGCGAACCGAATGACGAAATCGCTCACGTGAACCTCATCTCTGTGGAAAGGGGATGATCTGTCCGTTCTTGTCTTTGCTATTTTTTTTCTTATTAGGAGTCTTTGCTTCGGGTGCCTTGCTTGGTTCGACAGCAACCGGACCTGTGCTTGCTTTGGGATCCGTCTTGATAAACATCGTCGCTAGTCCCCCACCTTCGAGCATACGTCCTGCTGCAATACCAGCACGAATCAGGTGCGCCGTCTTTGCATCGAGGTCCGGAAGACCCGGAAGTCTATTGGCACCCGTATGCTTTTGCGCCTGCAAGATCACCTGCATCGCTTTATCGCAATCTCCTACGTGTAAATAGGCACGGGTGAGAACCGTATAAAGGTCGAGTAGCACGCGACGCTGAGTGGAGCTCGGTCTTTTGGTGTAGTTGTCGACAAGTTGCAAAATGATGCTGTCGATTTGTACAATCGCAAGTGAGAAACGTCCAACACGCCAATCCGTCGCAGCGCGCACCACCCTTGTCATCGCGCGCATGGGGACGAGCACCCACATGTAGAGTAGAAAACGTTCCGCTACGATAGGACCGCGCAATATACCGAGGGGTCCTATCAGTAGGGCGTAAAGAGTTAAAAACAACGCCCCTAAGCCGTCGAGGATGACGGCAAGAATAGACGCAGAGACCGACTGAATGTCCTTTTCCACGATTTTCCTCAGAAAAAATAGGCTATTTTTGCCATGAGTGCAGGTATGAGCTCACCTAGCAATCTATAATGGCTTGGAAGAAAGTTCTAGAAGATGTAGCAAAAAGTTGCGATCGCGTTCGTAAACTGTTATGACATTGTTTCCTAAGCGGCGCTATAGCCAAGCGGTTAGGCAGCGGATTGCAAATCCGTTTAGTCCGGTTCGACTCCGGATGGCGCCTCCATTATCTACTACACTGTAATGGACTAAATGTGACTGTTCTCTCGTGTTTCTTAATTAGGCACGTAGGGATAGTCACTTTTTTTTTGAGCATCATGCGAGCACAACCCTACTTCTTTACTGAAATTACGCAAAAGGTGAATCTTTAGTTGCTCAATGCTTACATGCTTGATGAAGCTGGAAGATGAAGTCTGGTTAATGTGAACTGAAGGTTCCGGAGGTTGAGAATTGCCGGCTTGTCGTGGAATTTTTAAAAAATCAAAAATTTCAAATGGTTTTTTTGACGTCAAGGTGAGTCAGAAACGTCGTCAGAATAGGGCCGAATTTCGAATTTATTGACACACATGGTCGCACGTCCTAGACTTTTCCTGACACAATCGATCAGGAGAACCAAGAGTGTATGGTCAACGCATTGGCTATATCCGCGTCAGTAGCTCTGATTAGAATCCCGAACGCCAACTCGAAGGCGTGAGCATCGACCGACTGTTCATTTAGGGCCTCGGGTCGCGATGTGCATCGTCCCGAATTGGAAGCCATGCTCGGCTTCGCCCGCTACGGAGACGTCGTAGTTGTTCATAGCATGGACCATCTTGCGCGCAACCTCGATGATTTGCGTCGGCTCGTAAAACTGCTGACCCAATGCGGTATGAAATCGAGTTCCTGAAAGAGAGTTTGGCCTTCACTGGTGAGGATTCACCGATGGCGTATCTGATGCTTTCCGTAATGGGCGCATTTGCGGAGTTTGAACGATCATTGATCCGAGAACGACAGCTCGAAGGATCGTTTTTGCAAAAGAGAGGGGACGAAAGAAGGCTCTGTCCCCTGATCAAATAGCAGATGTACAGAAGAGAGTTAAAGACGGTAAGAATAAAGCGCAAATTGCACGCGAATTTGGTATTAGTCGCGAGACTCTTTACCATCATCTTCCCCCGTTTTTCTTCTTGACGAAGTACCCAGTATTGGGTACTAGCATGAGCCGTGATCCCGAAATCTGCTCCCTGGGGTGATAGTTTGATTTTTAAGGTTGAAATCAGCAGAAATGCACAACGGAATCTAAGTAAGGTTCCACTTCATATCGCCAAAAAGCTGAAAGCATGGACTCTTCTTGTTAAAACGATGGGCTTAGAGGAAGCAAGAAAGGTAAAGAGCTTCCATGATGAGCCGCTGAAGGGGGAACGGAAAGGACAGCGCTCAATTCGCCTTAACCAGGCCTATCGAGCGATCTACATAATTGCTACCGATGGATCAATTGAGTTTGTTTCTGTCGAGGAGGTCAATAAGCATGATTACTAAGGGGAAAAAAGCAGGCTCCAAGCCTGCCTTAAAGTTTTTAGAGGAATTGACTGGCGGTCCTCTGACTTTTCCTGAACTGTTGCTGACGTTGAGGGAGAACGAGGATTTATCCCAGAACGATTTTGCCAAGAGACTTGGTATTACCAAGCAAAAGCTATGTGATATCGAAAAAGGTAGAAGAGAGGTGTCACCGGCTAAGGCGGCCTCCTTTGCGTTGAAGCTTGGATTTCCTCCGGAGTTTTTTGTTGATTTAGCTCTGCAAGATGATCTGAAAAAGGCTGGTCTGAAAATCAAACTCAGAGTTTACGCAGCTTAGCGAACTTTATCAAAATGTGTGCCGGAAAACTGTGGCCTTTAGGCTGCAGATGAAAGGCATCAGAACTCGCAATACGAGGGAGAGCAGCGGGAACTTGTTCTGCTGCTCTCCCTCGTAACTGAAGTTACGCAAAAGGTGAATCTTTAGTTGCTCAATGCTTACATGCTTGATGCTGGAAGATGAAGTCCAGTAGCACAAAGAGCGGAATGCACCAGATACCCTTGGAATCGACATTTCTATTATCGCCCCAAGCATTCGAGGGAGCCAGCTATGTCTTTTTATCTTCAAAAGGCAAGGCTGTTTACGGCTACCAGCTCGTCCTACTGATCTGGACCGATAGTTGTAGTTGAAGGCATCCCAGCATTGGTATGCTCCCAATGTGGTGAAGCATCTATCGATAGTAAAACTAGT
>CAZWOL010000082.1:0-9252 GCA_964635325.1 uncultured Pseudobdellovibrionaceae bacterium
ACCGCTTTAGCGGTAGCCTATGAACGCTCTAGCGTGAATAGGTCGGTAGTTCACCAAACATCTCTTGGAGCAATTACCAGGAGATGTTTTCAGCAGGTCTCTAAGAAGCTTGCAATCTCTGCATAGTAGTCTCGAGTATCCCCTGGTGCGACTAGAAGCCGGGGGCTTGTGATGTTGATCTCAGAAATCTCATCTCCGATAATATCCATTCCGACAAAATAGACACCCCTCTGTACAAGTTTTTTTGCAACGCGTGCTACCTTGTTGGCTAGTTCAGGTGAGGGGGAATAGCTTTTCAAAACAGCTCCAGCTGCAGTGTTCGCTAAGAAGGACCCCTGCTTTGGTACTTTCATACACCAACTTAGGGCTTTGCCATTTAATGTAAATGCACGGATTTCACCTTCGAAGATCCTTGCATCGAAAGCTTGTGCAAGCTTGGGACTAGATCCCCCCTCTGTGTCACGTTGGATGCTTTGCAATGCTTGCTCTTGTGTGAGTTTGGAGAGTTCGATGCGTGTTATGTCCCGCCCACCAAAAAGGTGCAAGGGCTTCAGGACAGCGTCCCCGTTGCATTCCCTCGCTACGAACTCTAAGAGTTGCTCGGGATTTGAGCTTACCAAGGCGCGCTTACACTCTGCGGGAAAATCCAGAGTCCCAAGCTTTTCATTAAAATCGCGCAGTGCTTGCGGATGATTGACCACTGTTGCTTTTCGGCATGGGTCAAGGAACCACGTAGCTGTGACATAGTTCATGTCGAAGGGGGGGTCCTTGCGCATGTGTATGGTCTGGAAAGCGTCAAGGTTGCAGTCTGTTGCAGGGCCTAATTTGAGTTGCTGAAGATCCTTTGCAAAGATGAGCTCACTGGCAATGCAGTGCGGTTCTTTGCCACTTGTCCAGAAAAGGTCGTTAATTCGGCAAAAATAAACGGCGTGGCCTCTGAGATTGAGGGCGTGGGCGATGCGCAGACTAGAATCTAGTGCAAGGTTTAGCTTTTCGATGGGATCCATGATAAAGAGATGTTTTCGCTGCATAGAATTAGAGACCCCCTAGTAAGATAGCGCCGCCCTAACGTCAGGGCGTGGCATTCAATATCAACATGGGGCAAGTCATTCGTCAAAGGAAAGTCGCAGGAGACAAAGCATGGATTTTAATTTTATTGAGAAACTTGATTTGGTCAACAAGACAGTGTTCTTACGCCTTGATCTCAATGTTCCTTTGGATGCTTCTGGTAAAATCACAGACATGACTCGTATTGAGAAAAGTCTGCGTACCATCAAATACGTACTTCAGTTTACAAATAAAATTGTTATTGGCAGTCATTTAGGGCGTCCTAAAAAGGGTCCAGAAGACAAGTATTCGCTTGAAGTTGTCGGTGCAAAGCTTTCAGAGCTTCTGAAGATCGAAGTTGCATTCGTTCGTGAGTATGTCAAGGCTCCGGTTGATCAGTTGTTGCAACAGCTTGGCAAGAACCGAATTATTTTGCTCGAAAATCTCCGTTTCTATCCGCAAGAAACTGCAAACGACCAAGCTTTCGCGGCAACTCTTTCCAAGGGAATAGACTATTACATCAGCGATGCGTTTGGTGCTGTGCATCGTGCTCATGCTTCTGTTGCAGCTCTACCAGAGCGTTTTTCATCCAACAAAAAAGCGATTGGTTATTTGTTGCAGGAAGAAATCCAAGGTCTCAACCAACTTAACCAAAAAGCTCAAGCACCATTTACGATTATTATCGGTGGCTCCAAGGTCAGTGACAAAGTCGGAGTCTTGCTTCACTTGATCGATAGTTGCAATAAGATCTTGGTGGGTGGAGCGATGGCCTATGCTTTCTTGAAGTTCCAAGGTAAAAAAGTTGGAAAATCCATGTGCGAACCCAATGTCGAACGTCTTTTGCAATCTATCTTTACAAACGCTCAGGCTCGAAAGGTGACTATCTATCTTCCGGATGATCACATTTGTGCGCAGAGTCCAGATGATAGTGAGTCTCAAATTTGTGAGGGAGATATTCCTGACCATCTGATGGGCCTTGACATTGGGCCTCGAACCATCGAACGTTATAAGAATGTAATTGCAGGTTCCAAGACGATCTTTTGGAATGGCCCTCTTGGCGTGTTCGAACAGCCTGCATTTCGCAACGGTACTTTGGCAATAGCGCGTACCATTGCGGAGACAGATTGTCTTTCTGTTGCGGGTGGTGGTGATTCGATTGCAGCAATCAACCTTGCAGGAGTTGCAGATCGTTTCACACACATTTCAACTGGTGGAGGAGCTGCTCTCGAGTATCTTGAGGGTAAGACCTTACCAGGGCTCAAAGCTGTGAGCATTTGATTCTTGTTTTTGTGGGAATCCGTCACGCAGAGCTCCGCAACTGCGCTCAGGGCAGACTCCGTCGAGGGTTCGCCTGCTTCTTTGTTAGATCGCAACCAATAGGAGTAGAAAAAAATGCGGAAATTTTTGATCGCTGCAAATTGGAAAATGAATAAACCTGTCCAAGATTTTAGTGATTATATCTCCGCGTTGAACTCTAACCACAATCCCGAAGCAAACTGTGAAATCGCTATTGCAGCTTCTTATCCTTATCTTTCAACTCTTCAAAAACTTCTGAACCAAACCCGCATCCATCTGTGTGCACAAAATGTTCATGACCAAGACAAGGGTGCGTTCACGGGAGAAGTTTCTTTGACAATGTTGAAGGACTTTGGAGTGTCCAAAGTAATTTTGGGTCATAGTGAGCGACGACAGTATTTTGCGGAGACAGATGCGCAGATAGCGAAGAAAGTGCAAGCTTGTGCTGCTAAAGGTATGGGAGCTGTTTTATGCATTGGAGAAACTCTAGAAGAGCGTAAGCAGAATCAAACCTTTGCGGTACTGGGTCGACAAATTCGAGTTGCGCTTGCAGATCTTAAGACGCTTGAACATCTTGTGATTGCATATGAGCCAGTCTGGGCTATCGGCACGGGTGTGTCTGCGAGTTCGACGCAAGCACAAGAAGCGCATGTTTTTATTCGTGGACTCGTGCAAGAGCTTTATGGTGCAGACGTAGCCAATGGAATCCAGATTCTGTACGGAGGTAGTATGAATACCTCGAATGCAGAGGAGCTTCTCCATCAACCAGATATCGATGGTGGTCTTGTCGGAGGGGCTTCGTTAGATGCGTATGCGTTTGCGAATCTTGTTCGCACTGCTTCGCAAATACATCGCTCCTAAATTGTAGAGCTAGTCTTTCTTTTCATCAATTGCGGTTGTTACAAGTCCAATGAGTTGGCTTGAAACTCCGATGATGTCTTTGTGTGCGCAGCCTTCTTGACGTAATGCATCGTATATGGAGCTAGCAAGCATCTTGACCGCACGTTGGTTAAGCGGTTTGCTGCTTTTGCATTCTGTTGAAATTTTTTCACTGATAGGACTGACTTGTTTCATTGTAATAACTCTCCTGAACAAAACATTCGGCTCATTTTGAATATTGGTTTAATTCAAACTTTGTGCCAACTGTTTAGTCTATGGTATTAGCATAGATACTAATATACTGATGGCCCATATGGCGTCAAGAATGAGGCTTTTTGCAGTCAGTATGTTGTAAAAATGGTACAACTTCTGCTGAGCGTATGATTATTGCGAGGGTCGTGTGGTGAAATATCAAATTATGTCTCTTTTACCAAAAAATTTGCAGAGTTATGTGCTCGGTAAGCTGAGTCGCATGCCTTTGCCGCCGCCGATAGCGCCAGCTGTCAATAAGGCCCTAGTCAGTTGCCTCAATATCGATCTTTCGGATGCAGAGAAGCCAATAGGGGCGTTTAATTCCTTTGAGGATCTATTTACCCGGGCCTTAAAGCCGGGAGCTCGACCTGTTTTGGGCGAGATTTGTTCGCCCTGTGACTCTAATCTAAGGCAATTTCTGCCAATACAGGAAGGCCAACTGCTACAAGCCAAGGGCCTTTCCTATTCGATCGACGATCTTCTATGCCTTGGGGATAAAGAAAAAAGTGCCTTTAAACCCGCTTGGTACGGGTCTTTTTATTTAGCTCCCTATCATTATCACCGTGTGCATGCTCCATTTTCAGGGCAGTTGCATTCGATTCGCTATGTGCCTGGTGAGCTTTGGCCGGTGAATGAAACATTCGTTAACCTAGTTCCCAAGCTGTTTTGTCGTAATGAGCGTGTTGTCTTTGAGATGGAGCATCCGTCTGGAGGCAAGGCTTACGTTGTTATGGTTGGTGCCTTGCATGTTGGGCGTATCAAGGTCAAAGAAATCGATGAATTTGTTAGCAACGATTTTTCGCGACAGATTCGCGGTGCCAAAACACGCGTTTTTTCATTTTCTCCGTCTCGAGATGTTAAGGTAGGAGATGAAATTGGAACGTTCATGTTAGGATCTTCAGTAATTACAGTTTTTGATGACGTTTTTGCCAAGAATTTTGCTTTCAAAAAAGTTTCAAAATCTGTTCCTCGAAAATGTGGGGATTCTCTTCTCGTTTGATCAAGTGAGGATTGCAATGGTTGATGATCAAAAACTCCGAACCAAAATTGTTTGGTCTCTCGATCGTTCGTCTTTCACTGAAGCCCAAGGTAAGAAATTTGCCGATGCTGGTTTTGATGCTTTGCGTCTAATCTATGGCCCTGGAAATGCTTCTGCTTTGGAGGATTTTCTCAGAGGTCTAAATAGCTCAACAGCAAAATCATCTGCCTTGATGGTTGATGTTAGCCTTCACAAACAGTCTAATATCACGTCTCATCGTGAGAATGCTGAACTTTCCTATAATGAAACCATCGTACTCAGTCCTCAGTCTGGCCACGGGGATATCGCTATCGAGTCTCCAGACTGGGAGCGTTTGTTTGTAGCTGATGCCATGATCTACATTGGTTTTGGTGCAGTTGTGCTTAAAACGCTGAGTGTTTCAGCAAGTGAAGTGCGTGCATGTGTTGTGCAAGGTGGCTCTATAAAAGTGGGTTTGAGTGTTTTTGTTGAAGAGACCCAAAAAGAGCCTACTGTTTTTGATTTGAGTGGTGTGGATATCTCTCCTTTCAAGAACGTTGCAGTCGACTATGTAGTGATTCCAGGTATCTCTACTCCTCGTGAGGTTGCGGTTGTTCGAAAAAAACTCAACCTAGCTCTAAAATATGACCCAGCTTTGATAGTGCGTGTGGATAACAAGCGCATTTATGAGCAGTTGGAGCAAATCTTACCGCATGTTGACGGGATTATGATTCCTCGTCGAGAGTTGGCTCTTTCCCTGGATCCTGCTCTTGTGCCAATGGTATGCAAAGAAATCATACAGGCCTGTCATGAGTGGGCAAAGATTGCCATGATTGAAAGCGATCTGTTGGGGTCTATGCGTTACAACCCAACACCAACCCGCGCCGAAGTATCCGATCTTGCGAATGCAGTGATCGATGGGACGGATGCGATTGTTTTGGCTGAGGAGCTTGCGCTAGGTCCGCATGTTGAACGTGCACTCAAGACCTGCCGTAATGTTATTGGAGATGTTGAGCGCCAGGAGAACATGAACGTCAATTGGATGCCTCGAGTGCGGCCGATTGAGAATGAATTCGAAGCTGTCGCATACCATGCTTATAAGACTGCAGAACGTGTTAAAGCGAAGGCTATTGTTTGCATAACTCACCAAGGTAATACTGCTTTGCAGCTGGCAAGCTACCGAATTCAGTTCCCAATCATCGCAGTTACGTTTAAAGACCAAACGCGACGACGACTTGCTCTGGTACGGGGAGTTAATTCTCTTGTTTTGGAGATAAACCCTGCTTTGGATGAAGTTTTGCCTGTGGTCAAAGAGCGTCTGCGTTCTTACCCTTGGCTAGAGGCGGGTGATTCTATAGTCTTTCTTACCGTTTCGCTCTCACCTGTCGGGCATGAGGCCAGCAACTTACTGACTGTCCAAAAAATAGGCGAGCAATGAATTTCTGAGTGGAGCTGCAGGGTATCATCTCGAGCGTAGTTTAGAGCTCGCATCGGAGACGATTTTGCAAGATTGTGTAGGCAAAAAATGTCTAGACGTCTAAAACACATGTATAAACAGTTGAACAGTGAGGAAGTGTGATGAGTATACAAAAACGAATTATGGACGACATAAAAACAGCGATGAAGTCCAATGATACCCTAAGGAAGAACGTCCTACGTATGGTTCTGAGTGATATTAAGTATGCTCAGGCAGCTGTGAATGTTCATCAGGAGCTTGATGAAGAATCAGCGATGAAAGTGGTCGCGGGTTACCACAAAAAACTCAAAAAATCTTTTGATGAGTTTCCTGAGGGTGAGCGACGTGAGGAGCTCCGCAAAGAGATCGCTCTCGTTGAGGAGTACTTACCCAAAGCGATGAGTTCGGAAGAGCTGGATGAGGTCGTCAAAAAAACTTTGTCGACCAACGCATCCCGCAATTTTGGTGAGCTTATGAAAGCGGTGCTTGCACAAGTTGGGACTTCTGCTGACTCCAAAATGGTGAGTGAAAAAATCAAAAAGCATCTCGAAGCGAATTAATAGAAGTTCAAGATCCGCGCCTTTCTCTCCTAAACTCTCTTGCTTAGAAAACGCACATTATACCCGGCATCCTTTCACTAGCGGGCTCGCCTCAAGTGTTGTAGATTTCGTCCCGACGAAAAGAACGTACGAGGAACTCCGTGGTTTGGTGTGCATGATTCTAAGAGATCGTAAAACAAAGTCGAGTTGTCGATGGAACAAGATTGCCATCGCTGTGCTCTTTTTTAGTTTCTCTTCGGGGTTGTTTGCTCAAGAGACGCAGGGCATTCCCCTCGACCTTCTGCGTAATAGCGAGCATACTGTCGATTCTCTTTTAGAAATGGCCTTGGATCCGAGTCGTCCCGACTATGAGCCTGAGGAGTATGTTACTGGTGAGCCAGACCCAGTTGTACTTCCCAATACCTCTAAATCAGCACCAGAGTTTAGACCTCTTAGTGATCTAACAATTTCAGAGGGTCAGACTGTTGCGGATGTTATTCGAGATGCTGAAGACGATCTAGACCAGTATTTAGCTGCGCAACCTGCAGTCCAAGATTCTTATGTTCATGAAATGGATGATGTTCTTGCAGGCAAGGGGTCGCTACCGAAACGACCTCCACAAAATGACACTCCACAGGATAGCGTTCTTCCTGCGTCGCCACTATCCAATTTACTAGCAGATAAAACCCAATCTGTTGCACATGCAGAGACAGATGTGGTCATCTCGGGCAGCGATGATGCTATCAAGGTCAGTGTCCCTTCGATCCAAGCTGCTGTTGGAGAAAATGTACCCATCTCCCTAGGGGAAGGTGTTGGTGTTTTTGTACGAGATAACAAAATTGTTCAGTGGAATCCAAAAGATCAGGTTCTTAGTGCTTTGAGTGAAGGCTCAACCGAGATTTATCTGCACTATGAAAACCAATTGACGATTTTGCCGGTCCAGATTGGAACTACAAGTCAACCTTTGTTGGTGGCTCATGAACGTACCGTACTTAGCAATGCAGCAGGACCGATGGTTCGCCTAGCAAGTTTGGATGTAGGATCTGGCAATCGTAAGTCAAAAGCTATTGCTGCAAATCATTCCCCTCGTTTACGAGGACATGCTCCAAGTGCACCGAGCTATGATTCGCGTGCTACCGATAGTGATGCCTTTGAATTCACCACGGATCTGCAGATTGCTGAGACACAAAAAATCAGTTTCCGTGTTGTTGATGAACGTACCCAGGAAAAAAAGACCTATCCCGTACAAGGTGTCCATGTTCACTTAGTTGGAACCAATTTTAGCAAAGATGGTACCAAGCTAAATCAGGTGACTGACAGTTTAGGGATGTTGAACAATTTGGAAGTTCCCAAATCATCCAGCTTTGTAGTATCGGTCAAAGATCCGTTCCAACGTTATCGCAGTACGGTAGTTGAGGTTCCAGCAAGTAGTATTGTTGACAATGAACCGATCGTCATCCGTCTCATTGGACAAGATACTTTCGAGGCCTACACAAGTGTGATTGTCGACGGAACGCGTGATGATCACGCAAGTGTTTGTGCTTCTGTCTTGGGTTCTGATAACAAACCCCTGTCTGGAGCTGCGGTCAGTATCGATGTAGGCAATTCTCGACCTTACTATTTCAATCGCTATGGATTTTTGGATCCCAACGCAACTCAAACGAGTGAAGAGGGTCGCTTCTGCTTCTTTGACCTTGAGCCAGGACCATTTGCCTTCTATTTCAAAAAAGCAAATGGAGAGCAGGGAGCTCCTATACCTCTTAACCTCTTTGCTGGTTCGCATCTTGAATATCGCTTTGATTTAGGCGAAGAAGAATTTGTGTCGACCGCTCTTGCAGTGGCTCCAACCGCTTTTGAAATGTGGCATGGTGGACGCATTACCGAAAAAGAATATAGATCTATCGATTTTGCGGCACTCACTCCTCTAGGTTCTGATACCACGCTCGCCTATGATGGTGCGTTGTCAACAGTAACAGGCAAGCAGATCTTTCAAGGTGGTCGAGCCTACACGCTATCGAATAGTTCAGAGTTTGAAGAAACGCTTTATCGTATTAGTCTCGATTCTGCAGAAGAAACAGTAACGCCACTTTTTCCTAATGGATTCTTGGATTATGTGTCGGCTCAATCCAACATCATCCGTGATTTCAACAATCGAGGTACAGTCCTGATCGATCACGGTATTTTAGATGACGATGGTTATGAAGATAAAAATATCGAAATTACTCTCTATGATCAGTATGATCGACCTGTTGGTGAACGTGTAAGTCTTAGCACTACAAATTCTTCATCAGCAGTATTCTTCAACGTACCTCCAGGACTTTACTCGGTGGCTGTCAAAGGTTCGGATGGTCGCAGTGTGTCGAATGATACAGCTCTTGTATACACAGACACTTTGTCTTATGTCCGTACCGGTAGTCCACTCGTTCGTGTTCCGGTCGAAGCCCAAGTCCATCTGCCTACCGTAAGTTCTCCCGCTTCTGTTTATTGATGTTAAGATGATATTATTAACATCATACTAGGAATGACCCACTCGTCATCCGTACTCGTCATCCGTACTCGTCATCCGTACTCGTCATCCGTACTCGTCCGTCACCCCGAGCGGCAGCCGAGGGGTCGCCTGCTTAGTCAAATTGTAAGATGATACTAGCTATGCGGGGATCAATAACGAAAGGACTTTTGATGAATTTGAAGAGTGCATCATTTAACCTGTTTTTTTTATGTATTCTCTTACTAACTGAAGTTACGCAAAAGGTGAATCTTTAGTTGCTCAATGCTTACATGCTTGA
>CAZWOL010000083.1:0-8483 GCA_964635325.1 uncultured Pseudobdellovibrionaceae bacterium
AAAGCTCTGGGAGTCGCTTACTGAAGCAGGTTTGAGTTTCGCAAAGAGTCTATTTAGTTATGGTTGGAAGCGATACTGTAGTTTCAGTTCTACAGTCCATTTAAGGTCAAGGATTCGAAATAGCACTGTTCACTTTCACATCGCCACCAGACCCTGAGCTTTTTAAACGGCTCCAGAGCAACCCCGCTGGCTTCAAGGTTGTTGCCGATCACGCATTGATAGCTTCCTAGCATTTCTTGAAATAGATAAAACGAGCCAACATTGACGAGGGGGTGTTTTTCTTTAAATACTTGCGCAATTTTTTTGCAAAATTTTTCGAGGTTGTCTCGATCTTGATCTTTTGATGAAAGCTCCTCTCCGAAAACATGCAATTCAATACGCGCCTTTGATTGTGGCGCTAGTACCATCAGTAAACTAGACAGATCATCCTTGTCATGAAAAATTGCATCGATGCTGATGCTATTTTCAAGAGCTTTGCTCTGCTGCTTTTTCAAATTGTATGAGTAATTGGTTGGCGTATCATCTCGCGTGCTTTTGATGAATGGAAAGTGATGCGTTGCTTTGAGACCGATCCCGCTGTCAAAGATAGGTTTATCGGATTCGGCGGAAGCTATGGTTAATTTCCCGTCTAAAGTTGCGGTTACTTTCAAAACGACACATTTCCCATCTATGACTGCTTTTCCGGTATTTGTATCGCAATTTTCCATCAGTGAAAGATATTTATCTTCGTCTATAGGAGACCCATTTCCAGGCTTAGTGGGAGGTGGATTGCTGTTACCATTACCGTTATCTTTTCCTCCGCAGGAAATCACAGTAGTCATAAGCGCCAACGCACACAAAACTTGTTTCATCAATGGTTCCTCTAATTGGTAGATTAGGTGAGTTTTTTTAAGGTATCTCGAACAGACTCGATAGCTTCTACTTCCTTGTCCTGTAAGATATTTACAATATCAATCAAGGCTTCGAGCTTGCGCTTTCCAGTGCGTAGGCTTTGCTTACAAAGATCAAGAAATCGCCCTCTGGATTTGCTAGTTAAAGGCTCCAGAGCCGATAAAATCGTCTGTTCCCAATCCGAAATTTTTGTATCAATCTTTCCCTCTATTTGATCAGGATCAGCACCATCAAGATATTCCACAAATTCTGTGACGGACATCTGTTTTAGGTTCCCTAGTTTTGCTAAGTAGTCGAGAGCATTTATGAATTTTGGGTAAGGTACTTTATCGGATTTTACGTATGAAAATTTTTGAGAACTGATATCGATCTTCTTTGCGACGTCTTTTGCCTGAACGTTATTTCGGTACTCATAGTCCTTCAAGTAGCTACTTAAACGTCTTTGAAATTTCAGCTGTTGATGTTCTGTTAAGAACGGCTTTACGACTTTATTAGGCATCCAATTTTACCCCAAGCCAGCTTACCGGCATATTTTTTTAACCTCTTAGCAAAGAGACCTGTTTCCATTGTCCGTTAAAAATATCGAAATCTAGCGGAATAGGCAACAATAAATGTTGTTGACACAACATTTATTGTTGCCTATTCCAATGTATGCGGGTGCCATTGTTAGCTAGGAGCAAAATTAAAAAATGACAATTAATTCATACAATTATGAAAAAACAAAAAATCTAGCACGCAACATTAAATGGATGGCGTTGGTTTTTGTTTTAGGGGGCGGTGGTTCCAGGCATGCTTTTTGCGATGATCGCCGAGTAACTACCAAAGATGGGAATGTCCAAAGTCAGCCACAAACAGTCAAAGTTCCCACCGATATAGCTGTCCCCTCAGAATGGAAGAAGTTGATTGATCCATCTACAGACGAGTTTTGGAACGAAGGAAATTTTAGACCTGATACCGGATTCGTATTATGGGCAAAAAATCCTTCAATCGACAATGCAAAGCTATACCTAATTCGTATGAACGCAAAGCGCGATCGCTTACACGTGATGCAAAAGCAGCAGGAACAAGCAAACAGAGAACTAATTAAGCTAGGAGTTATTGCTAATGACTATGATTTTCTTGCTCAAGCAACGAGTTCAGATTCTAAGGCGCCCTTATCATCTATCAGCCAAACTCAAATTTTTTTCCTCTTCACTCCAACCTGCCCCCATTGTAAGCGGCAAGGCCAAATTCTATCTGGCCAGTCGAATGTAACTCCAATGCAGATAGGTGGCAAAGAGCTCCTACACTTTCCAAACCTTCCTCAATCTGTTTGGGCAACAAAAGAAGACGTTGATCGTTACGCTGCAGATAAGGTGGTTCCCGTACTTCTAGTATATGACCGGCAATCTAATAATATGGCGTCACTCAAAGGGGTTCACACTACTCAAGAAATTGATAAGGTCGCAAAACATCTTAAAAAAGGGGCTGGAACACATGAGTAACGAGTGGGTTAAAGAATTTACTCCCATTGAAAGGCATTCAACCGTTGAGCTTGAGCATGTGGTCAATTCGTTTGAGTGGTTTATATATGCAGGATCTGGGCTCATGGCTGTTGTTTTATTCGTAGTCGCTGCAAATCGGAGTAAGGACGGTGATGCGGTAGGTGCTCTCCTAGCGTCTATTGGAGCAGTAATTAGTGCAACAGCTCCTATTATTGCAAAAAGTTTTTCCATTGGAGGTTAACTGTGAAGAATTTAGTAGTCATTTTTTCATCTTTGATTGTTTCTGCAAACGTAAAAGCTACTGATTTTACAATTGCGGATCCCACTAAGGGAATATTTGGAGCTGACTCAAAAGTCACACAAACAATGCATACGGCAGAATGGATTATTAAAGGTGGTGCAGGACTCTTTGCCATCAGTTGCTTTGTATCTGCAGGAAACCTTGCTCGTCAGGGGCAATACGGAAGAGCTGGAGGAGCGGTGGTTGGAGGGATTATTGCGTCTATTGGTGCATACCTTGTACACCTTTCACAAAGTTAGGATCTTGTCATGGTCAATTACGGGCAAAAGGAAGAGTTTCAGATAGTGATCGAAAATGTAGACTACTACCCAGAAATTGCTGGTGTAAAAGTCTCCAACTTTCCCATTATTGCAGCGTTTTCGATTGTTCCCTTGTGGTTTAACCACTTCGGTTTTTCAATCATCATCCTCTTTTCGCTCATTGTATTTTACTACCGAGCTGGACGTCTTGAGGATGAAGGAAAACCCATTTTCTTAAATGCAACTCTCGTAAAAGCTTCCAAGGTTATTCCCTTTCGGTTGAGGTCCATGCTTTTGCCTTCATTTGCACATATTAAAACACACAAAAATACATTCAGGAGATAATTCATGTTCAATAAATATATCGACCAGCTTGCTGATTTAAAACACAAGGAATCGATATGGAAATTAGTGACCGCTGGATTAAGTTTGATCCTTATTTTCCAAGCAATTGCCATCTCTATAATGAGCTATCAGCTTGTAACAAATATTGATCGAGTCCGATATATCCTGTCACCAGGAATTCAAACCTTGACAACCGTTAGACCGGGTAAACTCAGTGAAGATTACATTGAACAGAGCTTCTTACATGTTGTTGAAAAGCTTAATGCTTGGTCCTACGAAAGCATTAAAGAAAACTACAGGGTGCTTTTTGACGACTTTTACACCCTAGATCTAAAGACTAGAACACAAGCAAATCTCAAATCACAAAACTACTTTGATGATGTTGAGAAGCGCAAATTAGTCTCGCTATGGTCGCCTACCATAACCGATTCGGAATTTCACTGGTGTGGGAATGTCCAAGCTAGAAAAGAGATCAAAGGTGTCGCATGCGGCATTGTTACCGGAAAAAGAAAGCTATTTGCCGACCATAACATCCCTATCAGCGAAGAAAACATCAGTTACCTGATCTACGCAGTAAACGTTGCCCCAACCCCTACAAATTTCTTTGCAGTGCAAGTAACCCGTCTAAAACGAGGCCCTTTATCGGTTCTAAAAGCTGAACTGGAAAGTTCCTTAAAAGACGGCGTGTTACCTTCGGAGGATAGTGCTCATGAGAATCCGTAAGTTTTTGTTGATATTGCTTTCATCACCATGTTTTGGTGAGGTTTTTTATTACAGCGACCACTATGTCACTGTTGATTTGAGATCGGATCAACCTAGTATTCTCAAATTTGAGAAGGTCCCTCTGTCGTCATCTTGTCAACCTGGGATTCTAAGATTTGAGCCACTCGATCAAAAGTCTCTCAACCTTGGAGAACAGCAGCACGTTCAGGAAGTCACACCAGGAGAAAATGAAAAAGACTCTACAGTTAGTCAACTTTTACGTGTCACACCTCAGGAAAACGAAGGAATTGTGACGTGTGCATTTACCTTAGCGGGAGGTAGCGAAGTCCCTGTTCGATTCAATTTGACTGCTGGAATTTCTCGTCCATTAGTTGAGCTTCGACCGCTCATGGAAAAATTTAGTTCCCCTCAACTCAACAACGATCTGGGTCTTTTGCAGTCCTTGGTAAAAGGAGATTCAGTATATCTACATGATATTACAAAAGAATTAGATTTGTGTTCTACACGGGGTAGATCCGGTGCTTGCAGACATTTCCATGTCTCCACAGACCTTGCTGAATACGAATTTACATATGTAGGTACGGATATGAACGTCAAAGCTTGGACCTTAGACATCACTACAAAAACGCTAGTTTCATTTACCCAAATTGCTGATTTAAACGCCAAACATGGAAGCAATATCCTCTACTCAACTGTTGCTCCTCAAAAGCAGAGATACGAAAAAGGTGAAAAACTCAGACACTTCATCCTATCAAATGCGCAAGTAACTCAATTAGATATTAAAGAGGTGCTCCCATGAAACTTGCTCTCATCTTTCTTGCAATATCAGCAGCAGAGGTTTTTGCAAACCCGCAAAGCTCTTTAAATTCTTTATCTGGCGATCGAAATACTGCGCCAATTCAAGGCCAGTCTAATGATGTCCCTGGAGATAAGGTTGTTCCTCCGATGGAGGCATCCAAAATTGACGATATGGTAGCTCGAGCGCAAGCAGCCTGGAAAGAAGAACAAGACAAAATGTCTCAGGGGGAAACAGAACAAAAGGCACTTCAAAATGACGAACCACTTGCAACAACACTCCCCAAAGAAATCAAAAATAGTCAGGAGCGAATCGATCCACCAAAACTTGTACCTTTGGATAAAATTGTTCGCGTCAAACCCAAACTAACCCCACAGGTTGTTCGTTTTGAACGACCTTCCGGTGAGGCTATCACTGTTTTCAAGTCAAACATTGAACAGCTTCAAGAGGAAACTATCACCCTGCCATCAGGAGCTCATGCCTTTGGGCGAGTTAAATTCGGTGAAGAAGTCACGGCCAATACCAAGACAGAAGTCTTAGTGGAATTAGACTATGCATTTTTAGGGCCAAATAGATCTGTTGTTGAATTAAATGGCTGTACTGTCTGGGTAAGTGTCGATTCGAACTTTCATACGCAAAAAATTAAAGGCTCAATGCAAGATATGACATGCACCATGCCGTCTGGTCGCGTCTTTACTGTGACCGTCGGGGGCCCCTTGGTAGGGGTCGCAAGCGGTTATGCAGGGGTTGAATCAGATTTGATAATGAAAGGTCCCGCTAAAGCTGCTGCACTGAATTTCCTTTCTGAGATCACCAAGGCCTACGGTGCAGCTACCGCAGCTGCTCAGACTCGTACTGATATCGTTAGTGGGGAACGCTACTCGGATAAGGCTACAAACGTAGCAGGTGATAAGAAAGCATATGTCGAAGGAAAAGTTCTGGAAGCTAATGGTGACTTTCTCAAGTACATCGCATCATTTTTTGAATCCTTACAACCAACACTGGCGCTTCCTCCTGGCACAAAAGTTCACTTAATAAATCGCTTTAACGTAAAAATTCCTAAAGCTTTCTTCAAAAAAGGTGGATCCCATGGATAAACTACTCATTTTGTCATTCCTCCTGCTAACTGCATCTGGATGCGCTCTAACTGTTCCAGATGGAACCAAAGTCTTGCTTGACGACATCAGTCGAGACAAATCTGGACAACGCATTCAATCAGCAAACTTTGAGGGTAGTCCTATCTTTCTAAAGGTTCGAGCGTATCCTCGCATCGAAGGCGCAAATATTTATGGAAAACATTGGATACTCATGAAAACAGGCAATGAAAAAATCGACCTGAATCCATTGTTAGATGAAATTGGCAATGAAAGGTAATTCTATGTATTCAAAGTTGAAATCTTCAAAAAGGGAATATCAAAAAGTAACGACAATGCCTCCTTCGGTATCCGAGACATATGTTGGACTTCGCGCACATCTCGGAGACGGAATCTACCTACTCGAAAACGGGGATCTAGGAACAACTTTTGCAGTCGATGGGGTGAACGATGAAATCCTAACAGAAAATGATCTATACGCTGCATTTTCCCCATATTCTAAGTTTATTAGTGCCGTGAGTAGAGGAATTCCTGCTCATAAGGAAAATGCATCCACTGTGTTGCAACTCATTTGTTCACAACGCGTTATCGAAAACGCACCCATTTTGGAACGAACCAGATCTAACGCAGGTGCCATTCTTCAACATGAAACAGGTAGCCTATTCCGCGGAGGGCTAATCCAAAGAAGTTTCTATTTAAGTGTCAGGTGGTCCCCAGAACGCAAGTCGATAAACTTAAAAAATACTATTTTGGGGATAAGAGGAGCAATAGTATCTGGAGGTGAAAGTTCAAAAGCATTGGCTGCGGAGCTTTCGGGCCAACGCCTCTACTTTGCAAAGGAACTGAATCGAGCACTCCTTGAATCGAGTTTGAAGGCTAGAGTTTTAGATGAGCAAGAGCTCATCGCGTACTATAACTCCATCTTTCATCGTGGAAAGCCGCAACCTTTTACACTCAAATTTGAAGAATTTGAACCTGCTTGGACTAGCATTATAAGCCCTGCTTGCAAGGGAACTCCACATAGCCTTGACTACGACAATGGTAATATCTCAATTTTTACGTTCTCCGAATTACCCCATGTGTCAGCACTAGGCCGATTTCGACAGTTCATCGATAGCCTGCCTTTAAAAACTTTTGATGCCTGTTGGACCATTTCATCAGGCCAAAAAAGTCCGGGGGCAGAACATATCTTCAAAAAGATGTTCTTTTCTCAAGGTCCAGCAAATCAAAAAAAGTACGATGATCTCGTATCATTCGAGGGAAAATGTAGCTCGACAAATCCTAGCACTAAGATGTCTTTTAAGCTTGTTTCCTACGATCTGACTGAAGATGTAGAAGCGAGAGTATTTTCGACAGCAGTCGATTATCTTGGATGTCCGATTATTCGCGAGACACAAATAGCAGCGCATTTGATTAGTTCTGCATTACCAATGAATTGTAGCGCTGCGGAGCACAATATCATTGGTCGTTTTAAAACTGTCCTACTAGACAGAGCTTTATGTTTCGCTCCGTTATACACAACCTCCATGAACTCCATGGGTGAAAGGCAATGGGTTGCTCGCAATGGCGAGCCTGTAAAACTTGATGTTTTTGGAAATGGAGGAAATAACCATCTCTGTGTTTTGGGAAATAGTGAGTCCGGTAAATCCTGTTTGATCTCTCAATTTTTAATCGAATTCATTTGGCGTTTTGAAACCGGTGTGATTCGAATCATTGACCGAAAGACTAGTTATAACAAAATTTGTGACCTTTTTGATGGGAAAATCGTTTCATTCAGTGAAAGTGAACTGAAAAAAAATCCATACTCGCCGTTTGCCTTTGAGAGTTGGGATGAAGATGATATCTCCAATACTGTTGTTTTTATGCAAAATGCTATGGTGCAGCTTAATCCAGAAGCTGTGATAACCGGCCTTCACACCGAAATTCTCACTGAAGCTATTAAGCTTGCTGCTAATGATCATGAAAAGAATAAACAATATGCAGGTTCCTCTGACGAAGTAAGTCCTCACGTAACCTGGATTGATATCAAAAAGAAGCTACCTACTGCTGCCGATGCAAAAGGGTCTGAAAATTCCCTCGTGATGGCAGCTCTTGATGAAATCAGACGTTGGACGGTGAGCTTCGATAAGACTGGGCAATTTGGATTTCTTTTTTGCCAATATGAAAAGAGTGATTGTCAATCAGAAGGAGCAAGAATCGTTGTTTACGACCTTGATGGGATTAGTGATCCACGCCTTCAAGTGATCGCATCACAGCTTGCGTTCCTAAAGGTTAGTCGTGACCTCAAAAAATTGCCGAGGTGTGACCGAAAACTCATCGTCTTCGAAGAGTTAGGAATTCTAATTAACTCAGAAAGTTCTACTTCTAGCGCTCTCGCTACTGCTTTCATCAGAAATATCGTGAAAACTGCACGTAAAATTGGCGCCCAAGCAATTGGCATTACGAACGAGTTAGATGATTTCATCCGCTCCGAAGCTGGCAAGACCTTCTGGAAAATCGCTACACAGAAGCTATTTCTTCCCCAATCTGATGCAGCAAAACAAGATATCGAACTAGAACTAGGGAAAGAGCTTTCTCCTGCTGATATAGACATTATTAAAGATCTTGTGA
>CAZWOL010000084.1:0-8351 GCA_964635325.1 uncultured Pseudobdellovibrionaceae bacterium
AATCGGTGGATTTCTCCCTTCATGAGGGCCTGTTCCGGATTGTTCTTTGAGTTCTGCTCGTACGCACAGAATGAGACCCACCCGAGAGCATAATGGGACCCAGGCGGAGCGACAGCGACGAGTACTACGTCGTGAAGTTATTCTCTGTTAGTTTTTTTTTGTTCTTGGTTCAAGTTTTTTTGTATCAACCTCTACCTTGGCTAAATGATCTCGATAGGACCCTCCTGAGAGGACAATGGATTGACCTGGTTTAGTCAATCGATCAAGAATGGCCTCACGTATGATAGCGTCAGCAAATAAATTACCCCAACCCTGTGAATCGACCTGGCTTGTAACGATGATAAGCCCGCGCTGATAGCGGGCTTCAAGTATATCTAACAGTATTGTCGCTTCATCATGGGAGTAGGATCTAAGCCCAAAGTCATCAAGAATGATCACGGGTATCTTCGTTATGTTGTTGATGAAATTCAGATATCTTCCACAAACTTTTTCAGCATTCACTTCTTCAAAAAGTAAATTTGTCGAAAAAAAACGAGTTGCAACGCCTTCCCAACAAAGGCGTTGGCCAAGGGCCATTGCAAGGTGTGTTTTACCTTCACCGGTCCTTCCAAAGATAAGCAAATTTTCTTTGCTTCTCAGAAAGCTTAGGCTGGTCAGATCGCGTAGCCTCTGTTTCGAGATGCCTCGGTCTCGGGTCATGTCCCAGCCTTCAATGTCACAGTTTCGACGAAATTTTGCTCTTGTCATAAGACGCTTCGCAACCATTTCTTTGCGATGGCAGCGTTCATCTTCAAGCAGAAGACGAATAAAATCAAGCGGATGCATTTGATCTGCGAGAGCCTCAGAAGCGCGCCTTTCTAGGGAAGCGTGGAGTCCATGCAGTCGCATCTCGTGCGTTAGGGTTTTAACTTGAGCGAGTATATCCATAGCTCCAAAGCTTATCACGATGCAGAGTTTTCAGAAAAATTAAAACAAAAACAGAACGTAGAGTTGCGTTTGCCAACAAAGAAAGTTAAGGGGGAATTTTCATTTTTGGGATCAGATTGTCTAGCAACTTCTGTCAGTAAAATTCGACAACCAATTGAATCTTTTTTCAACTGGATTCAAGAAAAAACCAGCATACAAACAGGTTCAAAAATTAGATCAGGAAAAGGGCTTATTGTTCATGTTTTTGGCAAATTAGCGGCAGCTATGATGCTTTTGCCTAACGTTTAACCTTCAGTTCGCATTAAATGTGTAGCAAAAAGGATGGAAAAATGAGCACCCGTACCGAAAAAGTCGTGATTAGCAGCGAGGCCAGAGTCCTCCGTCAGATGCGCATAGCCAAGGGGCTGTCTATGCGGGCAGCAGGAGCGTTGGTTAACAGGTCTGACTCTTTTATCTCTCAGATTGAGAATGGGAGGATGGAAGTTCCTAAAGGAGATATGCTTGAAACCTTGGTAACAGCTTATGGCCCAATCAAAGTTGCCTCATTCAAGGAACGAGCCCGCCTTTTCAAGGAAAGCTATTCCCCTAAGGACGAGGCACTGTCTTTGTTAGAGAAATTGCCGGAGGAACAGGTGAGGGTCGCAGTAGCTTTTCTCCAAGCGACGCTAAAGTGACAAAGAAAGATACCTGCTACGTCCTAACGCAATGCGTCAGCAATGTAATCCAGATCATCGTCATCACCAATGATTAGGACGTCATCTTCACCACCTGTGGCCTTTGTCATAGGTTTTGAAGTTGTTCTCTGTATATTCGTGTTTCTGGAAAATGATGGCCTTTGGGTGAATACTTCTTTGGATTTTGGCAATTCTAAGCGAGGGGGGATCGGAGCAGAATCTTTACTGTCTTCATAAACTTCTTTTTCAGAAGCGACATACCAATTTTTCTTTGCCTCGATCCAGCTTGCATATCGTGAAAAGGTCCACATATTTTCTGAGGCGCCCGTCTGCATGACGTCTTTTAACTTAAAGTACTTTCCTTCACGAATCGCTATTCTTGCCGGCGTGCTGGCAAACATAATTTCACACTCAGGAACACGAATTCTTAAGTCAGCTTTATAGCGTAGTCTTTGACTGACAACAGCAACTAGGCTGTCAGCAAGTTGGCTGCGAACGGAATCCTGAATCTCAGGTGGAAATGCAGAAACAACTCTTTGAATGGCCTCAGCAACATTTGAAGAGTGAACTGTTGCAAAAACCAGGTGCCCGGTTTCAGCAGCGTTCAGCGTAAGCCTCATGGTTTCAATATCACGCATCTCACCAACCATGATTACGTCAGGGTCTTCGCGCAAAGAGTCGGTGAGCGCCTGGCTAAAAGAAGGTGTGTCTCGCCCAACTTCACGTTGTCGTATCAACGATTTTTGTGATCTGAAGTTGTACTCGATAGGGTTTTCAATGGTGATAATGTGTCGAGAGAAGTTGGAATTGATCTCTTCAACAAGAGCTGCAAGCGTGGAAGATTTTCCACATCCTGTTGGTCCCGAAATCAAGACAAGACCATGTTCATGTGCCAGGATCTCCCTTAGCACAGGATTCAAATTAAGCTTCTCAAGGGTGGCTCTAAATGTAGTGAGGAGGCGAATAGCCATTCCAATACCGCGAGAGGTTTTTAAGAGATTGATGCGGCAACGAACGCCCGATATGGTCAGGGAAAGGTCTGAAGATTTCTGCTCAAGGAAATGGAGCCAATCTTCGTCGCTGAGTAAACTTTTAGCAAGTATCATTAAATCATTCGAGGAAATGCTGGTTTCAGAGTGAATCAGAGTCCCTCTAACTCGAATAACAGGGGCCATGCCGGCTTCGAGATGAAGGTCACTAGCGCCTTGTGCTCTTGCCCATGAAACGAGGGCCTCCAGGTTATTCATTGTGTACTCCTTTGTACGATATCCTTAAGCTGAGCGAAATAATGTATCATAAGTCACAGGCAAAAATCCAGCCGAAGTGCAAGCTATGGGAGTTATTATAAATTATGAAAAATCAACTCCTGCCCACCATATTATTTAGCATCCTATTTAGTCTCAGCAACCCTTTGCTGGGGCACGAAAAGCCCTCCCATCGGGCCGTTGCAGAAAAAAGCTCTTCTATCATTAAATTGCCGTCAAAATTTGTTCCTGGTGGCATCAGTCTCACAGTGAGTTTGCCAAAGCATTACAATCGGGAGACAAGCAACCGTTACCCTGTTCTTTTCCAACTTGATGGAGAGGTCTTTGCAAGCCATCACTGCAGCGTCTTGGATGGCTTAGCTTTGACAGACGAAATTCCCCAGTTGATTTATATCGGGATCGACACTCCAAACCGCGGATTATTCTTCTACCCTCCAGCAGATAGAAATAAAGCTGATGGAGTCAAAGTGCTTATTTTGGCTTTAAGAAACGAAGCTATCCCCTACGTTGAAAAAACCTATCGTACTATTCCCTTCAGGATTCTTAGTGGCCATTCGGCAGGTGGAATAGCTACCTACGAGACTTTTATAGCTGAACCCGAACTGTTCAATGCTTATTTTGCCTTCGATGCAGCGCTTGGTGCTTGGGAAGACGAATCTTTTAAACCCGACTTCTCTCGCCACCAAAGCATTACAGGCCTAAGATTCTTTTATGCTAATCGACAAGCTAAGGACTTACAGAAGGACGCTTTTCGTAGTTTCGAGATTTATGATGCCTATTTTAAAAAAAATTTACCCAGAACAGTTACCTATCAGACTCGTCTGGAGGAAGGCTCAAGTCATATTGCTGTGCATTTAACAGGGATTGTATTCGCTTTGAAGGCCCTCTTTTGGGAATATGTATTGAAACCAGACGACGTAGAGAAAATACGTTCTCTGCAAGATCTGCAAAATTATTATCGTAATTTATCCTTGAGGCTTGGGTTTGAGATCCCGATTACCAAGGATGCAGCATTTCAAACAACCATTCGACACTATCTAGAATCATCAGATCATGAAAATACACTGATCTTCGCAAAATACTGGATCGAGCATTATCCCGATGTTGGTTCCTACACGACTATGGGGAGTGTTTTAGAAAAAATGGGGAAGATGAAGGAAGCGCAAAGTTATAAGCTTAAAGCTTGTCTTGAAGGGAAAAATCACGAGGACCAACGTTGGGGCCAGGTTTGGGATGAAGTTAAGAATCTCTGTATGGGAAAGCGCTAGTCGTCCTTAAGCAGATGCCAATGATATGCCTTGAGCCAAAAGCATAAATTCAGCTGTTAAGTAACCTATAGGAGCCAGTTGTAACTATGAAAAATATATTTCTTCCAACCATCTTATTGTTGAGCACTCTATTAAGTCTTCTAAGCATTCCATTACCAGGGCAGGACAAACCGACTTCCCCACAAGCGAAGGAAGAAGATGATAATGCCCCCAAAGAATCAACCGTTGATGAGGTTTGGAGTGAGCTGAAGAAAAAGTATGGCATCGAAAAACATGACGGATATGTCATGTCGCATGACGGTAAAAAATATTCCAAACGATCTATGTCTTCATTCGAGCAGATTTTCAATTCTGACTCTCTGGAAAAACCGTTTGGGAAACCTTTTTTTCCAGAGTTTACGTCATTTCTTTCAAAAGCTTTCGACGAAGCTTTTGACAATCTCAAAATAGACAGCTCCCTTAAATCAGAATTACAGAATTTGATAGCTCAACGTTGGGTGCTACTCGGCTCAAAAAAGATACATGCATTCGATTCATTTAAAAAAGAACCATTATTTCACAAACTATCTCTAAATAATCCTAAATTTGAAAAAGCCGCAAAAATATTTTTTGGACGAGTAGAAAACTTCAATAAGAAATATGTACGCAATCGCTCCCCCAAAAAAGTGATGATCGTTAGTTCATCGGGAGGAGGTGGTGGTCACCTCACACCAGCTCTTGCCTTCAAAAACTATATAGAAGCAGCACACCCCAACCTCGAAGTCACGCTTGTGGATACGGTGAAACTTAAGACTGAACAAGATGTGTTTTTTAAATTTTCTGGCAAATTGCATGGAGAAAATATCTACGATGAAATTCGCCAGAAAGAGGGAAATACCCCTAAGTTCGTGGCTTATTTAGCTATACGAAATGAGCTGCGAGAATATTTGCCGGAGGAGACAACGAAAAACCTCCATCAGGCAGTAGAACAATATAAACCTGACGTTATCTTTTCCTTCACTGACCTTTTCTTTGACTTAGGGTATTTCTTTGATGTTCCATTTGTCTATGTTGAAACTAATTATAGCGATCCAGGTGCGCAATTGTTACTTGACGGGCGTCTGGTGAAGATAGCTGTTCCCTCTGTTGACCCAGAGATGTTCGATAACTTCGATAATACAATTCCTGAAAGCCTCGCAGACAAGAGGAAGCTTTTTGCTGCATTCAAAAATGGCAAAATAGACTGGGCCGCGTTTAACAAAGAATTTGATATTTTGTGGTCTTTTGGTTTTCCTGTGCGCGATGGGATAGAACCCATCACTGATATCAACAAACTTAAAGGAATTCGTAACCATTTTAAAGCACGTGCGGATTCTAAAATTGTTTCGGTAGTCATGGGTAAAAATGGAACATCGCTTCTTCGAGGTATTGTGCAGGACTTGATAAATTCAGAAAGTAAGTTCGCATCAAAAGTTGATGTGTTTGTTGCGACTGGTGCCAATACCCAGATAAAAAGAGAAATTGATACTTTGGTAGGTGGTCTGAAAGGTGACAACTTAAGAATCATTTCTCTTGAAATGCTCTCTGCAAAGCAGATTTCGGAATTGCTAAATGCGAGTGAGTTTGTGGTTTCGAAACCAGGTGGTTCGACAACAGCAGAAGTTGCAGCCATTGGAGTTCCATTGATAGCACCTCAATTTCTTCCTTGGGAAGAAGGAAACTTAAAGTACCTTGAACGACGTGGACTGGGATATCGGATTGACCTTAATCATATAAGCCAAGAAATTCTTAGTTTCGTGACCAGGGATATACGTTCAAAGGTAACACACCATCCTGTACTGAATTGGAAAGATAATTTTCAGAAACTTTGTAAGGATTGGTTGAACACGAAAGCGTCACTCTAAAGTGAAAAAATGTTTCTGTTGGCTTGCCAATTTCTTTCCATTTTCTTGTCATCCTAAGGCATAGGGAGAGGCACATAGCTTGTGCTCGGAAAAATCGCTTCATATTCTAATGAGTTCTTTTCTTCGATAAACTCAGGTGGTTTATTGCCTGCTCGTACGCACGTAATGAGACCCACCCATGCGCATAATGAGAGACTCACAATAACGGTAACACATGATTCGGCGCTATCGGCTATGTGTCAACCATGCGATATTATGTTGAAAAGAAATATTACCCTCTAAAGAGAGGCTGTTCCGGCGAGTGAGGTTGCGTGTTCTGATGGAAGTATATAGCGTTAAAAATAACTCTACTCATTATTTAAAATAGAGTTGCTTTATAATAACTTGACTCAAAAACAATAAATGAGTAGAGTTATATTATGAGAAAGTTTGACACACTACCTGATATTTTTCACGCCACAGACGCATATGCCGTCGGTGTTACTCCTGCGGACTTAATTGCAGCAACAGAAGATGGTGAACTTGAGAGAAGGATGCGTGGAGTCTATAAAAAGAGTGCGGCTCAAGACCTAGGTGAATGGACAAATTACGAGGTCCTAGCAAAGGGAATAAAAAGTCAATTTGCGATTTGTCTCCTTTCAGCTCTAAGTTACTACGGTTTGACAGACCAAATTCTTGAAGAATCCTGGGTCATGATTGATAACACCAATACTATACGACACAGAGGAGTTCGGTTTTTTCGATCTAGAAAACCTTTGTGGGAGATAGGCATTATCGATGTTGATGGAATTCCTTTTACTAGCCTTGAACGAACTCTTGTTGAGTGCCTAGTGCATAGAAGAAAGGTCAGCCCAACGGAAGCCCATGGTGCTTTTCTAAAAGCCTTGCAACAAAAAAAGACGACTCTTTGGAAGGTCTCACAAGTTGCCGAGCAGATGGGATACATCAAAAAAATCAGAAAATATCTGGAGCCATTTCTATATGCAGGTTAGCCAAAAAATTAAAAACGCAGCTATAAAACTCGGCTTACCATTCAACAATGCTACAGATATTTATGCGCTAGAGCGTTTAGTCACAAGGATTAACGCTGATCCTTTACTTGCTCAGGCACTTACCTATAAAGGTGGATTTGTACTTTTTAAGACATCTTCTACGGACCGCTACACAAAAGATGTGGATGCTACGGCCTCATCTATTGATAAGAAGGTGCTTAAGGAGCACTTACAAAGCTGTTGGTCCAAGGATCTCAATGATGGCATATCTTTTGGAGCACCGGAAATTAGCGATCTGACAATCGAGACAGGTGATTACGGTGGCTTGCGTCTAGATCTTAAGTATCAATTAGATGTTTCAAAAATCGACGAATCAAAACTCAGCAAATTACCTAGAGTTCATCTTGATGTCAGCATTGGAGTGACGGAGAAATCTGCAAAAGAAGTGCCTCTTATACCGCTTCTGCCACAAGGAGAAGAAGTTTCCTGGAAAGTCCTTCCCCTGGAGTACATTTTCGCTGAAAAATTGCAAACCATGGTGTTGCGAGGAAGTAGAAATTCAAGAGCTAAAGACGTCTATGACATGGCTCTACTTTCTTTTGAGTTGAGTGATTTAGATGCTCTTGAGAAAGCCATTGAAGATGTTTTTGAAAAGAGATCAACGGAGTTGCCCCAAAACCTTCCATCGTTTATTAGAGAGCTCAATTACGAAACGCTTCGACTTGCATGGTCTGCTGTGAAGCTAAAGCATCAGAAAAGTTTTGATGAGTCTATTTTTGAATTGATCGAATTTGTGGGTAAGTTATTTCGTCGCTAAAGCGAATTAGCATTTGCTAGATATCTCTGAAGAATATGTAGACGTTTATCAACGCATGTCTTCAAAGTATGGTGCACTAATGGAGTCAACTTTTCAGGCTATTCTTACAAGCACCGATTACTTTGAGCCAACAAAACTTCAAAGTCAGACCAGCAAAGATCCAGATGACGATATGCTCCTTTGCCGAAAGTCATTGTATCTATGATCTGCGTCAAATTCTTGGACACTCAACTGTGCAAGTCACAGAACGCTATACACATCTGTGTGCCCAATCATTTGCAAGGAAGACAGAGGTGTTGGATTTTTAAGGTTAATCCAATTATCGATGTAATTGTGCGCATACGAGGGAATGCTAAACATAAGCAACATGAAAATCGAAAACACCTTTGTCATATTTTTGATTCCTCAATATGAAAAATATTCGCTAGCTGAACACTAGCGCACGAGGTGTATAAGACATGATCTCAGGATCGTTGCCCGTTACCACCTGAACTGACCCCTCCATGTTTGGAAAGCTGACCCCCC
>CAZWOL010000085.1:0-8310 GCA_964635325.1 uncultured Pseudobdellovibrionaceae bacterium
GCAAATTAGCGGCAGCTATGATGCTTTTGCCTAACGTTTAACCTTCAGTTCGCATGTTTAGAAGTTTCCTACCGGCTAGCCTATCTCCTGTATGACGACGGCGGTCTGGCGGAGACATGCCCTCGGCGCCAATAACCAAAGTCATTAAGGCAGTTCGCTATCATATCCCATTGACATTACATGCCTCTTTTTCTATCGTTGACGAAGATAGGGAGTAGTTGATCGGCATCACGCTGAGTGCAAAGACCGACATACTGGAGCGATAGCTCCCGGTTTTGCAGCGAAAATATTTCGTTAACGAGACTGTCACAGCACACCATGTGCCGTGGGTCTCGTTTGTATCCCCCACGGCCCTTACAAGCTCATGGGGGTTATTATGGAAGCAGTCCTTCAATCTTTCGGCCTTGTTGTTGCATCAGAGATGGGCGACAAGACGCAAATCCTAGCCTTGATTTTATCCCTTCGTTTCAAAAAGCCCTGGACAGTTGTTGCGGCTATATTCGTTGCAACCTTGCTAAATCACAGTTTAGCCGCAGCTATTGGTGGATGGGTTGGAAGTGCGCTACCGGAAAATCTATTGCGCAATTTTTTGGCCGTAGCTTTTTTTGTCTTTTCCATTTGGGTATTAATACCTGACAAAATGTAAGCGCTCCATAAACCACGTAGGTCAAGGCCGCGCAGGCTTGCGCAAATCTGTGGCTCTAAAGATTGTAGGGAAGCAGGGCATCAATCTCATCGGGTGACTTGACGCCTGGTAGCACCGCGATGATGTGCTTGAGGTAGGCATAAGGTTCTTTACCGTTTGCTTTGGCTGTTTCGATGACGCTGTAGAGTATCGCACTGGCTTCAGCCCCATATTTGCTGTCACAGAAGAGCCAATTCTTGCGTCCAATTGTGAATGGGCGAATTGCATTTTCGGCCATAGCGTTCGACATTGGAACGGATCCGGTGCTGACATAGCGAACGAGCTTTGGCCACTCACGTTTCAAGTATGAGAGCGCCTTTCCCGTTAGAGTCTTCGGAGGCACGGTACCGTTCACACGATTTAGCCATCGCTCCAAATGAGCTAGAATCGATCGAGAATACAGGTCTCGCGCTCGCTGACGCTCCTTTTCACTCTTATCTTTCACTCTACGTTCTACAGCGTACAGAGCCTGAATGAGCGATAATCCTGTCGCAGCAATCGATTGCTCCTTGAATTTGAGCCCCTTCAACGCCTCGTCGAACTTTCGACGAGCGTGGTCCCAGCAGCCGTGGTGGACAATTTCGCCTCGTACACTGGCGACTGTCTCGTACACGCGATAGCCGTCAGTTACTAAATGGCCTGAGAAGCCGGTTAGCAATCTTCTTGCGACAACGGCGCTGCGCGAGGGATCAAAGTTGAAGAGTACGACAGGTTTGGGGCCGTAACGATATCGGACCCACATAAAACTCTGCGCGGTGGGCTTCTTCCCGGTACCCTTGAGGACCTGGACTCGAGTTTCGTCCATTAGAAGAACAAGAGATTCGAGAAGATCTTCTTCTAAACTGTTATAAATTGGCCGTAGAAGCTGTGCCAAATCAATCATCCAGCGTGAAATCGTCGATCTCGACATTTCGACGCCGATCCTCTTGAAAATTTCCTCCTGTCGATAGAGAGGCAGTCCATCCACGTATTTTGCGGTAGCAATGTGGGCAAGAAGACCAGCGCTAGCATTTGTCTTTGGAAGAGGCTGTGGGGGCAACTTTGCGGTCCTGACGCCGGTCTTACACACGGGACAGCCGTACTTCTTGCGACGGTGACGGAGAACTTGCACAATAGCAGGAACAATGTCGAGTTGCTCCGACGTTGCCTCGCCGATTTCCTTCATTATGACGTTGCAACACTCGCAAGTACGCTCAGATTCAGGAATCTCATAGATATGATCTATGCGCGGGAGTTTATCTGGTAACGGCCTTCGCTTTGGTCTCTTGCGATTGTGACCGTTGACCGGAGATGAAGCTTCTTCAGCAACAGCTACCTCTACTTCTGCCTCATTAAAAAGGCAGGGCTGACCGGTGAATTTCTCGCTCGACGGGCCGAACTGCTTGGATTTGAAGAGCCGTACAACCTCTTTAAGATGAGAGATTTCCTGGTGCGCAAGATGCAGTGCAAAGTCCTTCTGCGAGAGCTTGTGCAATAGCTCTTGCAGCATGGCCGTAACGGCGGCAGGGTCGGTGAGAATGTTATTGTGAGCAAGCTGTTCCATAGCTTGCTCATATACTATGTTAAGTCGGGAAAATGAAGGGTTTCATGAGGCTGGAGCCTCGCGATATCGAGCCCTTCGAGCAACCAATTGAGTTGGTTCGACGAAAGGGAAATTACGTCTTTGGAAAATTTGGTGGGCCACCGGAATTTTTCCTTTTCCAGCCGTTTTGTCCACATCGCAAAGCCGCTGCGATCCCAATACAGGAGCCGAACGGTGTCCTTGCTCTTGTTTACAAAGGCGAATAGCCCACCCGCAAGGGGATCGCTATGCATCGCCTCGCGGGCGATGCTTGTCAGACCGTTGATCTGTTTCCGGCCATCAACCGGTGCTCGGTGGAGCATGACCGCTTTGAAGGTACTTAGACTGCGCATTGCTAATTCCTCAGTGCCTTCAGAAGGGTGGCAATTGCCCTGGGGTCGACGCCGACCGGCAATTCGATCGCGATACTGTCCCCAAAACGCACGCGAATCACCTCCGGCTCCTGCGGGATCGCCACCCGGACAAACTCGCTCTGCGCGGCACCCGCATTTTTCCTCCAAAGGTGCAACAAGCTCGGCGACACCCCGTAGCGCTTTGCCGTCCCAACGATGCTCACACCGGGCCGTGCAGCCTCTTCCAAGATTCGTACCCTTTCATCTGCTGTGTACCGACGACGTCTTTGCAACTGCGCTATTGCTTTCGATTCTTCCATCCCACTCTCCTAAATTTAGTTCTGACAGACCTATTGGACTCCAATAGGACAGTTAGCTGAGAGAGTTTGGAGGGAAGCAGCGGAAGAAGCTACATGCGGTTAGTGGCGCGCATACAATTATTCCAATGAAGGTTGTTCGCATCATTTCATCGATTCTTTTTGCAACATTTGCTCTGGCCATCTTGCTGAAATAGCGAATCAATAAAAAGTAAGCAGGTTAGAAACATGAAGCGCACTTATTTTTCCAAAACTCTTCTAACCATCTCTGGGTGCCATCTTCGCCCTTTACACTTTGTCGGAATGCCCATCTCCTGCAGAGTTGTAGCAATCTGACGGAGACTCATGCCCTCGGCGTGAAGTTTCTCGATCACACCGATAACCGTCCGCTCGCGCTCATGGTTCCGCAACCGCCCCTTAACTCGCCGTTGGCCAAACTTCGGCTGGGATTGGCGGCCGTGATGGGGTCTATGTGGCTCGCGGATGGGGATATCGAACCGCCGTAATGCATCTAAAACGCCTGACTTGGAGGAAACTATTTGCGCCGCAATTTGCGCCGCCGAGAGCCCTTTTTCGAGGTACATTTCCCGGAGGAAACTCTCGGAGGAAAGTAGTAATATCCCCGGAAGATCTTTGATAAGAGAGAGTTGGACGTACTCTTCTAAATGTTCGACCAAGCCGTGCCCGAGTCCGCCATTTTCTTCACAAGAAATGGTATTTTTTTAATCACCTCACAAATCAATAATATCAACAGTTTCAAGCTCAGAGACTTCGTAGTCGCCAAGACTGTGTCATGGGAAATCACACTAAATCAGCCCTGCGGTGATGAAATGTGATGAATCCTGTGATGAGCGAGTTTCATTCATCACAAGTTATTTCAAAGAGTTACACCCAACCTCGGCATCGCTCAAAACGTCACGTTGAAGGCAGACCCATAACTGGGATAGTGCTTTGACGACGAGATCAAGAGGGCTTTGGGTTTGGCGGGCAATGAGATCCGCCAAATTGTTCATTGGAGTTTGAGAAGTGAGCCGTCCCGAAAAGATCGTCAATGAAATCGTTGCCAAGATGCAAGAATGCGGCCTGGGCATGCGTCGGAAAACTGTTGAGCTTTCTGAGCACAACAACCATTGGGCACCGGCCTTTAGTTGGCTGAAGAGCAAGATTCAAGATCGTCTTGGGGATACTTGCTCTTATCAAGTTGAGCATTTTGGAAGCACCAGCATTCCCGGGATTGGGGCGAAGCCAGCTCTGGATGTCATGGTCATTTTTACTTCGATGCCTGAGCTCCAAGCCGCCATTCCGTCGTTTGAGAAGCTTGGTTTCATCTATAAGGGCGACGCCATCGGCAAGCTGAACCAAACGGCACTGGAGCCGGATCGTCACTTCTTTTCCTTTTATGACTTGGACGAAAGCATCGACTATATTCACCTTCATGTGTTTGTGAACGGCCATCCCGACGTTGCGCGCAATCTTGGCTTTCGTGACATCCTTCGCGCGAACCCAAGTCTGGCGCACGAGTACGCACAGATAAAGCACCAGTTGAAAGTTCAAGGGTTAAGCCGTCAGGACTACACCAGGACCAAAAGCACTTTCATTTCACGAGTAGTTTCGAAAATGGAAAATAAGCAGCTGACAATAGATACGAGCCTCGTGCACCGTTTGGTCACCGAGCAATTTCCGCAATGGACGCATTTGCCAATCCGTCCTGTTGCTACGAGCGGGTGGGACAACAGAACCTTTCACCTCGGTGATGACATGCTCGTCCGCATGCCAAGCGCTGAATGCTATGCAGCACAGGTTGAGAAAGAGCATCGGTGGTTACCGAAACTAGCTCCTGGTTTACCGCTTCCGATTCCTACTCCTATAGCCATAGGAGCGCCGGGGTTTGATTATCCGTGGCGCTGGTCAGTTTACCGGTGGCTCAAAGGTGAAACCGCTGCAGCAGGTCAAGTTAACGACATGAAAGGTTTTGCAAGGAGTCTGGGACAATTCCTTACTGCTCTCCAACGCATCAGCGCTGATGGTGGACCTCTAGCAGGTGCGCATAATTTCCATCGCGGTGGTTCACTTAAGGTCTATGACGAGCAAACGCGCGAAGCCATTTTGAAGCTGAAAGGCAAGATTAATGAAGAGGTGGTGATTGAGATTTGGGATACCGCACTATCAAGTATTTGGCAACATCCCTCAGTTTGGGTTCATGGTGACGTCAGCACCGGGAATCTGCTTGTCCAAGAAGGACAATTGAGCGCTGTTATCGACTTTGGCATCTTGGGAGTCGGTGACCCCGCTTGTGATTTGGTGATTGCCTGGACCTTCTTCCGTGGGGAGAGCAGGGAGGCGTTTAAAGCTGCGCTCCCCCTAGATGCTGACACCTGGGCGCGTGGGCGTGGTTGGGCTTTGTGGAAGGCTTTGATCGTTGTCGCGGACTTACCGGGAACAGATCCTGGTGCAGCCGAATCATCATGGCAAACTCTGAATGAGATCATTGCTGATCATGAGGGAAACACTGTTACCACAAACAAACCCTGGGCTGCTGATATTGAAATAGATGCAAGATTGGCAACGGCGCTCATTCAAGAGCAATTTGCGCTTGTTGTTCACAGCATCACCGAAATGGAAGCGGGTTGGGATAACCAGCCTTTCCTGGTCAACGACGAACTCGTCTTTCGCTTCCCAAGAAGAAAAGTAGCGGTTGAACTGCTTGAGAGAGAATCGAAAGTTCTTCCCTATATTGCGCCCAGATTGCCTGCGGCTATCCCTTGTCCGATCTACATTGGCAAACCCAGTCGTGACTATCCGCACCCATTTCACGGATACAAATGGATTCCAGGGACATCAGCAAATAAGGCAGTCGTTGTCGATGGAAAATTGCCGATTCTAGCAACGGAGCTTGGATCTTTTGTGAAGAGCCTTCACTGCATAGAACTGCCTGTTGATCTGCGAAACATTCTACCCCTGGGTGATGAGAACGGCGCACGAGGATCATTTAAAGATTGCTTCCATAGAATTTGGGAAATATTCGATAACGTCGTTTCACTGAAACTTATCCCAGATGAAAAGGCAATCGGTCACCTTCTTGAACAAGCGAACGTCGTTGCAACCTGCGACAAGGCCCATGAATGCGTGGTCCACGGAGACTTGTATTTCGCACATCTTCTGCTGGAGGATGGGCAACTTTCTGGGGTGATCGACTGGGGAGACATGCACATCGGTGATCCCGCAAACGACCTGGCTATTGCGTTTCAGTATTTTCCTGCGTCTGCGCGTCCTTCGTTTTTTCAGTGGTATGGTCCAAGTTCGAACGATCTACTTCTCAGAGCCAGGCTTTGGGCTGCGTATTCCAGTGTGATTTTGATCTGGTATGGGCATCACAATAACAAACAAGATTTGGTTGAACGCGGCCTTCTGGGCTGCAAAAACGTACTTGAGTAAGTAAAGAAGATTATATGAAAACAGCATCAGTATTTATAGCAGCGAGTTTAGACGGGTTCATTGCACGAAAAGATGGGAGCCTCGATTGGCTTGATAAAGCGAATACGCTTGCCCCAGCAGGAGAAGACTGCGGATACAAAGCTTTTATGAACTCAATTGACGCTCTTGTCATGGGAAGGAATACCTTCGAGAAAGTTCTTAGTTTTAATTGCCCATGGCCTTATTCTGAAAAACATGTCGTTGTTTTGAGTCGCAAAGAAATCGCAATTCCAGATGACCTCAAAAATAAGGTGTCTCAGGCTTCAGGCTCTCCCGAAGATATCGTGGAAAAATTGGCAAGCAAAGGATTGAACCGTCTCTACATCGATGGTGGAATCACTATCCAGAAATTTTTAGCTGCTGGTTTGATCGATCGTTTAACAGTCACCTTGGTGCCAGTGTTGATCGGAGAGGGAATTTCCCTCTTTGGTTCATTGCCGCAGGATGTCTCACTCACTTTGATCAACTCTCAAGCATTTGATTTTGGTTTTGTGCAGCTGACGTACCAGGTCTTAAAGGATCAGTAATGAGCAGCAACAAGAACATTATCGTATTTACAGGATTGCCAGGGGTGGGCAAAAGCACCTTAGCCGAAGCTGTTGCATCGAAACTATCTTTGCCCCTATTTTCCGTTGACCCCATTGAATCGGCGATGTTGCAAAGCGGACTCATAAGAAGTTTCTCAACGGGGTTAGCAGCTTATTTGGTTGCTGAAACCTTGGCTCGGGAACAATTGAAATTAGGACTTTCTGTTGTCATTGATGCTGTAAATCCAGTGCAAGAAGCACGGAATATGTGGCAAAAACTAGCGAAAGAGTTCGGCGCCAAACTCCATATCATTGAATGCACTTTAGAGCCTTCAATTCACAAACAAAGAATCGAAGAACGAGTACGAGATTTACACGGAATTCCGGAAACCACCTGGGAGAGGGTCGAGGCTATCCGAGAGGAGTATCTCCCTTGGCAAGAAGATAGACTGGTGTTGGACACTGCAAATCCTCAGCAGCAGCTATTGGCTAAAGCCTTGGACTATATTCGCGGCACAAATACTGATGCCGGTGAAGTATGAACAAAATTCATCCCGATCTCATCGTAATACAACAGCTGATTTATCAACCGCGGAACATGCATTTCTCGCAAGTAGAGCCGGAACTTGAGAGTCAAGATTACGGTGCATGCACATTTGAGCTTGAGGGAATGCATGTTAAATTTCGAGTTGCAAAAATTACTCCTAAAAAGGTGGGGCAATTCGTAACGTTCTGGAAACGAGAAGATGGTGGTCCTATTAAGCCATTTGACGTCGAAGATGATTTTCAATTTCTAGTCGTCTCAGCCCGTTTTCAAGATCGCTTTGGCCAGTTCTCCTTCCCAAAAAATATTTTGCTGCAAAACGGAATCTTGGCCCGTTCAGGTAAAGGTGGCAAGCGCGCTCTACGCGTCTACCCTCCGTGGGACCAGGCCACAAATCGTCAAGCTCGGAAGACACAGGAATGGCAACTTGCTTATTTCCAGGAGATCCACGAAATGGAGCAATCGACAAAAATGATGAACATCCAACCAACTTTACGCGGTGATCTTCTGGAGCTTAGACCACTACAGGATGAAGATTATTCATCTCTCTTCGAAGCTGCGTCGGACCCGCTTATTTGGGAAATGCATCCCCAACCAGATCGTTATAAACCGGATGTATTTGAGTCTTTCTTTTCGGAAGCAATGGCTTCTAAAGGAGCTTTGGTCATTATCGATCTTAAAAATTTAAAAATAGTTGGTACCTCTCGCTACTATGACTATGACCCGAGAAACTCTTCGGTAGTGATTGGATACACCTTTTTGACGCGAGAATACTGGGGTGGAAAATACAACCGAGCTGAAGTTACGCAACGCTGCAAAGCCTTGTTAGATAGCCCTGTGGGAACTTGT
>CAZWOL010000086.1:0-2725 GCA_964635325.1 uncultured Pseudobdellovibrionaceae bacterium
ATTGTAAAAATCACCAACTTTGAGATTAGTCGCTTCTATACGAAAATCAGCTTCCTCCTGAAAGGAACTCTCCAAATCATCCAAAAAATTCAGAACTACGGCATCTTGAGTTAGGCTTCTGAGGAGGATAAACTCTTTTTTTGCCTTTTCGACCACTCCTGGTCTTTGTATTTTTGCGATCAGCCTTTCACCATCCTTATTCTCAAGAAGATAGACCTGACCCATTGTTGCTGCAGCTAGCGGATGCTCCGGAAAAGATGGAAACTCCTTTGCGATATCGATTCCGGTCTCCTGCACTAAAATCTCTTTAGCAAGGCGCGTTGGGAAAATTCTGATGTTCTGACGCAAACGTTGCAAAACATTTGCAAGCTGCTCAGACTGAACATCGTTACTGAAAAGTTGAAAGGCTTTTTGAATGACAGGCCCACAGTGATTCAACACGATCGCAAGCAATTCTTCAGTAGGAGCATTTTCTTCCAAATTCATCATATCTGCTAAAATAGCGCGTTTACTTTGACCATCTAGAGCATCAAAATAGTGCTCCAAAACCAAACGAAAAAAAGCTGCGAGCGCTGGAGGAGCCTTATCCAACTGCAAACCCTGCTGTGGGTCCAAAAGCATACGTATAGCTGGTGACTTGGAAAACGAAAAAATACGCATTGCATCATTGATAGTTGAGTCCAAATGTTCGATTGCAAAATCCGGTATAAGAATGGCACCATCACACTTATTGGTAGATAGCAGAGAGCTTCCCCAACCACGCACAGCAGAAACTAGGGGCAAAATCCCTGAGGATCCTACACTAGTGAGAGAACTCATCATTCCTATCATGGGATGTCCTAACGCTAAGAGGAAGGTGCTCAAAATCGGGCCTGGTGCATTTTTTTGAAGGTTTGGATCTCTCAGCATTTCCACTAAAAAAGGGAGCTCCTTCAGGACATCCCTATAGCGAGCATAGAACTCAGCCTTCGAAGCAAAATCTGGCCTGTGAATCCCTAATAGCTGTGCAGAAACCTCTTTAAATCGTGCAAGCTCTTGCCAATCTGGAGTGGCAAAGCTTTGCGTAGCGATAGCCATTATCAACAAACAAAAGCGGAGATATTTCACATAGGCTCCGAACAATGATAGGTTTAATCGTGTATGAATTCCTAATGAAACTAACTCAAGCAACATCAGAAAAGCCTAAGGGAGACTACGACAAAAAATTGCTTAAAACTTAACTTTTTCCAACCACTTAGCTACCAAACTATGCATCAGGCTCAAGACAAAGCGATGAGCCTATCGGAGGTTTTTTATGGAGGCAAGCGATATAGCTCGCTCAGTTCTAGTCGTTGATGACGAAGATGGTATACGTTCTTTGGTATCCGATATCCTGACCCTAGAGGGCTTTCAATGCTATACAGCTGAGAGTGGACAAGAGGCTTTCGATCGCATTTGTTCGACAAAAATTGATGCGGTTCTGTCCGATATTCGCATGCCTAACGGTGGTGGCATAGACCTGCTCAATAAGTTGAAAATCCGTAATCCTGACACACCGCATTTTGCTGTGCTAACTGGATTTTCAGACTACTCCATCATGGATATTTATGACAAGGGAGCTGAGGGTATATTAGCCAAACCTTTTCGGATGGACGTGCTCATCAATTTCACAAAAAAACTTTTCTCCTCCCCACCAACTCAGGCAGCAAAAGCCTCTAATACACAAAAAAGTGACACTCTCCACATCACAAACAGATTTCCGTCTGTACTCGATGCTCAAAAAAGTCAATCTCTAGCTTTTGGTCGAGGAGGATTTTATTTGAATTGGAATGATCCTAAATTTCCTACAATTGGCTCATCCATACACTTCCAATTCGACTTCGATAAAAATGAAGAAAAATCGATTGTAGGATCTGGAAGCGTACGTTGGGTACGAAAAAGTGCTGAAGCAAACCTAAAACCAGGAATTGGGGTCGAGTTCGATAACTTAGATGATCAAACTTTTGCTTACTTGCGACAAAATCTTATCAAACCAAGCACACTTTCCTACATTCCCAAAGGATAGAACACCTAAGCATCAACAGAACCAAGCGCTGCTGACACTTATGAAGTCGGAAGGTTCTCTAGCGCAATGCTCTTGCGAGACTATTGAATGTTTCGTAGATCTCACCAAGATCATAACCGTAGGATCCATTGGCTTTGATCAAAGCATCGTAATCATCTGCAACGAGATCAAAACTGCGCAAAACTTCACTGTACCTAACCATATTGCTACGACAGGAATCGAGCAAATTGTAGAGATCTGTCGAAGATTGACTGAGCTTTGCACCCAGTGCACGAATTTCCTCCACAACGTTGCTGTCTCTATCGAGAATACTAGCAGCATCCATCAAATTTGCAGCGTATCTAGCGACCCCATAGTAGTTGCTGTAGCAAGTTGAATACCAACCCCCACCCCAGTAGCCACCTAGAACATAACGTGTTCCCCAACCCCAACCGTGGTGACCATGCCAACCGTGGTGACCATGCCAGCCACCTCCTCGATGTCCGTGCCCATGATGGTGGTGACCTCCTCCGTGATGACCTCCATGATGACCACCACCTCCTCCTCCGGGACGACCTCCTCCGTGATGACCTCCATGATGACCACCTCCTCCTCCGGGACGACCTCCTCCGTGATGACCTCCATGGTGACCACCTCCTCCGGGACGACCTCCTCCGTGTCGACTAACAGCATCGTTATCAA
>CAZWOL010000086.1:2825-8277 GCA_964635325.1 uncultured Pseudobdellovibrionaceae bacterium
TGACCACCTCCTCCGGGACGACCTCCTCCGTGTCGACTAACAGCATCGTTATCAAAACTTATAGGCGCTTCTGTTGTTGCAGTAAGAGCATTTTGTAAATCTTCAGCATATACATGCTGAGTTAAAAACACTGCAAGGTGCACTGCAACAATCGCTAGACCGCGTCTCATGAAAAACTCCAAAAAATTTGACAATGAATGATTCTAAAAGCGTAGCGCTTAAATATTCCTCATGTAAGACGCAATTTTGGCGTGCGGGATGGGAGCTCTTTCAATGTTAGTTCCCAAATATTTTAAGCTTCCAACATGCATTGAATTTGTGTAATTTCGCGCCATAAAGACATGATTTAATGAAAGGTGCTAAGAATGAAGTTTTTTATAGATAGTTCGAATATTGAAGAGATTCGTCAAGCTAAGGAGCTATCTGTGCTAGATGGAGTGACCACAAACCCATCTTTGATTGCAAAAACTGGGCAGCCAGCACGCACCATTATCACTCAAATCTGTGAAATTTGTACAGGACCAGTTTCTTGGGAAGTTCTAGCATTAGATTATGCAACTATGATGAAAGAAGCTCGTGAGATCGCAAAGCTTGCACCTAATCTCGTCGTAAAAATTCCTTTGACTAAAGATGGTCTACAAACCGTTGCAAGCTGTACTGAGGAAGGCATCAAGACTAACGTAACACTATGCTTTAATTCCATCCAAGCTTTGCTTGCTGCAAAAGCTGGAGCCACATACATTTCACCATTTGTTGGACGCCTCGATGACATCGGCCATGAAGGATTGCAGTGCATTCGTGAAATTAAGCAGATCTATCAAAATTATAACTTTCCAACGCAGATCCTAGCTGCCTCGATACGTCATCCACTGCATATTCGTGATGCAGCGCTTGCTGGTGCTGATGTTGCGACTGTACCGTTTTCAATTTTCAATAATCTACTACGCCATCCTCTTACCCGTGATGGTCTAGATCAGTTTATGCTCGATGCTGCTCGCATCCCCAACCGCTAATCCCATCCATCTCGCTTACCTGTGCTAAACTGGAAGGATGACCAAAAAACTCAAAGTCCAATCCTATCCCAAAACATCAGGAGCTAAAGGCTTTCATATTTTCGTCCCCCTTGTTCCCGAACATAGTCACGAAGATGTACGCAATTTTCTACTCCATTTTTTTAGCAAGCTTAGTGAACAGTTTACTCGACTCATCACGGTGGATAAAAATCCTGCGAAACGCAAAGGCAAAATCTACTTGGACTACTTACAAAATACACGCGGACAAACGATGGCAAGTGCTTATAGTGTTCGCCCCAAGATCGGCGCACCCGTGTCCTGCCCACTTGGAGTGAATTGGTCCCTAGCCTTCGTCCATCCCACTTTCACCTGCGCAACATGATCCGACGCTTAGAACGCGTTGGTGACCTTTGGTATGGAATGAATGCTCGGGCTTACAAAATCTCGGCACTAATGAGGCGCCTCGACAAAATTTGAGATAAAAGACATAAGCGTCGCTTTTCTTAAGTATCCGCACACGGGCGCGCTTGCAGATCGCCAAGTCTTTAGCTAAGATCCCATACATATTTAACATTCTGGAAAAATTATGCGGAGTTAAAAACTATGCTATTGAGGTCCATATTTTGGATGGGCTCTCTTGGATGCTCGTTACTCTTTTGCTTACATGCCCTCGCATTGCCACCTACGCAACCCGAAGATGTACTATCCGATGAGCAAATTGCAGACATCATTGCACGCAAAGATTATTTTTACATCGACGAGATGGATCTGAATTTACCTATCTGGCGCAAGACCAAGCGTCAGTATGCAAAAAGGGCTCTCAGCGGACGCACACACCTTTTGACCATGTCCGATGTCATTCACCGAGTGTTGACGGATGGACTCCCTATACAATATCAAATGGAGCAAATGATACGCGGCCGTCTTGGCATCCATAATGCTATTGGAGATCTTATCCCTTCGATCGATTTAAAACTCGGTTACACGAATGTTTTTGGCGCAAGCAATATGTTCAGCTCGCTATTTGGTTTTCTTCTACCTGCAAACTGGTTAAAGTTGATTGCACAGAAACACGCCTACACAGCAACCCAGCTCCTACTTTTAAAAACAGTACTAGATCAAATCGTTGCTATAAAAGAAGCCTACTATGTAGCTCACAATGCTATCTCGGACCTGGAAATTCTTAACTACTACTTAGCACATCTTCACTTACTCAGTCGTCTCTATCCTCACGATGACCGCACTCTGCAAACCTTAATTGGGCAAGTTGGTGTGCAAGCAAGTAATACCGCACTTCAGATCGGCCAAACAGGCTTTGCATTGTGGAGCATTGGACAAGCAATGGCTCTTGAGAAGCTTGATGGATTTATCAGCACAAAGACCTTAAACATAGCAGATATAAGTGATTTTCCTAACGATGTACCTGATCTTCCCGATCTAGAATTTCCCTTTCAGGACTTTGAAACATTCATCAATGAGACCGTTCGCTTATCGGTCGAAATGAAGATAGCAGATGAATACTACAAGATCAGCAAACTCAATGTCGGGATCTCTGCAACATCCAATACTTTTTATTTTGCTCCTGGACAGACTTACAACCGAGACTTACAACTCGGTGTTCGACTAGGATACAACAGCATACCGAATGTACTGACTGCAAAATCCTTTCAACGCACCGCTCAAATCGATGTTGAAAGTGAGTTCATTGCGCTCCTGGGTAATGCACGTCGCTCACTTGGTTTCTATAAGATGAATGTCGTAACCTTTTCTGAATCTCACCACAGTCTTAGCGTCAATCGTGCAGCATTCAAGAAAAATGTTCGATACTATGTCGATAATCAGATAGTTCCAGATGCAACCTTTCTATTTTCCCTAACCCAGCTGATCACTACGGAGCTTCAAGTCAATGCCGCGCTACATGGTTCGCTCATATCTAGAGCATATATGGACCGCTACACACTTAGAGATCAGGAGATCGCTGCCAAATATCTTCCAGCAAAAGGTGCTGTAATGGAATTTTTTGCAAGGTATCTTGAAAATAATGCAACACAGCAGGGACGAGAAAGCCTGATTGAGAGTTTGCTCAAAGATGTTCGTAAAGAAAAACGATTGCAGCTCATCTTATATGAACACAAGACGATTCCAGGTCTGCAGGACCTTTCTCATCAGAATCTTGTTAGTAGCGTACAAGACAATATCGCTAATCTGCTTCATACTTCGTTTACATTTCGCAAAAACGAAAAATTCTTTCGCATGCTCCAGGACTTTATTACTACGAATAATATTGTACTCACACGCATGGAAGAGCAAATACTAGAAAAAAAGAGTGGAGCATGCCGTAACAAAAAAACCGTAGTTGCTAACGCAACGACAGACAAGCCCTAGTCTTTTTGCTCACCAGACTCACGGATAGTGATTTCTTTAGAGGTTTTGCCAGAACCAGAGCCAAGCTTTTCGATTTGCTCGATGAGCGGCATACCTTCCAAAACCTTACCGAAGACAACGTGGTGTCCATCAAGCCACGGTGTTGGGACAGTTGTAATGAAAAACTGGGAGCCATTGGTATTACGGCCCGCATTAGCCATACTGAGAAGTCCTGGCTTGGTGTGTTGGAGTTTGAAATTTTCGTCTTCAAACTTGGCTCCGTAGATGCTTTCGCCTCCGGTTCCGTTATGGTTGGTAAAATCTCCACCTTGCAACATGAACTTTGGAATAACGCGATGGAACTTGCTTCCCTTATAGCTCAAAGGAATACCGCTTTTAGTTTTGCCTTTTTCACCAGTGCAGAGTGCACGGAAATTTTCTGCAGTCTTGGGCACATCATTTCCAAAGAGACCCATAACAATGCGACCTGCTGGTTTGGAATCGATATCGACTTCGAAGAAAACCTTCTTGGTCACCTTTGGTTCGGCAGCTCCACCCCCTTCATTAGCAACCATCGTCGCAGCAAACGGAAACAGTAGGAAACTCCAAAATTTTTTCATAAAAAACTCCTGTAGACCATGACAATAACAAGTAAGCCGATAACCTACGTCAGAATGTTAGGAAGAGAAAGCAGAAAAATCTCAAGAATAACTCGGTACAACCGAAGAGGAGGCGCCATCATGAGGTTCGTCATGCTCTATCGCCAACATCTTGTCACCAATTTCAGCATTGGCTGCGCCTTAGAAGGGGCTGCCATCTACAATAATGTAGGGACGTCGATTGTTCACTTGAGCTTTGCAATTTCTTTCGCACTTGCGACGCTGTTGCTCAGTCCAGATCTAGATCTATTTCAAAGCACCCCCAATCGCAACTGGGGCCTCTTGCGAATACTATGGTGGCCCTATACTCGCTTTTTTAGGCACCGAGGGTGGAGCCATATACCTATAGTGGGCTCACTCACACGCTTACTCTATATTGCACTTTGGATATGCATAACTCTAGCAAGTCGTGATGCGATCATCGGAAGTTCCATACTTTATGGACAGCTGAATGATTTCGTAGGCTTCTTGCAAGAGAATAGCGAACTCTCTTGGACAGCTTTCGGAGCAGTTGTTGCCTCCGACATATCGCATCTCTTCGGAGACTGGCTTACATCTTAGTAGCGTTGGTATTCAGAATTTTTCACACACCTTTCTCATCTACATTTGTTTACAAATATAAAAAGTACCTTAATCGCTAAACGAAGAGGTGGATCTTGCCAAACGCAATTCCTCGAATTGTGCGTATTGTGTTCGTGCTCGCTTTTGCAAACTCGGTATGGGCATCTGCCGATTTGGAGATCGTCATTGCTCGCTTGCAAAGAGAGGCTAGCTTTGATTTATCAACGACGGGACCTCTTTGTGAAAAACTCGCTCTCTATAAATTGCAAGAACGCTACCCTTCAAAGGACTACAATATTCTTAGCAACATTTTGTATTATGATGGTCTAACCGTTGCTGGAGAGTTGGATGTACTTGTACTAAATAAAAAAAATCGAATGGTTCATGTCATTGGAGAGGTAAAATGTCGACATAACCATGCAAAAGCTAAGAAAAAAGCTAACCAACAACTCGCACGCTTTGAATACTACATACGATCTCAAAAAGGACAAAAGCAGGACCCACGCAATAAATCTTGCAAAATTGAACTCAGCCATAACAACAAAGTCATTTCCCTTGCCTGCTCTGCCTTTAGCAAAACACAATATCGTTACTACCACCCACAAACACAAAATTCTGATGATGTCGATGACATAGGATTTGAGATGAAAGAGATCGACACCATGCTAACACAAATGCAACGAGGAGCGGGTTTGATTGATGACTATGACGGTGAGCTTTGAATCTGGAATAACGCCAACTCGGCAGCATTAATGAAACACCACAGCTTATTGATCCCTGCTTTAATAACTTCACTGCTTGTCATATATGGACCCACCTGGGAGTCAAGCAAAAGAATAGCGATTGACCTATGAT
>CAZWOL010000087.1:0-8217 GCA_964635325.1 uncultured Pseudobdellovibrionaceae bacterium
AAACGCCAATATATTCATTAAATTATGAGTAAATCTTAATAAGCGATGCTATATCATACGGAAATCCTCATTCTCTGAGCACTGATGGAAAGTCCTACGATCCAAAGGCAATAGCTACTTTTTCAGACTTATTTCGAAAATGGTACGTGAGTTTTGGAAAGGTTATTTACGAGGATTTTGAAAATCTACGGGCAGACGGTTTTTTTACCGCAGATTTTCGTAAAATCGAGAATAAATTTTCAACTGCCATTAACAAGATTGCTGCTAGCAAAGTAGATGCAGAGACTGTGACTGCAATGCTTGTGGATAGTAGTCATATTGCATTAAACATTTTAGAAACTGATCACAATTCAGAAGCAGCAGAGGTGTCGGTTTCCCTTTTGCAATCGTTTTTTGAAGTTTTAGACAATCGCGCAGAAATGGTGGTCAAATTTCAAGATCTCGCATGTCGATTTGAAAACTGTTCAGAGGTTAATTACAAAAGTGTTGCAACTCAAACAATGGGCCTTTTGGCAAGTCTAACAGACCGCGATGAACTTTATATGGCACTCCAGCATGTTGACTTAGTTCCAGAGAAGGTCGTTGACGTATTTAAGCGTATTCATGAAAAATATAATATTGTTCTACAACCAATTTTTTACGGAAATGGTGGTGGCAGGTTACCTGGTCTGAACGCTAAATTTAAGGAGGCTGCAACATCCAAGGAGCGGATCGATGCTTTGCGCTCTTTTAGTCCATACTCATCTCCTCAAATTCTAGCGAGATTAGTTACGCTGATACAGAAGGCACGTTCCTATATCGATGATCGTCTGTCGAAAACGTTGAAAGTTGAGAATATTCTCGACTTTAATCCTTCTTTGGCTACAGCTAAGCAAATTGTTAGTCATTCCGCATTCGTTGCTGGGAAATTGAAAGACAGGTTAGATGAGTATAAAAACCAACGTGTGTCTGTGCTGCGACTTTTAGCACAGAATGTTGAAGTGGAAACGCAGCAACTTAATTTTGAACGTAATGCCCTGAGCTTGCAACTGGCTGAGGCAGTCAATGATCTCAATTCCTTGGAATCCTCATTGACGGAAAAAAATACGCGTTTTGCAGAGTATTTAGCACAGATAGGGAACGTTAAGAGTAATGAGCATTTTTCTTCATATGCAAAATCCCAGATCGACAACGGAGTCGAATGGTTCACGATTCATGCTCATAACGCTCCTCATAACGAGAACGATCCCATTCAGGGTGCTCGGATGATCACTTCATCTTCGAGTGGTAATGGTGGCCCTAGTACACCTGAAGTCGTGGCTATTACTGTCAATGGAAATTGGTCACCAACATGCGCATTAGGGAAAAGCGAATTTGCAAGTTATGCAGATAAACAGGTTGAGGTTGGGCCTGAAGGTTACTACATTTCATTTGCAAAAGGTGGAGCTGAGATTGATAGTCACACATCTTCTAAGCGTGAAGTTCGTTTTTCTGAAGAAAGCACAAGAATAGATGCCTGCTTAAGGGCTTCGACCCCAGGGAGTAATGTCGGTGTTTCCGGCTCGTCCTGTGCTTCTTTCGCAAAAGGAAAAAGAAAAGAGCAGATAGAAGATGATTCGCATAGTACTATCTCTGAAGATCGATATTCAGCATCATTTTCTGCAGGTTTGCGGTTGCCAGATACGCCTTTCACGCAATTTCCAGCTGGTAGTCTGTTAGCAATCACTTTGCCAGAATGGGCGTCTCATAGCAGTGATGCAGTGGATATTCAGGTTGTTGATCGCTCTACAACGATTTTTTGTCAAATAATCGGAGGGTTTATTTTGTTGTTAATGATTGTCAGGGTGATGGCCAATCTCGGGGAGCTTTGACTCTACAGATACAACGCACGCAAGCGAAATCAGTCGTGGCAGAAAAACTCATCACCGCAATGTTTGCAAGTCTATCAACTATCTCAGATCTTTCAGCTTCACTAGTTAAGGATCCATCATCACTACATTCAGCTCAGCGCACTATTCGCTCCCAAGTTATGAGTCAGGTCTTGGCAAAAATCCCGGGAGATATTGCAAGCTACCCAGTACTCCGGGATTTGTTTCACTACTGGCTTGATAACGAAATGCTACAAATTGAACGCAGAATGGTAATTGTTGAGCTAAAACGAAAAATATCTCAACTTGATATTAAGATGTCGTCATTGAACTTGCAGCTCCACTCTGCTGAAGAAAGAACTAAAATACAACGCCTGCTTACGCAGCTCGCTATCACAAATTCCGATATCAACTTTCTAGCAGGGCGTATCTACGATGCTTTGGGATTCGCGACTCGTACTCTTAGTCCGATAGTGCGGCTGCACTATCCGTCTCTTTTTGACAAGATTGGACGTCATGCGAAAAATCTAAGATCCTTGAGTTTGGATGTTGATGTGAAAGACTTTGCTCAAGAATTGGTGAGTTTCTTGGATACTATCGATAGTGATATTCTCAGAGAAAATGCTTTTCATAATCAGGGATCAACTCAATATCAAAACATACTCTTACGTATTCCGAGGCCAGGAATTGACTTTTTGTCTTCACAATCTCCAGTAGCTGATGAGGCAATGCGTGAACTTATTTGGTCAAAGCTTCTGCCTGAGAATGGTGATTGTGGGCTTGATATAGAAAATGTGTGTGACCAGGAGTTGAGACCTAAAGATTCTGCTTTGTGTATTGAGTTAAGGCCCACTCATTTTTATCGTCCTGACTGCATTAAGGGACGTTTGAACTGCGAACAATTTGCACCAGTGATTGACTCTCTCATGCTCATTTTTTCCATTCGTAGCCAAGAAGAAATAGCTGAGGAGTTTCTGCAAGAGCTTAACAGTGGTCCAGCATCAATCATGCTCCACTTGGGTCCAGCTATGGAATTTATCACCGAGGCTGGAACGATGAATTTTAGAATCACTGGTACAGATGTCGGATCGACCACGGTGCCTCTTGGCTTCGTACGTGCAGACCAAGTGGATAAGGCCTATGGACTTCTTAACCAACTGACTACGCTACAAAATTGTGCGTATGGTTTTTCCCCTTTTACTAGTTTTAGATTTCGTGATTTGGATGTCTTAAGAACATTTTTACGGCAACGGCTCAAGGGCCATGAACTTGCAGAAATGATGATCCTAGCGAGAGTTAAATTTGAGAATGGGGTAGCTACCCGAAGTGGAGTTGCAACTTGTGTCGATTCAGAGGTGCGTTGATTATGAGAATGTGGCTTTACTTCATTCTTTTTATTTCGATTGGTAGCTTCTCATCAGTGGGACTTAGCGCGGGATTATTTAAATCAGATTTACTGCAACCGACTGTGTTGCAAGCTCCGAAAGCAGGCAATATAGCAGGTGCATATTCTGGATTTGGAATTACGGCAGAGGATTTAAGACGAGGGGCTCTTAGTATTGATTTTCCCTACTCACTGAGTCAGTTGCGAGGCAATTTACATGTAAACCCCTTACCTACTTATTCACATCGAGGACGACTTACCGAATGGGGAATGGGGTGGCAAAATAATCTGGAGATCACACGGTACAATGCAGAGCATGATATCGACTATAAAACTGACACTCTGATGAGCCCATGGGGCGAATTATTGTTAGGAACCGATGGTTTTTGGTATCCTCGTGGTTTCAGCGCACCGGTTCGAGTAAGAGTCGTAGGAAGTGATATCACAGCTTATCTCCCAGATGGAGTCACTCTTTTCTATGGAAAATCTGACGTTTTTGTATCAAGTCGTGGGATTTATTCATGGTTCCTTTATCGTGCAGAAGATAAACTTGGGAAAGTAACAAGCTATCGCTATACACGGACAAATGATCATCGCCCTTTATTGCAAGAAGTCCAGTATTTCAAACATAGTAAATCTCAATACAAGATTGAATTTATTTATTCGGATCTTGGCTCTAAGTCATTAGTGAGCTATGCCTCAAGCGCCAAAGATTCTATTTCTCAAAAAGTTGCTGAAGTTGTTTTTTATCTGAATCATCCTAAGACTGAATATGACTCGGGCAAATGGTCTTGGAAGCTAGTTCTTGAACATGAACGAGTCAATGCTGGCCCAGTCTTTTTTCTTACACAAATACAAAAAATTTATGCTTCTGGTGAAGTTGAGCCTCCAGTCAAATTTACTTATGATACAATCAATGATTTTTTGCCCTACGCTGAGCGGCAACACACTGAAAAATTAAGAAAAGCTACGGCGGATGCTAATGCTGAGGGATTCTATGCTGGCACGATCGAATTTTATGATGCTAACGAAGATGGTCTCATTGATATCGAACGGGGACGAGATCTTAAAACCTATATTCAAAGCGGTGATGAATTTATCGAAGGAGATGATCATTATAGAGCGGACTTTGATAAGGTATGTCAGCGAGGTGGTCATGAACTTCGGTATCGTGCAAATGACAACAAGCGACGCAACCTTACTCGAATTCATGGACGCTTAGCACCTTATCAAGATGTGCTTTTCTCACTTCCTTTTGGAGCATCTTATCGACTGGGAGAGGGTGAAACAACTCTGCATGTCTGTAGTGTCGATGGAAAGGAAGTTGAAAAAGTCAACCTCAAATATAATTTTGGAGCGAGGTCAGAAGCACCTAACGGTTTCATTAAGTTTGTCGATCTTAATAATGATGGACTACCTGATGTTTTAAAAATTCGAGTGAGAGATTTTGCGTATGTCCGCAATGAAAGTACAGCTGATAAGTTGCAATTCAGCGATCCAGTCTTCGTACCCTATAATGCTGAATTTCTGACGCGAGGAGTTAGTTTTGTTTTTGACATGAATGGTGATGGGCTGACAGATATTGTCATACGTGGTTCACAAGGAGTCTACGTTTTTTTCGGAAAAGGTAATTTTATTTGGGGGCCGGAGCGAGTCTGGATACCAATTCGTTTTAAAGATGGCATGGCAGTCGATGTCGAAAAATATGAAATGACACCAGTTGACATCAACCGTGATGGCCTCACGGATTTGCTATTCAATAGAGGCCAAACTGTTTATGCTTTTATCAATAAAGGAGATAGCTTTGAAGGGATCACTGTACCTGGTTTAAAAAATCGGCATCCAAATGCTGGCTATCCCCGCCTTCTCGACATCACTGGTACAGGCAATGCCCAAGTGACAATGCTGAATGGGGAGCGGGGTGTTGACACTCTCCAACTCAATCGCCCTTCAACAGGCTTGCTTACAAAGATCGACAACGGCAAAGGTGTCAGTATCTCCTGGACATACAAGATGACAGATCCAGCATTAGGAGTGAGAAACCGTTACATCGTTGTAGGTGAACAAATCAAGACTATTGCTGGACAGGGGAGTGAAAAGACTTCTTTCACCTACCACAAGCCTATCGTTGATCATCGCATTAATCAGTTGCTTGGGTTTTCGAAGATAGAGAAAACAAGCTCCCTCATCGCAGAAGAACATGAGTTTCTCTTGTCATCAGACCATCGGCCTCTTCCGTTGAAGACCGTCGTCATTGATAGACAAACAATGGGCCCAAAGAAAATTCATGAAAGCGCCTGGGTTAATCAAACCTTTGAAGGAATCTCTTATCCGCAATTAGCAAGCACCCTGACAGCATGGCAAACAGATGTAAAGCAATCTCCTGGTGTCCGTACTGTATACGACACTTACTCTAGATTTTGTCCCTCATCATACCGTAGGCAGACAGCAGAAGGTGAATTGCAGGTCGATTTAAAATATTTTTCTCACCCTAGTTTTGCAGATCATCTGATTTGTTGGAAGACTCAGGAACGAGCAAATGGTCGTCACATAAAAAACTCAGCAATGGATTTTACACATGGTATAAGCTTGGACCGTAATGATAGAGGGCAAGTCGAACAGTTATTGCTATTCGGTAGTAATGCTGAAGAAAATACAAGCGTTATTCAGCAAGCATTTTACAATGATCGTAGTGAATTAGCCTCTCTGGTTGTTCCTGGGAGAGGTGCGACTACATACCAATACGATGATAAAACAGGTTTGCTCAGTTCTATTATGGATCCAACAGGAAAAGTAGAGCTAGTCAAATATAGTCAGGATGATCTTGTAACTGAGATAGATTTTGATCGTAGTGGGTCTGTCTATAAGCAAGAGTTTGATTATGATGGTCAAAATCGTCTTTATAAAGCATGGGACAATTTGACTCAGACGAGCATGGAAAAACCTCTGACGGAGTTTTATTACCGTGACGTAAGTGCAACGTCACCTGGAACTGTCAAAACGCATATGTTGACGGAAACGGCTTTTGGCTCGATCAGTTCGGCTGAAAGACTAGAATTTTTCGATGCAGCAGGAAGTCTAGTTACGGAAGCGAAACAGAATTCCTCGGGGTGGACTTTTAGTGATCTTAGATCACACCATATAGATCGTGGGATTTCTTCACGCTTTCGTTTAGCAGATGAAGTAGCCAATCCTCAGAATTGGTCATTTGATGATCTGAGCTCTGAGGCTAAACTTGTTGCTGAGAGACACAATTCAGAGTTGTATGGACTTACACTTGAAAAAACCAAAATTACTGAAAATATGCTCCGATCCCTATCTTTTGTTCCAACTTTGAACGAAGAACTCCAGACGGAGCGTTTGGAAAACGATGAATTTTCGCAAGTGATGCGCAAAGATGCTCTCGGTAATGCTCAATCATTTACCGATGAAGAAGGTCATAAACATAGTTATCAGTATGATCTCTTGGGAAGATTGCGTCAGATCCAAACTCCAAATGGTGGAACTCACCATATTACTTTGAATGATTATGGTGACGTAATCAAAATTGAACGTTCAGAGCTGGGTTCGGTTACTTTTAGCTACGATCCAGTGACACGCCTTTTGCTGACCAAGAGTTACTATGACCGGGTTGGTATCCTAGATCGCAGTGAAGCTTTTAGCTATGACTCAAAAACTGGTAGGCTTGTAAGCAGGGAACTGACGAAAAAGGGACAAAAAGAAATTTTTCGTTACCTCTACGATGGTTTTGTTCCTGGAGCGAAGAAAGCTATACCAGGGCAGACAGGCTTTCTGAGTGCTGTAGAAGGCAAATCTTTCACAAAAATGTTTAGCTATAGAACTGACGGGAAGCTGCTACAAGAAAAGTTAGAACTTGTAGACTGGGGTGCAATCACCCACACATTTAATTATGCGCTTCACGGAGAGATTAAATCAGTAGGAGTGAAAGTTGAACGAGTAGGTTTAGGACAAAAAACCTATGAGCGTAAGTTGACGTACAACGAGTTTGGGCAGCTTTCTCAAGTAGACCTTGGTTCTAAAGTTTTAGACATCAGCTATAATGCAGCAGCACAGATCGATAATATTATTGTGCAAGGTATCAAAGAAGATGTCTGCACAAATATGATTGCTACCCACAATCCTCTAGTTGCTGCATATAGCTGCGCCATCACACCTCACATACAAAAAGACCAGCAAGAGGGCTATAGATTTGCTTACGATCCTTTGACGCGGCGTCTACTTACTTACAGTTTTCAGAATTTGAAACAAAGCTGGGATTATGTTTGGCAGTTTGACAAGCGTGGTTTCGTTGCTCAGGAGGCGTTCAGAAAAGAGGGGCAAGAACTTGCAAAATCTTTTGCATACAATCCTCGTGGAATGCTTGCGCAAGTTGCGGGAACTATTAGCGAAGAGCACCTCTATGATGACGTAGGGTTTCATACCCACAAGGCTGACGCGAGTGGAAGCTTAGATTTTACGAACTTGTATGCTGAAGGTAAGTTGTTAGTTACAGGTCAAGCGCTAGAACTCGATTCCAGCAATCGTCTCGTCCGCAATGCAAAAGGAACGTTTTTGTATGGTCCTTCTGGTCAAATCGAGAAGGCTCGAGTTAAGGATGGAGAAGTTAACTACATCTACGACGAAGAAGGACAGCAGCTCGTTAAGGCCAAGAACGGTGTTGTGGAGATGGTTCGTTTTGGAGATGTCGTTATCATTGGAAATGACATTATCGAGCCTTTGACTATTGGTGATGTAACTCTCGGTGTTATAAAGAATGGTGAGTTTGTAGCTTTACCCTTTGATGCGAGGGGTTCCGCCTTAGAAGCTAACTCGGCTCAACAGTCGAGTGCATTTGGATACCGTAAAGAGCATGGTGAATTCAGTGCTGTGGAATTTGCGCTGCAGGGTTACGACGCAGATACTGGCATGATCCGCATGGGAGCTCGAGACTACGATCCTGTCTTGGGCCGTTTTGTCACTCCGGAT